>NZ_MQWD01000001.1:1890708-1948913 GCF_002283365.1 Rubrivirga marina | reverse complement strand
CCGTAGCCGGCCCACCCGCCCGCTCCTCGCGCGCGTCCTCGCGGCGCTCGCGGGGATCGTGTGCCTGAGCGGCGCGGCGTCGGCGCAGGAGGCGGCCGACGTCCGCCTCGTGTTCCGCGGCGTCCCGGCGTCCGAGGCGCTCGCCGCCATCGCCGAGGCGGGCGGGGTCAACGTCGCGTTCTCGACCGACCTCGTCGGCGCGCGGCCCGTGTGGTGCGGCGGCGCGGGGTGGACGGCCGAGGACCTCCTCCGCTGCGTCACCGGCGCCGTCGGGCTCGACTACGTCCGCCGGTCGACGGGCACCTACGTGGTGGTCGCGCGCGTCGTGGAGCCGGTCGCGCCGGGCGCCGTGGCCGGGCTCGTCGTCGACGCCGAGACGGGCGAGCCGCTGCCGCTCGCCCACGTCCGGCTGGCGGACGCGACGGCGGTGGCCGACCGGTCCGGCCGGTTCGCGCTCGCGGGCGTGGCGCCCGGGCGGCAGGTCCTCCTGGCGAGCTTCGTCGGGTACCGGTCCAGCGCCCTGCGGCTGGGGATCGCGCCGGGCGCCGTGGCCCGCCCGACGATCCGGCTCCGCCCGACCGTCGCGAGCACGGGCGCCGTCGTCGTGGACGGGATCGAGGCGCGGGGGGCGTCGGAGGCGCTCGGCGCCGACGTGGGATTCGAGGTGCTGCCGGAGCGCGTCGCCGGCGCCCCGCCCGAGACGGAGACGGCCGCGCCCCTGGCCAACGGCGCCCCGGCGCCGACGTCGAGCGTCGGCGGGCCGGCGCTCCAGCCGCTCCTCGGCGTCGGCGGGCGGACGTTCCGCGACGGGCTCTCGCTCCAGGGCGGCGAGGCGGGCGAGCACGCGCTCGCGCTCGACGGGGCCCAGATCTACGAGCCGCTCGCGATCGGCCCGGCGCTGGGGTCGCTGAGCCCGCTCGCCGTCGACCGCGTGACGGTCCACAAGGCCGGGTTCGGCGCGCGCCACGGCTCCCGGCTGGCGGGCCTCATCGAGACGCAGCACGTGCTCGAACGGCCGGCCGACGGCCCGCTCGCCGTCGCCGCCGAGGCCGACGTGTACGCCGCTGGCGCCCGCCTCCAGCACCACGCCGAGGCCGGCCGCCTCGGGGGCGACCCGGTCGAGGTCACGACGCTCGTGGCCGCCCGGCGGAGCCTGTGGGACGTGGTCCGGCCCGCATCGCTCGACCGGGCGCTCCAGGCGTGGAACGACGTCGACCCCGTGCTCGCCGCCGCGCTCGACGCCGACGGCCCGATGGCGCGCGAGCGGTTCGACCTCCACCGCCACGGGTCCGACCTCGCGTTCGCCGACCTCCACGTGGCCACGCGCGTCCGCGTCGGCCCGCTCCGCTCGCTCCAGGCCTCCGTGTACCGCGGCACGGCCGACGTGGCGACCGAACTGGTCGCGCTCGGCGCGCCGGTCGACGGCGCGCTCGACCCGTCGGCCCCGCTCCTCGCGCGCGACGCGACGCGGTGGACGAACCTCGCGGCGACGCTCCGCGGGGAGGCCGTCGTCTCGGCCCGCTGGCGCGTCGGGGCGGGCGCCCGGCTGAGCCGCCACGCGCTCCGCCAGCGCTACGACGCCGTCGACGGCCGCGACGCCGGGCTCGACGGGACCGAGGCGCCCGACGTGCTCGAGGCCCGCCTCGGCGCGGCGCTCGACGCCCTCGACCTCGCCGACAACGGGAACGCCCTCGACGAGCTCGCCCTCGAGGCCGACGCGACGGTCGCGCTCGGCCGGGGCCGGGAGGTCTCGGTCGGGGCCGAGGGCGTCGTCGCGCGCAGCCGGTTCCACCTCCTCTCCAGCGGGTTCGGGTCGACGGCCTTCCGCGACCTCGACGCCGCGCACACCCAGGCCCGCCTCGCGGCGGTCGCCGACGCCCGCCTCCGGCTCGGCGCGCGGTGGACCGTCGAGCCCGGCCTCCGCCTGACGGCCCGGGCCGCGACCGGCGACGTGCTCGCCGAGCCCCGCCTCGCCGTCCGCTACGACGCGCTCCCGACCGACCGCCTCGGGCCGATCCCCCTCGCGGGCGTCGCGGCCCGGCTGGCCGGCGGCGTGTACCGCCAGTTCGCGACGCGCGTCGAGCTGGCGACGTTCGGGCCCAGCGCGCTCGTCCCCGACGTCGCCGTCTGGCTCCCCGTCGACGCGACCGTCGAGCCGCCGTCGGCGCTCCACCTCGCGGGCGAGGTCCTGTGGCAGCCCTCGGACCGGTGGGCCGCGCGCGTCGAGGGCTACGCGAAGGCGCTCCCGCGCGTCTACGCCCTCGACTACGGCGCCCTCCTCGCCGCCGACGCGCCGCCCCCCCCGCTCGCCGCGCAGGCCGACTTCCTCCTCCCCGAACACGGCCGGTCGGTCGGGGTCGGCGCGCGCGTCGAGCGGCAGTCGCCGCGGTGGGCCGCCAGCGCCGGCCTCGCCGTCGCGCGGACGGAGCGCCGGAGCGACGCCCGCTTCGACGGCCGCTGGGTCCCGGCCCCGTGGGCCGAGCCCGTCCGCGCCACGCTCGGGCTCGACGTCCTCGCCGCCGGCCGCCGCGACGCGGGGCTCCTCGTCCGCGCCCGCGCGCTCGGCATCTGGGGCCGGACGTGGGCCCTCCGCCGGGCCTACTACGACGTCCTGCCTGCCCTCGGCGTCGACGCGGTCGGCCCGTTCGCGCTCGACCGCCCCGAGGGCGACCGGCTCGCCCCGCTCCTCACGCTCGACGTCGGCCTCGCGACGACGCTCCCGCTCGGCGGCGCCCGCCGCGCCGAGGTCGCGCTCGACGTGGCCAACGTGCTCGACCGCCACGACCCGCTCGACTGGTCGCTCCGCCCGGGGCCCGACGGCACGCCGGAGGCCGTCACCCGCGACTTCTCCGGGATCCAGCCCTCGCTCCGCGTCCGCGTGTCGCTGTAACGGTCAGACGGCGCCGTCCTCGAACGCCCGCAGCGCCTCGGCGACCGTCCGGTGCGAGCCCGTGACGAGGAGCCGGTCGGCCGCGCCGGCCGCCTCCCGGAAGGCGCCGATGGCGTCGGCCACCCCGCCCGCCTCGGTCACGTCGCCGAGGCCGGCGGAGCGGAGACGGGCGGCGAGGGCGGCGGCCGAGAGCGCGCGCGGCGTGTCGAGGGGGACGGTCTGAATCCGCACGCCGCGGAGGGCGTCGGCGACCTCGGCGATGGCTTTGTCGGCCATCATCCCGAGCAGGACGTGGAGCCGGCCGCCGGGCGGCACGGCCACGGCCGCGAGCGCGGCGCGCAGCCCGTCGGCGTTGTGGGCCACGTCGAGGACGAGGCGCGGGTCGCCAACCCACGCCTCGGACCGCCCCCGCAGCCCGGCGAGCGCGACGACGTCGCGGAGCCCCCGCTCGACTGCCTCCCCAGCGACGCCGAGGCCGAGGGACTCGACGGCACGGACGGCGAGCGCGGCGTTCCAGGCCTGGTGCGCGCCGGGCAGCCCGAGCGCGACGGGGCCGTAGCTCTGCCGCTCGGTCTCGATCACGAGCCCCTCCGCCTCGGTCGCCAGCCGGACCGTCTCGCGGACGCGCTCGGGGACACCGCCGCGCCGCCGCGCCTCCTCCTCCAGCGCCGCGACCGTCTCCGCGCCCTCGACGGCGTGCAGGAACGGGACGCCGGGCGCCGCAATGCCGGCCTTGACGCGCGCGATCTCGGGCCGCGTCGCGCCGAGCACGTCCGTGTGATCGAGCCCGACGCTCGTGACGATCGTCACCGCGGGGTCGACGACGGCCGTCGCGTCCTCCACCCCGCCGAGGCCGACCTCGACGACGGCGAGGTCCACCTCCGCCTGCGAGAAAACGACGAACGCGAGCGCGACGGCGGCCTCGAAGAACGAGCTCCCGACGGCCGCAGCCTCCTCCATCCACCGATCCGCCGCGGCGCCGAAGGCCTCGACCTGGGGCACGCCGTCGACGCGGGCCATCTCGGCCGGGTGGAGCAGCGTCGGCGACGTGAGAAGGCCGACGCGGCGGCCGCTGGCGGTCGCGATGGCGGCGACGAACGACGCCGTCGACCCCTTCCCGTTCGTCCCGCCGACGTGGACCACGGGCGCGGCGCGGTGCGGGTCGCCCATGGCGCCGAGCAGCGCGCGGACGCGGTCGAGGCCGGGGCGGTAGGCCCCGGCCGGGTCGTCGGCGAACCGGGGGAGCGCGAGGAGCCGGTCGAGGCCGGAGGGCATGGGAGATGCGCCGGGGCGCGGGATACCTTGGGGCCCGACCAACCTAGGCTCTGTGCGGAAACCCCCGAGGTGTCATCCTGAACACAGTGAAGGATCTCGACGCGGCGTCCGAGACCGTCGCCAGCGCTCGCAGAGCGGCTCGCGGTGGCGTCGAGATCCTTCGCGCTGCTCAGGATGACGGGATGAGGGGCGTTTCCGCACAAGCCCCAGGCTCGCGCGGCTGTTCCACACCTCCCGGCCTCAGCGTAGTGAACGGTTTCGGCGCCCCCGGATGGGTCTGGGGCCCCGCTAGCGACCGCCACCTGCGCCGTGCTCCTTCTCGTTCGTTCCGGACGACCGATCCGCGAGTCCGCCCTGCCCCTCCCCCCCGTGCTCGCCAACCAGGACCGGCTCCTCGTCTCGACCGTTCGCCAGCTCGCCGCCGAGCGCGGCGTCGAGGTCGCGTCGTTCGCGGGCGACTGGATCCTCCGCCTCTCGTGGGGCGGCTGGACGGAACACATCGTCGGCTACGTGTTCCCGCTCAACTCGGCCGGCGCGCGGGCCGTCTCGGCCGACAAGGTGGCGACGGCCGAGCTCCTCGAAGCGCGCGGCGTGCCGTGCGTCGCGCACCACCTCGTCCTCCGCCCCGACCTCGCGCCCTACGTCGGCGAGGCGGGCAACTGGGCGGCGATCCGGGCGCTCGGCGAGCGGAACGGCTGGGATCTCGTCGTCAAGCCGAACGAGGGGACGGGCGGCGAGGACGTCGTCCGGGTGCGGGGCGCGCGCGAGCTGGAGGCGGCGGTCCACGACGGGCTCGTGCGGCACCGCGCGCTGGCGCTCTCGCCGTTCCACGAGATCGAGACCGAGTACCGCGCCGTGCTCCTCGACGACGACGTGCTGCTGACGTACGCGAAGGCACGGCCCGCGGTCGTCGGCGACGGGGTCCGGTCGGTCGGCGCCCTCGCCGAGGCGGCCGGCCTCGACGCCTCCGCAGTCGCCCTCGATGTACGGCGGCGTGTGCCCGGCGAGGGCGAGCAGGTCCTCCTCGACTGGCGCCACAACCTCCAGCTCGGGTCCGTGCCGCGGCCGATCGAGAGCGCCGAGGTCCGCGACGAGGTCGAGCGGCTGGCGGCGGCGGCGGCCGGGACGCTCGGGCTCCGCTTCGCCTCGGTCGACGTGGTCGAGACGGCCGACGGGCTGGCGGTGCTGGAGGCCAACGCGGGCGTGATGCTGGAGGCCTACGCCCGGGCCGTGCCTGACGGCGCTGCGACGGCGCGGCGGATCTACGGCGCCGCCCTCGACGCGCTTTTGGCGCCGTAACGGAAGGGCCTCCCTGGTCGGCTCAGCCGGGGCCGAGTCGCGAGGCCTGCGACCGCGCTGACCAGGGCCACCCAGAGCAGGAACGGTCACCACCCGAACAGCCACACGGGCCATAGCGCAACGACGTCCATACCGTCAGGGACTTGGGGTATCGTGTCTCTTTCCGTCCCAGGGAAGCGAGTCCCCTCCCTTCCAGATGTCCGTTTCGGGCCCTCCGAAGCGCCCTGATTCCGATGACTTTTTTCCTGACAGGCGCCGGTGGCCAAGTCGGCCGAGAGTTCGTACGGCTCGCCGGCCCCCACGACGTCGTCGCGCTCGACCGGGCGGCCCTCGACATCACCGACGCGGCGGCCGTCCGCAAGGCCGTCGCGGCGGCCCGGCCCGACGTCGTCGTCAACGCGGCGGCCTACACCGCCGTCGACCGTGCGGAGGCGGAGCCCGAGGCCGCGTTCGCCGTCAACCGCGATGGGGCCCGCCACGTCGCCGCGGCGGCCGCGGCCGTTGGCGCCCCCATCGTCCACCTCTCGACCGACTACGTGTTCGACGGGACGAAGGGCGCCCCCTACGCGCCCGACGACCCGACGTCGCCGCTCGGCGTCTACGGCGCGAGCAAGGCCGCCGGCGAGGCCGCCGTCCGGTCGGCCGCGCCCGCCTCGGTGATCCTGCGGACGGCCTGGGTCTTCAGCGCGTACGACGCCAACTTCGTGGCGACGATCCTCCGCCTCGCCGCCGAGCGCCCCCGCCTTACCGTCGTCGCCGACCAGTGGGGCCACCCCACGGCGGCGCGCGACGTGGCCCGGGCGGCGCACGCCGCCGCCCGGCGGGCCCTCGACGGGCTCGTGGGGACGGTCCACGCGGCCGGCGCGCCCCTCGCCACGTGGCACGAGCTCGCGACCGCGACCGTCGACGCGGCGGCCGACGCGGGGCATTCCTTCGACGTCGAGGTCGCCCCCATCCCGACCGCCGACTACCCGACGGCGGCCCGGCGGCCCGAGCGGGTCGAGCTGGAGCTCGGTCCGTCGCTCGACGCCCTCGGCCTCGGCCCGCTCGACTGGCGGCCCGCCCTGCGCGACGCCATCCGCGAGCGGCTCGCGACGATGGGCGGGCGCTCGTAGGGTTCCGGCGGGGTCGTCTGGAGAGGTCGCCCTGCCACGGGTCAGGCTGACCACCCCCTGTCCCCCTCCTCATGGGAGGAGGGGGGACTCCGTGAGTGACAACTCGTGCGGCGCCGACGACTCCGTCTCGGGGTGACCTCTCGGGCGTGCCCGCGCGGCGCCTCATCCGAGCAGTGCCTCGTCCGGGACGCCCAGGACTTGTGCGAAAGCTCCGGCTCTCTCGTCATCCTGAGCGGAGCGACCCCGAAGCAACTGTGTCGGAAGTCAAGCGGTCACCGGCCGATTCTCGTCCCACCGTCGCCCGTCCCGGACCATCGCGTTGAGCGCGACGAGCAGCTTGCGCATCACGGCCACGAGCGCCACCTTCGGCGCCTTCCCCCGACCGACCAGCCCGGCGTAGAACGCCCGGAGCGTCGGGTTCATCCGGGCCGCCGTCAGCGCCCCCATGTACAGCGCGGCCCGGACGGGGGCCCGGCCGCCCCACGCCGACCGCCGCCCGACGAGCCGGCCGCTGTCGCGGGCGAGCGGGGCGACCCCGACGAGCGCGGCGACCTGCTTCCCGGTCAGCCGCCCGAGCCCCGGGAGCTCCGCGATGAGCGTGGCCGAGAGCACAGCCCCGACGCCGGGCACCGACCGGAGGAGGTCGTCCCGCTCGCGCCACGCCGCGCTCGACCGGACGGCCTCGGCGACCGCGCGCTCGGCCTCGGCCTTCTGGCCCTCCAGGAACGCGACGTGGGCCTCGATGCCCCGTCGGACGGCGGGGGCGGCCGTCCTCAGCCGGAGCCGCTCGGCCACGAGCATCTCGTTGACCTGGCGCCGCCGGGCCACGAGCGCGGCCAGCGCCCGCTGCTCGTCGGTCGGGAGCGGCCGGGCCTCCGGGCGGACCCGCTCGGCGAAGAGCGCGAGGACGGCCGCGTCGATGGCGTCGGTCTTGGCGAGCTGGCCGGTCGCGCGGGCGAAGTCGCGGACCTGACGGGGGTTGACGACGGCGACCGGGACCCCGGTGGCGGCGACCTCCGCGGCAGCCGTCCGCTCGATGCCGCCGGTGGCCTCGAGGACGACGAGCGCGGCGCCCTCGCACGACTCGGCCAGACGGGCCAGCCCGTCGTCGTCGTGGGGCAGCCGTTCGGCGCGGCCGTCGGAACGGGCGAGGTCGAGGGCGTCGGCCGAGACGTCGACGCCGACGTAGAGGTCGGGCATGGGGTCGGCGGAGGGTGGAACGGCTCCGCCGGGTCCCGGCCTTGCAGATACGGACTCGCGTCGCGGACACGCTCGGCGGTCCCGGCAACTGTTCGGGATGGGGCAGAGAGCGGCGCGGCGCCCTCGCTCCGGGGCGGTCTCGGGGACCGAGGGACGGGCGGGCTACCGCGCCGGACCCATCATACAAGGGACGGCGAAGCCAAGGATCTCAGCGCCGACCGACCGGCCTTTGCAGCCCGCTGGTGACGGCCACGGAGGCCGCGTCGAGATCCGCCACGTTCGTTGACTACGCCCTCCCTTCGGGGTCAGGGCGACAGAGTGGCGTCCTCGTACCCCGCCTCGTCGAGGACGCCGGCCTCGACCGGCACGCCGCCGTCGCCGCCGGCCCGCACGGTCGACGCGACGGAACCCGTCGGGGCCGCGTGGTCCGGGCGGTAGGTCTCGACGACGGCCCGGAAGGCGGTCCGCACCCCGTCGCCGTCGTTGGCCTCGGCCGCCTCGACGAGCGCCGCGAGCCGGCCGCCGAGGCCGCCCACCACGCGGGCCTTCCGGGCGACGAAGATCTTCTCGTGCGGACCCGGCTCCGTCCCCTCCTCGGCCATCAGGAGTTCTTCGAAGAGCTTCTCGCCGGGGCGCGCCCCGCTGTAGGCGATCTCGATGTCCTCGCCGGGCTCGAGGCCGGACAGCAGGATGAGGTCGCGCGCGAGGTCGGCGATCCGGACCGGCTCGCCCATGTCGAGGACGTAGACCCGACCCCGCTCGGCGAACGCGCCAGCCTGGAGCACCAGCTGCGACGCCTCGGGGATCGTCATGAAGTAGCGGACCATGTCGGGGTGCGTCACCGTGACCGGCCCGCCCCGCGCGATCTGGTCGCGGAACAGGGGCACGACGCTCCCCCGGCTGCCGAGGACGTTCCCGAACCGGACCGACACCATCGTGCACGCGCAGTCGGGGCGCGCGCCGACCGACGAGACGACCATCTCCGCCGCCCGCTTCGACGCGCCCATCACGTTCGTCGGGTTGACGGCCTTGTCGGTCGAGACGTTGACCAGCCGGTCGGCGCCGTGCTCGCAGGCGAGCTCGGCCACGTTCCGCGTCCCGACCACGTTGTTGAGGACGGCCTGGGCCGGGTTGGCCTCCATCAGCGGGACGTGCTTGTGCGCCGCCGCGTGGAACACGACCTCCGGCCGGAACCGCTCGAACACGTCGCGCAGCGAGGCCCGGTCGCGGACGTCGCAGATCACGGCGTGGCGGGGGACGTCGGGCCACCGCCGGCCGACCTCGCGGTCGATCTGGTACACGCTGTTCTCGCCCCGCCCCAGGAGCACGATCGCCGCCGGCTCGAACGCGGCCACCTGGCGGACGATCTCGGACCCGATCGACCCGCCCGCTCCCGTCACGAGCACGACGCGGCCCGTCACGTACGCACGGATCGGCTTCGTGTCGAGGCGGACCGGCTCGCGGCCCAGGAGGTCTTCGAGGTCGATCTCGCGGACCTCGTCAATGTGGACCCGCCCGGTCGCGAGGTCCGTCAGGCGGGGGACGGCGCGGCTCGACACGTCGGCCCGGCGGGCGGCCTCGACGACCTCGCGGACGACCCGGCCCGGGGCGCTCGGCATCGCGAGGAGCACCTCGTCGATCGCCTGCTCGGCCACGACGGCCTCGAGGTCGGCGAGGGTGCCCAGGACGGGGACGCCCATCCGGGGGCGGTTCGACTTGATCGGGTCATCGTCGAGGTAGCCGACGGGCACGAGGCCCGTCTCGGGGTGGCGGAGCAGCTCCCGGACGAGGAGGACGCCCGCGTCGCCGGCGCCGACGACGAGGACCCTCTTGGTGTCGCTGGCCTCGGCCCTCCGCGCTCGCTCGTGGCGGAGCCTGCGGGACAGCCGGAGGGCGCTGAGGCCCAGGATCGCGAGCGCGGCCTCGATCACCGGGACGCTCCGGGGGAACACGAGGTCCGTGCCCCACCCGTCGGCCACGAGCACGCCGGTGCCCTGCACGAGCATGACGCCGCAGACGGCGACGATGAGCCAGAACAGGTCCCGAACCCCGATCCACCGCCAGGCGCGGCGGTGGAACTGGAAGCCATACACGGCGACAACCTTCAGGACCGTGCCGGCGGCCGTGTACACCACGAGCGACGGCATGTACCCGACGACGTTCCCCTCGAGGCGGAGGAGGTAGGCAATCGGTGCGGCCGCGCTCCACACCGCGACGTCGAGGAAGAACTTCGTCCACACGGCCACCTCGTGAGCCGGCGGGAGGTATCGACGGACGGCGTCTCTCATGGGGTCCAACAGAGGGAGAGCGCTACAGGTTTGAGCGCGAAGTGGACCGTGGTGGGGCGGTGCATACTACGCCCATTGTGTGGATGCCCAACGTGAGGGAAATGCCAAACCGCCCCACGGACCCCTATCTCCCGTTTCCCCCTCAGACCTCAGGGACTTCCCCATTCTCCGGGGGGACGGATGGGACGCCGAGCGCGGCCCGGACCCCCGTCACGACGCGCTCGACGTCGGCCTCGGTCATGCCGGAGCCGGACGGGAGGCAGAGGCCGCGGTCGAAGAGGTCCTCGGCGACGGCCCCACCGACCGCCTCGTAGCCGGCGTAGACCGGCTGGAGGTGCATCGGCTTCCAGACCGGGCGGGCCTCGACGTCGTCGGCCTCGAGCGCGCGGCGGACGTCCTCGCGCGTGGCCCCGGCCGCCTCGGGGTCGAGGGTGAGGCACGTGAGCCAGCGGGTGTGGGTCCCCCACGAAGCCTCAGGCATGAACGCGACGCCGGGAAGGTCGCCGAGCGCATCGACGTAGGCGTCGAACACGCGGCGCCGGGCGGCCACGCGGTGGTCGAGCTGGCGGAGCTGGCCGCGGCCGATCCCGGCGAGCACGTTGCTCAGGCGGTAGTTGTAGCCGACCTCGGAGTGCTCGTAGTGGGGCGCGGCGTCGCGGGCCTGCGTCGCCATCTTCTTGACGTGGGCGGCCGTCTCGGCGCGGTCGGTCACGAGCATCCCCCCGCCCGAGGTCGTGATGATCTTGTTGCCGTTGAACGAGAAGATGCCGGCCCGGCCGAACGTGCCGGGGCTCCGCCCGCCGCCTGGCCCCTGAGCAGACGGGCCTCGGTCGGGCGGGGGCTGAGCGGAGCCGAAGCCCCGGGGGGAGAGCCCTTCGGCCTCGTTCTCGCCCGGAGGCCCCGCCACCGGCCCTTCGGCTCCCCTCGACTCCCCTCGACTCCGCTCGGGGACCGCCGCTCGGGAACCGCCGTTCAGGGCCCGATCACGGGCTTCGCTCTGCCCCTGGCTTTCCTCCCCCTGGTACCTGGCGCCGAGCGCCTCCGCCGCGTCCTCGATCATCGGGACGCCGTACCGGTCGCAGAGCTCCACGAGCGCGCCGAGGTCGGCGGTCTGGCCGTAGAGGTGGACCGGGACAAGGGCCTTGACCTGCCGGCCTTTCGCCGCCCGATCCCGGAACAGGTCTTCGACGAGGGTCGGGTCGAGGTTCCAGGACCGGCGCTCGCTGTCGACGAAGACGGGCGTCGCGCCCTCGTAGAGGATCGGGTTGACGCTCGCGCAGAACGTGAGGGTGGAGACGGCGACCTCGTCGCCGGGTCCCACGCCGAGGTCGCGGAGGGCGAGGTGGAGCGCGGCCGTCCCCGACGAGAGGGCCACGGCGTGCTCGGCCCCGACGTAGGCGGCGAACTCGCGCTCGAACGCGTCGACGTGGGGGCCCACCGGGGCGACCCAGTTGGTCTCGAAGGCCTCGGTCACGAGCGCGAGCTCGTCGGGGCCGATGTGGGGGGGCGAGAGGTAGAGACGGTCGGGCACAGAGAACGGGTCGGGGTCAGGTGGGAAGAGATGGGGACAACGCGCCGCGGTCCACTCCGCCGCGGACCTCTCTCCGTGTCATCCTGAGCGGAGCCGCGCAGCGGCGGAGTCGAAGGATCTCAACTCAGGCCTGTCGTTGTTCGCTACCGGGAGCGACAGCGTCCAGCACCGCGTCAAGATCCTTCGCTTCGCTCAGGATGACACGTACAGTATGGGGTGCGCCCCTACTGTGGCGTCTCCAGAGAACGCGCCGGGACGCCGACGGCGGTGACGTGCGGCGGAAGATCGCGAACGACGACGCCCCCGCCACCCACCGTCGTCCACGCGCCGACGGTGACGCCGGGCAGGCAGGCAGCGCCGACGCCGAGGAAGGCGCCCTCCCCCAGCGTCACGCCGCCGGACAGGTGGCACCCCGGAGCCACGTGCACGAAATCGCCCAGCCGGCCGTCGTGGTCGACTGTCGCGCCCGTGTTGACGATGGCGTGCGCGCCGACCGTGACGTCCGGCTGGAGCACGGCGCCGGCGAACACGACCGCCCCGGCCCCGAGGCGGACGCTCTCGTGCACCACGGCCGTCGGGTGGACCACCGTCGCCCACCGGGCCGCGGGGTGCGCCGCCGCCAGCCGCTGGCGGACGGCGTTGGCGCCGATCGCCAGGACGGCCTCGCCGTCATGCTCCGCCAGCCGCGACGTGGGGCCGACGACGGGCACGCCGAGGACGGCCGTCCCCTCCGCCCCTGCGCGGTCGTCGAGGCAGCCGACAATCGCGTGGCCTGCGGCCTGGAGCGTCGCGATCACGGCCTTCGCGTGCCCGCCAACGCCAACGACGAGAACGTTCATGATTCCTCACTCACGACACAGTTGCCTAGCCTACGCGTCCTCGTGTCACCAAGCGGACACGGAGCATGTTTGGCTGCTACCGAGCTACTCATGCCAACCCGCAGGGCGCTCCTTGATCGCTCTTGCTGGAGCCCCGACCGCGGTCACGTTCGCGGGGAGATCGCGAACCACGACCGCCCCAGCGCCAAGCACAGTCCAGGCGCCGATAGACACCCCCTGAATAATCGCAGCGCCCGTCCCGAGATCGCAGCCCTCGCCGATTCGGATGTCACCTGAGATATTAACACTTGGTGCGACTGTCGTGAACTGCTCGATCTGGGTGTCGTGGCCAACCGTGCAGTCCAAGTTCAGGATGACGTGGTCACCGATCTCGATGTCGGTCGTCACCATCGTTCCGGCGCAAACGATTGTGCCGGCCCCCACTCCGACACGACGGCCGATCCACGCACGGGGGTGAATCAGCGTCGCAAAAGCGCTGTGCTGTGCATCGGCGAGGCGCCGGACCACCTTGCGCTTCGCTGGCGTGCTCCCGATCCCTACAGCCACTTGGACATCGGACCGATTTGTGAGCCACCCTGCTCCTCCCAGCACTGGGAGGTCGTGGATCGACTGGCCGTGCTGTTCGGGATCATCATCAAGGAAGCCGAGCACATTCCAAGTGCCGCCATCCTCGTTGATGTCGAGCGCTACCTGGAGCGTCTCGCGCGCAAATCCACCGGTTCCGTAAATAACGAGGTCTTGCATGGTTGAGCGTGGTGTTGGTCGGGGGGCTTGCTTACGTGGCCTGACGCCTACGATTCCGTTCCGGTGAACTCGGGCATCGTCGCGTGCGACTCGGCTGAGATGCCGTCGCGGCGGACGACCTGGAAGACTGTCCGCAGCAGGATGCGGAGGTCGAGGCCGAGTGAGACTTGGTCGACGTACGACACGTCATAGGC
The DNA here is from genome assembly GCF_002283365.1 of Rubrivirga marina. Lineage (NCBI taxonomy): Bacteria > Pseudomonadati > Rhodothermota > Rhodothermia > Rhodothermales > Rubricoccaceae > Rubrivirga > Rubrivirga marina. The sequence continues at coordinate 1,935,538 of NZ_MQWD01000001.1, read as the reverse complement.
CAGCTTCTCGTCCCACCCGATCGCATTGCGGCCGTACACCTGGGCCAGCCCCGTGATGCCGGGCCGGACCTCGTGGCGCCGCGCCTGCTCCGGGGTGTACCGGTCGAGGTAGCGCATCAGGAGCGGCCGCGGGCCTACGAGGCTCATGTCGCCCCGAACCACGTTCCAGAGCTCGGGGAGCTCGTCGAGGCTGGAGCTCCGGAGGAGCTGGCCGAGAGGCGTCAGCCGCTGAGCGTCCGGGAGCAGGGCACCGTCGGGGCCACGGGCGTCGGTCATTGTCCGGAACTTGACCATCTCGAACGGCTCGCCGCCCCGCCCCGGGCGGGTCTGACGGAACAGAACGGGTGCCCCCAGCTTCGTGCGTACGAGCAGGGCAACCGCGCCCAGGACCGGGCTCAGTACGACGAGCCCGGCGGCAGCGGCCGTCCGGTCGAAGAGGGGCTTCCCTACGCGGGTGTACAACGTTCGCCTCATGCCCTCAGCCAATGAACGGCGTTCCACCTGCCCCCTGCTCTCCTCCATGCCTGGGCTGAGCGGAGCCGAAGGGCCGGTGGCTGGTCTTCTCGGCGAAGGCGGGTTCCATGAGGTCGTCCGTCTGGCCCGCGAGTGGACCCGTGAACCGGTGGCTGATTAGAGACAGGGCGACGAGGACACGAGCGGGCCCTTCTGCTCCGCCCAGGGCCCGTCCGTCCGACACCGGCCTGAACAGGGGACCTCAGCCCAGAGCCCGTCTGTTCGGAGCCCATCGGCTCACGGTCCGTCTGCGCTGGGCCCGTCCACTCACGCCACATTGAACACCTCGGCGGACGGCGGGCGAGAGGGAGACGGTGGCTCGATGCCCGCGGCCTGGAGGAGCTGGTCGATCTCGTCGAACAGGTTCGCCCACACGATCTCGTTCGTGAAGTGGGCCTCGACGCGGTGGCGCCCCGCCTCACCGTGCCGCTGACGGAGGTCGGCGTCGGAGAGGTAACGGCCGAGGACGTCGGCCAGGGCGTCCGCGTCGCCGGGGGGCACGAGCGTGCCGGTCTCGCCGTCTACCACGGCGTCGACGGTCCCCGTCGCGCGGGCGCCGACGATCGGGAGCCCGGCGGCGGCGGCCTCGAGGGGCACGTTCGGGAAGCCCTCGCGGTGCGACGGGAACGCCAGCACGTCCATGAGCGCGTAAGCCGGCGCGGGGTCCGGCAGAAAGCCCGGCGTGAGGATGCGGGGGTGCACCGCGATCCGCTCGGCGACGTCCGCCCCGACGGGGTCGCCGGCCTCGAAGTCGCCCACGAGGAGGAGTCGCGCCCCGGGATGCCTCTCCCCCACCCGCTCGAAGGCCGCGACCAACTCGGCGATCCCCTTGTCCCGCGTAAACCGGCCGACGAAGCCGATCACGGGGGCGGTCTCAGGAATCGGCCCTTCGGCTTTGCTCAGGGCACGCAGGCGGTGGCGGAGGGACTGGACGGCGTCGCCATCCGGCTGGGCGAACCTGTCGACGTCAACGCCGTTGCTCGCGCCGTGCCCGAGGACGGTCACCTTGTCGTCCGGCGCGAGACCGAGACGGATAGTCTCGGCGGCCAAGCTCGGGCTCACGGCGATAACGCGCGTGGCGGCGGAGGACGCGAGCCGCTCAGTCGTGCGGAGGACCGCGCGAGTCCGGCCGGTCGTAGTCTCGAGGCGGAGGCCGCGAAGAGTGTAGAGGCGGACGGGCACGCCAGCTAGGCGAGCCGCCAGCGTTCCCAGGAGCCCGGCCTTGGGCGTTCCCGCATTGACGACGTCGGGCCGCCACCGCCGCATGACGCCGACGAGCGCGGCAAGGGCGCGGGCGTCGGCGAGGGGGGCGATCTCGCGGGTGATCGGGACTGGGAACACCTCGACGCCGTCGCGCGCCGCGACGCGGTCGAGGTCGGGCCCAGCGGCCGTGGCGACAGCAACATCGAAGCCGCGGCGTCCGGCCGCCGCCAGTTGGCCGCGAAGAAGGTGCCGTGCCGTCATCGGGTCCGTCACGACGTAGACGAGGCGGGGTCGTGAACGGGCGCCAGAGAGTGCCGTGTGCAGCTGGCTCATTCTAGTGCCTGGAGATTCGGTGCCAGAAGTATTTTGGCGCTCGGGTGGAGAGCGTCGACGCGAGAGTGCCCGAACCGCACACCGACCGTCCGATAACGCTTTCGATGGCATCGGCTAGCGCGTCGGGATCGTCAGGGGGGCAGACGCGCACGCCCTCCAATTGGTCCACGCCCCCTGCGCAGAGCGTCGAGACAACCGCATCGGACACGGCCATCTTCTCGAGCAGCACATTGGGAAATCCCTCGACGCGGGAACTGACGACGCAGCATTCAGCGTGGGCAAAGTATGGGATTGGATTAAGTACTCGACCTGGCATTTCGACTCCATCCTTTACGCCAAGCCCAGCGGCTAAGTCTTCTAACTTCGCACGCTCCCCCCCCTCACCGAGGATCAGGAGTCGCATCCCGGGGTGCCGCGCCCGGATCCGCCCGAAAGCCTGGAGGAGCACATCGTATCCCTTCTCCGGGATCAATCGACCGGCCGACACAATGTAGGGCATTAACCCGTGTGGCGAGGGGTCCACGGACTCTGACACTCGCCTCGTGATTGCTTCTACATCAATCGGGTTTGGGATTACCTCGACATCCCACGTGTGCGCTTGTGGTACGAGGTCGAGGAGAGCCTCCTTCATGTAATCTGTCTGGCAAACCACGAGATCCACGGATCCGTAGCCTACCCGGTAGAGCAACTTGAAGAGCGCGAGCTTGACACCGGCAAAACGGTCGCGGAACACCGTCGACTCCCGGGCCACCTGCCAGTCCATTCGGATCAGCCCAAGCTTGCGCAGCATACCTAGATATGCGTTCACGTGGAGATGTGACGATACCACTTGAGCCAAGTGCAAAATCTTACTAAGTCTGAGTACAAGAGGCAAGGCCTTGACAAACCCCATTTTTTCACTAGACGCATCTACGTAGTGAAGATGAACATTCGATGGCACCTTTCCCCACATCCCCCTCCTTCCAGCCGACAGAAATACCACGTGAACTTGTGATCGCTCAGTCGCCGCCTCAAGCACGAGCAGGCGCATTACTTGTTCGGCCCCCCCAAGCAAATCCGTGGGCAGAACAAAAAGCACATCTCCTACTTTGGACATTGTTTAATTGTGAAAATGTAAAATTGCGTTAGTATGTACTTTTCGATATATATAAAATTTGTATTTAGTCCATATTATATAGCTTATAAAGAATAACCAATGTAATACATAAGATTGCAGATACACCCTCGGCTCGCCCGCCATTATCCCATATCCCAGCGTGACGGCAATTATTGCGTGCGTCGCAAGATGAACTTCGGACCTCACTCTAGTCATATGGAACCATGAATCAACCTTTGCAAAAATCCACCCTAGAAGCACAGGCACTAGGACCACACCGGCGAAAGAGAACATATATATCGACAAAGCGACGATGCCTGGAGGCACATCGGAATCATAATAGCCTGACACCCTCATCGTATTCTCGTATGCCACACTATCACCGGCTCGAACTGGGATAATTTGCTCCGGAACCAAAGACACAATACCATAATACAGATCACTGACATGACGAACTTTTTGAGGCATGAAAAACATATCATCAACTAATGCATCAAGACTTATATATGGATACTTGAAATCATTTATCAACGAATTTATAATATATACTGAATTTCCTATATTTGATAATATATCAAATTCTTGATATGACGCAACCGAATTCAAGAACGGTTTGCCAAGAATCATCAATGGAATGCCTATACAAATTGACACCAAGCCCATAGCCAGAGCAGGCCTGTTTCTTACATTTGATATACACACAAATATTATCAAAAGCAATACAATGAATCGCCCGCGCCCCGCAAGCAATAGTCCGCAGATAATGAATAACGCCACTGATGAACCTATAGCCAATAGACGCATCATATTGAAGCGTCGCCTCACAAGACTGACACCAACCAATATTGTAACGGTTATGACCGGCAAGACCAAAAAACGTTTTACAAACGCGTATCTCTGAACTTGTCGATGGCCAGCCCTGATCGCCGCAGCCTCATTCAAGGACGACTCCAAGCCTCCATATGACACCACGTAAGTAATTAACGCAATAATTACAATGATTGATATTATGAATACTACATGCACAGTCGGGTAATCGGACCATGCAAAATATCGCCTTCCGTGAGCTACTCTAATCATGACAAATTGCCATCCCGCCCAAGACAGGGCATAAAATACAACAATTACAAATAACTCAGCAAACCCACTACCCTCATCATAAGCTATAGCTATATCAAAGATGGGATTTTCATTGCCGATGATCACACTCGGAACCAGACAGTAGACCAATATATATGAGTATGAGAAAATATCAAACGTATCTATCGATACTTTTCTAATTCTGCCATAATTAGCTAAACCAATTATTATAGCCAAAAAAATATATGATATATTTATCATGTTTTGCACGGCTAGTTATCCCAACAATGGTTTAGCCCCCCTGATGTCTAATCCCATATTAACTCTTGATACATAATCATATCCTGACAAATCTTTTTCTGATGCAAAATTATTCAATGCAAATGATTCATATTCAGCATACTCCCCTATGCGTCTCGCCGGAACACCCGCAACGATGCATCCATCAGGAATAGACTTAGTGACGACTGATCCAGCTGCGACAATTACCCGATCCCCAATTTCGACACCAGGTAATATTATTGTGTTGACCCCTACAAAAACATCGTTACCTATCTTTATACTATTATAAACATAACGTCGTCCCCTCTCGTCTCGAACTAGCCATGCCGATCCATCATGGGTGATAAATTTGACCCCGCTCGTGATGGTGACACGATCTCCGATCGAAGTCAAAAATGGCTCCGACCCGAAACTCGAAGTGTATATCCGACAACCTGTCCCAACTGAGACACCTAGCCACCGGGCATACGCCACCCCTCCCCGTGTCATCAGCAAAAAATAACCGTATAATTTCTTTATGATATTAAACATTCTTCGTATATTCATGTTGTTTGATAAGGAAAAGCGAATAGATTACAGCAAGTACAAAGGCCCCGACAATTCCGCAGATACGTAATAATATAATATCGATAGACTTATTCGTCAGAATCATAACAATCATTATAATAATCGCAAGTAATGCATATAACGTATTTGCGATTCCCGTGGCGTCGATGAAGCCTATGGAAAATTCCCAGCGAATCAGAGAGACAAAACCAAACGCCTGCACCATCGTCGAAGTAGTGACCGCAAGTGCGGCGCCCTGTGTCCCCATCAGGGGCACTAACCAGACGCTTAGCGCGATGTTCATCACAGCGACCGCCACTACGATTCCCGCCCGACCGCGCGATAGACCTGAGTAGTCCAGTGAGAGGCTATAGCTGTCGGCAATGAAGGCGCCCGCGAGATAGATACTCAGGATCTGGACTAGCAGCACTGCGTCCGCGTAGGCTGCCCCGCCGAGCACCAGTAGCACCCAGTCTGCGCAGAAAAAAAGGCTCATCGCCATCGGCACGCCGAGGAGGCTCACCTGCGCGTTCGTGCGGAGTCTTTCGCGGACCGCACGGTTATCAGCGCTCGCCACGGCTCGACCGAACCGGCTCGAGATGACGAAGCTGAATGCGATTGCAGGGCTGCGGAGGAAGTTTACCACGCGGTTTGCCACCTCATACTCCGCCACGGATCCGAGCGTTTGCGCCTTGCCCAACACGAGCAGCGCAATCTGCGAGAAGATAATGTTACTGGAGGCTATAACAAGAAACGGCAGTGCAACCCTGACATAATCCCAAGGTCGGAGCCCGCCCTCCAACGCCGCGTGGGTGGCCTCGCCATCGCTCATTTCGCGCAGGAGACCATAGAGGTAGAAACTGGCTGTGAGCGCCTGTAGAGCGCCATAGTAGAACACGCTCCACCCGATCGACCCCGTCAGCGCATATGGGATGACTGCTCCGACAAGGCGCGCCACAGCCATCCATATGGTCAGCCTAGCAATGCTTCCGAACAAGTCCAGCGTGCGACCGGTCCGGAAATAGTGTTCGCCCGCCACGGTTCCGACGACGAAGAGTGCGATCCCCGCGATAACAGGCAAGCGAGGGCCAATTTCTTCCGAGTACACGAGGACGGCGATGCCGGTGCCGGCAAACCCGAAGACTAGGAGCAGGATAAACTGGACGGCTAGCCCCCTCCGGAACAGAGCGGCGACGGTCTCGGGTGCCCGAATTTGCGCGTCGTTTACAAGCTTCGAAAGCCCGGACGAGAGGCCGAACTGAGCCGCGACAGCGATGACGCCAGAGAGAGACGTGACCAGCGCGAGGAGCCCGTAGTCCTCCTTCGTCATCAGACGCAGCAAGACGAAAAGGGTCCCGAATCCGATGATGGTCTGTCCCATCCGCCCGGAGAAGACCTTGGCAAAGTCCTTCAGCATGCGTTCGAACAGGCCCTAGATCCAAACTGGATTTGGAGCCATGGAAATGTGTCCGGCCCTATCGCAATCAAGAAGGGCGATCGGTGCGGAGAGACCAGCCCGTTTTATCATTATTTTTTGCCAAGCGTCCCTGTAGTAAATTGAGCCATCTCCTTGCCCCTCCTGGTTGATCTAAGATGGAAAACATTCCTCGACTAAAGCGAATGTTAAGTTTTCCAACCGCGCGATCTCCGACGGCACTCTTGCCTACTTCCAACGCCAGACATATATAACGAGCCCGTCCGCACGACCCTTTCGAGGCACCTACGAGCTAGCGGAGGCTCGGTCCTGGACGTACCACGCGACCGTTTTGCGGAGGCCCAACCCGACCGGATGGGTCGGACGGTAGCCGAGCGCCTGATGGGCCGCTGAGGTGTCGGCCAGCGAGTGGCGGACGTCGCCCGGCCGGAAGTCAGCGTAGGCCGGCTCTGGGGTCGCGTCCATGGCGCCCTCGGCCACGAGGCTCTGGCTCATCTCCCGGAACAGGTCGTTCAGCGTCGTCCGGTCTCCCACGGCGATGTTGTACACCGTACCCGTGGCGTCGGAGGCGGTACGTCCGGCGAGCACATTGGCCTGGACCACGTTCGCCACGTAGCAGAAGTCACGGCTCGTCTCGCCGTCCCCGAAGATCGTGCTCGACCGGCCATCGAGCATCTCGTCCATCCACCGCGGGATGACCGCGGCGTAAGGCCCGTCTGGGTCCTGACGCGGCCCAAACACATTGAAGTATCGAAGGCCGACGGTCTCCAGTCCGTAGTGGTCCTGGAACGTCCGGGCGTAGAGCTCGCACACCCGCTTCGAGACGGCGTATGGCGAGAGCGGTGTACCGATTGCCCCCTCCACCTTCGGGAGCCCCGGGTGGTCACCGTAGACCGACGAGGACGAGGCGTAGACGAACCGGCCGACGCCGGCGTCGCGGGCCGCCGTCAGCATGTGGAGCGTCCCGTCGACGTTCACGGCGTGCGTCGTGAGTGGGTCCTTGATTGATCGGGGGACGGACCCGAGGGCCGCCTGGTGGAGGACGAGGTCCACGCCCTCACACGCCTGGCGGCACGCATCGAGGTCCCGGATGTCGCCCTCGACGAAGGTGAACCGGTCGGCGGCCCCCTCCCCCGCCGCCGCGACGGCCTCGTCGAGGTTCCGGCGGTGCCCGGTGGCGAAGCTGTCGAGCCCCACCACGGTCTGCCCGAGCCGGAGGAGCTCCTCCAGCAGGTTGGACCCGATAAAGCCGGCGGCGCCGGTCACCAGCCACGTCCGCGGCTGGCGGCGGAGGCTGTCTCGTACGCTGTCGTAGTGCATCAGACCGTGGCGGCTGCGGCCGGCTCCTGCACCGGGCCGAGGTTCTGCTCCTGACCGGAGAGCCCGACGACCTTCGCGGCCGAGGGTACCGAGCGCATCACGCCGCGGGCGTCCACGACGAGCTTGGCGAGGGCCCCGACGCGCTCGTAGTCTACCGTCTTGTGGTCGGTGATGATCACGACGGCGTCGGCGTCGGCGAGGGCGTCCTCCGTGAGCGGCTGGCTGTGGAGCGGGAGGTCGGCGATCCGCGTGTGGCCGTCGTCGGCAATCGTCGGGCAGTACGGGTCGTGGTACTGAATGTCCGCCCCCTTGTCCTGGAGAAGCTGGATCACCTCGAGGGCCGGGCTCTCCCGGAGGTCGTCGATGTCCCGCTTGTAGGCGATCCCGAGGACGAGGAGCCGACTCCCCTTGACGGCCTTGCCCTCCTCGTTCAGCGCGTCGGCCACCTTGCGGACGACGAAGGCCGGCATCTCGGCGTTGATCTCGCTGGAGAGCTCGATCATCCGCGTCTTAAAGGCCAGCGTCCGCATCTTCCACGAGAGGTAGTGCGGGTCCAGCGGAATGCAGTGGCCGCCGAGGCCCGGCCCCGGCGTGAAGGTCATGAACCCGAACGGCTTGGTGCCCGCCGCCTCGATCACCTCCCACACGTCCACGTCGAGCCGCTCGCAGACCTGCGCCATCTCGTTCGCGAGGGCGATGTTGATCATCCGGAACGTGTTCTCGTAGAGCTTGACGAGCTCCGCGCTCTCCGCGCTCGACACCGGCACGACCGTGTCGAAGATGCGGCCGTAGATGGCCTGCCCCAGCTCCGTGCACGCGGCGGTCAGGCCGCCTAGCACCTTCGGCGTGTTCTTCGTGTGCCAGACGGCGTTGCCAGGGTCCACGCGCTCCGGCGAGAAGCACAGAAAAAAGTCCTCGCCGACGGTGAGCCCGGCCTCCTCCAGTACGGGGAGCATGGCCTCCCGCGTCGTCCCCGGGTACGTCGTCGACTCGAGGATGATGAGCTGCCCGGGCCGGAGGGCGGCGCGGATTGCCCGCGTGGCCGAGACCACGTAGCTGAGGTCGGGGTCCTTCGTCTTGCCGAGCGGCGTCGGCACGCAGATCGAGATCGCGTCACACTCGGCGAGGCGAGACATGTCCGTCGTAGCCGTGATGCGCCCGCTCTCACAGAGTGGGGCCAGTTCCGACGACGGCACGTCGCCGATGTGGCTGTCACCCTCGTTGATCCGATCGGCAACCGACGCGCTCACCTCGAACCCTATGACGCGATAGCCAGCCTTGGCTACTTCGACAGCCAGCGGAAGCCCGACGTAACCGAGGCCGATCACACCGACGCAGGCTTCGCGAGCCTCGATCCGGTCGATGAGAGTTCTGAATGTGGAGCTAGAGTTTGTCATGTAACCTGTCAGGGTGGTTGTCAGAAGCGGTACGGCGCCTCAGGTCCTCGAGCGATCCGACCGCGATGGAGGAAGTGGAACTCGGACCACTTGGCCAAGCCCGCCGCCCTCGGAGCGATCGATTCTCTGCGGGTCAGGCGAGCAAAGTGCGCCGGGGTCGGCCGGGGCGTGGGGCCCCGGCCGACGGAAGTCTGTCGTCACGGAATCGTCTTGTCGACGGCGAGGTCTCCCGTGTTACCGGGCCGGTCCATCGCGACGGCGGTGATCGTGACGGTCGTCCCCGAGGGCACGTCCGTCTGGGCGTCGTAGCGCCAGCGCCACTCGTCGGTGGCAGCCGGCCCCGTCTCCAGGACCCTCCCGCCGTCGTCGGTGAGCGTCACCGTGATGCCCGTGACCTCGACGTCGTCGTGGGCCTGGACGACGATCGGGTCGCCGGTGGTGCCGGTGTAGGCGCTGTCGTCGATGGACGTGACGGTGGGCGCGTTGAGGAAGTCGCCCACGATCACGCTGAAGACCGGATGCTTGCGCTGCTTGGCGATCGCCTCGTAGAACTCGCGGGCCGGCGGGTCGGCCATGACCACGCGGCCGTAGAAGGCGGCATCGCGGAAGCGGGCGCGCTGGGCGGCCTGCCCGGGCGTGGGCGGGCCCTCCGGCGCTTCGGGACGGCGGGAGATGACGGTGTTCCCCTCGTAATTGCGGAACACGATGTCGCCGAAAGCGCCCTGGACGCGGTCGACGATGGGATTGAGCTTGACACGTGCCATGGTAGGCTAGGTCTTGTGGTACAAGGTGCGTCCAGCTCTCTCCGACCAGCGCGTGGCTGAGCTTCGCGGGGCTCTGCAGCGCGCGGCATCGACGTCGGTGTCCCGGGGGATCCTTCGTACTGCCTTCGGGGCCGTCTCGGGGATCCCATCTGCCGGGTGGGCAGATGGGGCGACCGTTAGGAATGTCGAAATCACACGCATGTTCAGAGGCGAGTCTGAGCGCCCCCTAACCCTCAGCCGTCTCCGCAGGTACTCAAGCGGGGCTCGTCTATCCAGCTCCGATGTCACGCGATCGTGCCCCGACCATGGTGCCGCACGTCGATGCCGCCGAATTTTCTGGTCCCGTGCACTCCACAAATCACCGACCATTACGCCCCAAGGAGAAGCCACGGGGCCTGACCGGACCCTTCGAGCCGCCGGGGGGCCGACCGGCGAGCCCGACTGCCAGTAGGGAGGCAAGCGAGCCACCGAGGGGGTCGAGGACAGTCGGCAGAGGGAGCGGGTCGGTCATCGAAGGAAAGAAGCGCATACAGCTTCGCCACGTCAGTCCCATCACGAGGACCGACCGTGCGGACAGACGCAGTGTGCGGGCAGAGAGGCCCCACCTGCGCGCAACCTACCACCAGCCGCCCTGTGGAAAAGGCCTTACTCGCGTCTTAACCGGAAGACGATTCCCGGCGGTTATCCGGCCTTCCCACCCGTCCGCATGACCCAGTCTGCGGGGACCTCGAGGCGGATGGCCTGGCGGACCGACTCGATGAGGATGAAGAGGTAAAACGCTTTCGGCGAGCCCTCTACCGTCCCTCGGGCGCCCTTCAGCGGGCCGGTCGTCACGATCACCTCCGTCCCAGGCGGAACGGCGTCGAGCGCCCGAGCCTCTACGGATTTTGGAAGCCCTTCCAAGGCGCGGAGCATCACGATTTCTGTATTCCGAACCTCAGCGAGTGTCCCTCCAAATGACACCGTCGTAACGACTCCATCGTCCTGGAGGACCGCCAAACGCTCGCGTTCGTCGACATGTGCGAAGAGGTAGCCAGGGAAGAGCGGCTCCTGAATTTTCCTTTTGCGATCCGACCACCGACGGAGGACGGTCCGCAGCGGGAGGCACACGTCGATGCCACCGTCGTTCAGTCGCTCAGCGACCTTCTTCTCGTTTCGGGGCCGCGTGTAGAACACACGCCAGACGCGAGCATGGGGCATCAGAGCTGGAGACGATGGATCAGGAATCGAATCTAGTTCTCGACGGGGGATGTGGGTGCTGCTCGCACCTCTGCGTTGTCAGTCCCTGGACAAGGGATCGCGTAGAAGAGCCGGCCCCGCGCGGACCGGGAGCGCCGGCCCTCCACGAAGGGGGAGGCACGGCGGTCGAGTCCCCGGGTTGGCTGCGCCGTTGCTGCGCGGTGCCGCCTGCGCCGGGACGACGGCAGCGGAATGGCGCACCGTTCCGATTCCCGAACGGCCTTTGAGCACACGAAGGATCTCGTGGGGCTCGGCCGCCTCGCCCATCGAGGCGCTGAGGCAGCCGATCCGAGATCCCTCATCACGTGTCTCCTCGGGATGACAGGAGAGGGAGCGCGACGTCGAGCCCGATGCGGGAGCGTCAATTGGCGAGGCGTTCGATGAGGAGCCCGACGCCAACCAGCGCGGAGACGATGGAGAGTGCGTCTCGGAAAAAGTCTCGTTCGCGCTCGTACGTCACCTGGAGGTCCACGACGTCCCCAGTCTGGAGGGCCGTGGTCTGCCGAGCGTACAGGTCTTCGAGCGCGGCCTCGAAGGCGAGGGCCCCGTCGCGGTACAGGCGAACGATCGCCGAGACCCTCGTCTGGGCCTCTTGCTCGCCCAGCACCCCCGAGCCCCCCGCGAGCGCCACGAGATCCCCGACCGTCGTGCCGGGGTCGACGACGTATCGCCCCGGTGCAGCGAAGGCGCCCGCTGCCGTGACCGCAAACGGGGCGTTTCCCGGCTCCGTGTGAACGTAGTACCCGGGGACCGAGGAGACCAGCCCGACGACCTCGACCACGTCGCCCTCCTGGAGGGCCACGGGCGTCGCTCCAGGCGCGTAGAGCGCCTGGACCTCCCGTTCGAGGAGCAGGGCGTCGTCACGATAGATGCGGGCCGCGGCTCGTCCGGATCGGTCTGCGACCGGACCTCCCGCGAGGGCGAGGAGGTCCGCAGCCGTCGTCCCCTGACGAACGACGTAGCGGCCCGGCGCCTGGAGGGTGCCGACGGCCGTCACGGCGACGACGGGCTCACCGGGCCGGGCGAAGAAGAAGTAGCCGGGCGCCGTCGTCTGGACGTCGCCGAGCTGGCCGTACGACTGGGCGTCGGCGGCCCCCGCCAGCAGGACGGCGAGGGCGATCAGGACTCTACGCATTCCCCTCGTGGCCGTAGGTGTACTTGCGGCCGTAGCGGTAGGCGTACTGGTAGCGGTAGCCGTACTCCTTCGACACGTCGAACCGGTTGAACACCACGCCGAGGACGTCGCCGCCCACGTTGTGGATCTCCTGCACCGCGTGCTCAAGCTCGAAGTCCTTCGTCTGCCCGGCCGCGGCGACCACGACCGTCCCGTCGACCTGGGTCGAGAGGAGGACCGGGTCGGTGGCGGCGAGGACCGGCGGGGCGTCGATGACGACGACGTCGTACGTCTGGCGGAACCCGTCGAGGAGGTCGCGGAACGCCTTCGAGCCGAGGTACTCGGCCGGGTTCGGGACCATCGTCCCCGCCGGGAGCACGTCGAACTCGTCGCCGACGGTGATGTCGCGCTGATCACCCTGGCCGGAGATGTACTCCGAGAGGCCGGGCGTCTTGCTCATCCCGAACAGGCTGTGGACGCGGGGCCGGCGGAGGTCGGCGTCGATGAGGAGCGTCCGCCGGCCGGACTGGGCGATGACGGCGGCGAGGTTGGCGGCCACGGTGCTCTTGCCCTCGCCCGGGCTGGCGCTCGTGACGAGGAGGGTCTGGACGACGGCGTCGGGCTTCGAGAACTGGACGCTCGTCCGGAGCCCGCGGAAGGCCTCCGCTCCGGCCGACATCGGGTACAGGATCGTGACGACGCGCGAGTCGAGGGTCCAGCCCTGGACGGTGACCGCGTCGGCACCGCCGGCGTCCTCCTCGATCAGCTTCGTAACGTCGGGGATGACGCCGAGGATCGGGTGCCCGAGCTCGCGGAGCTGCGTCGGCCGGCGGAGCGTCTGGTCGAGCTGCGCCCGGCCGACGGCCAGCATGACACCGAGCCCGAGGCCGAGGATCAGCCCCAAGATGAGAGTCTGCGGCCGGTTCGGTGCGACGGGGTCCTCAGGCACGTCGGCGGAGCGGACGACCTCGGCGTAGCCGAGCTCGGCGCTCTCGGCCACGCGGGCCTCCTGGAGCCGCTGGTCGAGCCCGAGGGCGAGCCGCTCGGCGCTCTCGCGCTCGCGGATGAGGCGGGCCAGCTCGACGCTCTGCGACGGAATCTGATCGAGGTCGCTCTGGTAGGCCGCGATCCGGTCGTTGAGGATGCTGATCTGGGAGCGGAGTCCCTGGAGCGCCACCTCCGCCTCGGTCAGCCGGTCGCGGAGGGCGGAGAGGCGCGGGAGCCCCTCTGCAGCGGCGTCGACGCCGCCGGCGGCGATGGCCTCCTCCACGAGCTGGTCGCTCCGCTGCTGGACGCGCGTCTCGAGCTGGTCGATCTGGCGGCGGAGCTGGGCCACGTCGGCCGGCACGTCGGAGCGCGACCGGAGGGCGGGGTCGTTGAGGTAGATGGTCTCGAGCCGCTCCCGGAGGGCGGCGAGCCGCTCCTCGTCCTGGCGGAGCTCCCGGGCGGTCCCAGAGCCCATCCGCTGGGCCACGGTCCCCTCGAGGCGGGCGATCTGGGCCCGGAGCTCGGCGATCCGCGACGCCTCCATCCCGGCCTCGACGCGCGCCTGGTCGCGCTCGGCTTGAAGCGCCGCCAGCTGGCTCACGATGTTGGAGGCCTCTTCGTCGAGGCGGACGGCGCCCTCCTCGTCCATGTAAGCCCGGGCGGCCTCCTCGCGAGACCGCAGCTGCGCGGCGACCGAGTCGGCCTGGGACTCGAGGAACTCGCGGCTGGCGGCCACCGAGGCCCGGCTCGAGTTCTGCGTCCGGTCGACGTAGGCCTGGGCGTAGAGTTGAGCGATGAGCGCGGCCTCCTGCGGCGACGTGCTCTTCGCCGCGACGCGAACGCCGTTCGTCCGGTCTCCGCCGTCCTGCTGCACCCGGATGTACTCCGTCACCCGATCGGCGACCTCTTCGACGGAGGCGAGCTCCCCGGTCTCCGTCTCGACCACCGTCAGCGGGGGCGCCTCCTCGCTCGCGGCCTGCGCGAGCAGCGTCGCGGCGACGGCGCGGGGCAGGTCCTCGGCCTTCTGGAGGATGTAAAGCTCGTTGGAGATCCCCTGGTCCTGGACGAAGGGGACCACATCGCTCCCGGTCGGCATCATGCCGCTCAGCCCCCCGCCCGAGCTCGTCTCTACGTAGAGATACGACGACGCCTCGTAGACGTCGGGCGCCGTGACCACGTACGCGGTCACGGGCACGAGGACGGCGGCGACGCAGGCCAGGATGAGCCAGCGCCCCCGGACGACCACGTCGACCCACTCCCGCAGCTGGCTGGCGAGGTCGGCCGGCCGCCGGGGAGGGCCGTAGACGTACCCCGGCCGCGAGTAGTCGGGAGGCGGGGGCGAGGCCCCGAAGGTCTCGGGCGGAAAGGGCTGAGGAGTCGGCATAGATCGGTCGCGCACCGAGCCGCTAGGAAATGAGAGCTCAAACATAAGGGGCTAGACTTCCCTCGGCCGGAGGAGCGTCGACCAATTTATGGGGGTTACTCTGAACGCCCTCCCCACCCCGCGCCCGATTCCCGCGAGATGCCCCGACGACCGTCTGCCCTGCCCGAGCGCTCCGAATCGCTCGGGTCCACGCCCGTTCGTTTCGGCTGGACCGTCGGCGCGCTGACGGCGACGCTCGCCGTCGCGGTCTCCCTCAGCGTGCCCGGGGAATGGATCCCACACGTTGTGCGTTCCGCGGAGTTCACCGCCCACGCCCTGGGTTTCGCCGTGGCATGCGGGCTCTGGGGCCTCCGCCGGCACGCTCGGCTCGGCGTGGTGCTCGCCCTCGGCGTCGTAGCCGCGGTCGGGACGGAGGTACTCCAGCAGGCGGTCGTCCCGCTCCGCTCCGGCTCGGCCTCCGACGCCCTGGCGGACGTCCTCGGCGTCGGGGCCGGCGTCGGGGTGGCGTTCCTGGTCCGCCGGCGACGCGCGTCGCCGGCCTAGAGCGTGCCTGGCCCGAGGCGGACCGAGCCGCGCCCTCTCCCAGCGCGCCGCGCCTCTGGGTGCCGTGAACGCGGCGTTTACCCCGCGAGGCCTACCTTGACTCGACCGACAGCGGACGGAACGTGCGAGGCGGACCACTTCGATCGATGACACCCTGGGCCCCGTGTCACCTCGTCCGCTTCGCCGGGGTCATGGTGCTCGTCTACGGCGTGTGGTTCGTGCTGTACGACCTCTGGATCCTCCCCGACGGCCGGCTCGACGAGGCGCTCTCGCTGTTCGTCGCCTCGGCCACCGGCGCCGTCGTCCGCTTCGGGTCGGACGCCGTCGTCACCGACGGCCGCGTGGTGTGGCTCGGCCCACGAGGGATCGAGGTTGCGGACGGGTGCAACGGGCTGTCCTCGCTGAGCCTGTTCGTCGGGTTCGTGCTCGCCTACCCCGGCGCCTGGATCCGGCGGGCCGTCTTCATCCCGTTGGGCTTGGCGCTCATCGTCGTGGCGAACGTGGCCCGCTGCGTCGTCTTGTTGGCCCTCCTCGGCTGGCGGCCCGACTGGTTCGACGCCGTCCACACCGAGCACTCCGTGTGGGTGTTCTACGCCGTGATCTTCGGCCTGTGGGTGTCGTGGACGCACGTCGGTGACCGCCCCGCCGGCCCGGACCCGGCGGGGGCTCCCGTGTCCCATGCTCGAGCGGCGTAACCGGCCGACATGGGTCCTGCGGGCCGGGGCGATGCTCGGGCTCGTCGTCCTCTATGGACTCGTCCTCCGCCCGGCCCGCCCCCTCCTCACGCACGGGCTCGCCCTCCCGGCCTTCCATGCCGCCGCCGTGGAACGGCCCGGCGCCTTCGACGTCGTCGTCCGGCGGTCGGGCCTCTCCGTGGAGATCTACCGGGCCGGCGATGACGCGGACCGCGCCTTCGCCTCGTGGACGGCGCCGCCGGGCCTGCTCTTCTTGCTCCCCGGCCTGTTCCTCGTGGGCCTGCGGCCGCGACGGCCCTACTGGGCCGTCCTCTTGGCCTGCCACGTGGCGCTCGGCGGGGCCCAGGTCGCGCTCGTCGCAGCCGGCATCGCGTGGTCGGACGCCGTGTTCGAGGCCTACCGATTCTCCCAGACCTACGCCACCGAGGCCGTCGGCCTCGGCGTCCCAGTCCTCCTGTACGTCCTGGCCACACGGGACGGCCTGCGAGAGGACAGCGGGGAGGGGAGCATCGGGACCTAGCCGGCGACCTCAGCCGGACGCCACCCGCCCTCCCACGCCTGAGACCCGATGGGGGCGACGCCCGGGAGCCCGAAAGCCTGCCACGGGGGCGTTCTGCGCCATCGGTGCGACGGAACGACGGGTCGGTGCTCCTCCCTCCCCCTGCGCGTGACGTCCCTGTCTGCCCTCGCCGTCTTCGCCGCCGCGTCTCGCGCCCCGCGCGCTCGCCGGTCTCGAGCGGCGGCTGCAGGCCCAGGCCGTGCTCGACCCCGGCGCCTCGGTCGGCCGCATCGTCCGCCCCTCGTGGCAGACCACCGCCCTCGCCGACTTCACCCCGCTAAATAATATAATGTTTAAAAGTGATAAATTTATATATATTCAAATGCAGAAGACGGGCTGTACCCATATAGCAAAGCTCCTATCTGAATTGTTCGACGGCGAACAATTAGGGAAGCACAATGCAGCGACCCCGGACCAAATACAATCGGACAGACACTTTATCTCCTCGATACGCAACCCGTGGGATTGGTACATCTCGCTTTGGACGTTCGGCGTCCAGGGGAATGGCGGCCTGTTCCAGCGCCTCACGACAAAGAACCTGCTCCCCCACGTCAAGGCGTCGATCTCGAATCCGCGCCGGAATTACCCCGGCTTGGTGAACGAACTCTCCAGGGATGCAAGTTTGTGGACACGCCTGTACGACGACAGTGACAATGTAGAGTCTTTTCGCACGTGGCTCCGCTCAATCCACGACCCCAGCAACAGCTTGAGCATAGGCGAAGGATATGGCAATACGAAGATATCAAGCTTTTGCGGATTCATGACGTACCGATATTTATATCTATGTTGCGCAAACAGTGATCTGTTAGCAAAATCTGTTGCAAACAAATCTGACTTGAAGGACTACGAGAAAGACAATTGTTATATAGATTCATTTATCAGACAAGAATCCTTGGAATGCGATCTGTGTCTTGCCATAGAAAACGTCAGGTCGATATCGCAAGAAGAAAGAGAATTTATATACAAAGCAAAAAAAACCAATACGTCGAAGAGAAGTTTGTCGGCCTCCGATTACTACGACGAAGGGTCGATCGAGCTCGTCCGCAGTCGCGACCGATTGCTGATCGACAAGTTCGACTATTCCCCGCCCAACGAGTAACTGGGCCCTGAAGCGGCCAGGGGACGAGGCCTCCTCCGTGCGTCGGGGCATCGAGACGCGCCGACGGGGAGGGCGGTCCGATGGGGGGTTACCGGTACGGACGCGCTGCACGGAGCAGCCTTCGGGTGCCGCGGGGCGTGGCCGTCAAGCGGGGCAACGCGGCCCGCCTGTCGACCCGCGTCGCCAGCGACCGGTGAACGGACTCGTCGTACGAACGCCGTCCCACACGCGCCTTCGCTCGAGGAGCACCGTGCACAAAAAACGCCCCTTCCGGTGCGAAAAGGGCGTCTTCGATGAGAGCCAACGGTCGGATTTGAACCGACGACCTGCTCATTACGAGTGAGCTGCTCCGAGGCCGGAAGTGGGGGATTCAGCGCTGGCGGTGGAGGTTTCGGCGGCCACGCGGGACGTTGACCGCATGTTGACCGCTGGGGATAGTTAGTCGGCCTGAGAGCCTGCCGGAAAGCTAATCCCCAGACGACCGGACTTGGAGCACCGTGTCGTCAGATCGATGGGGCGTCCCGGAGGTTGAACTCGACCTCGTAGAGCTTGAGGTCAACCCCGTGGGCGCCTCTCAGCGCGTACAGGAGGCCGAGGTCGGCGTCGTGGGCGACGATGAGGCCCCGGACTCCTTCTCCGTCCTCGGCGAGGTGCTCCTCGACCCACCCGACATAGCGGAGAACCTGCCCGATGGTCTGGTCGCTGCTCTGGGCCCGCTTCAGCTCGATGACCAGCCAGTCCCTGGTCCTCCGATGACGGGCGAGGAGGTCGATGCGGCCGACGTCGCAGGGGTACTCATACCCGGCCTCGTCGTCGCCGGGCTCGGCGTGGAGAGCCCACTCGGCCCCGAAGGGGCCGCTGTCCCAGTTGTCGCGGAGGAAGTCATGGAGGTGACGCTCAAGCCCGAACCGGACACCTCCCCCGTTGGGCTCGGCGTCCGCGCTGGGCGCACCTACGGGGGCCGGAGTGGCGGCCTCGGTCGTTTCCAACTGAAGGACTATGTACCACAGCGCGTCGAGAGTCCAGAGGTCGACTCCAACCTCGGCCGTGGTCTTGACCAGAACCTGGTTCACGCGGTCGTACTTCTCTCCGAACGATAGGCCGCGGGCGAACTCCGGCCACAGCCCCACCGCCCTCATGCCCCCCTCCGACGTGCTGTTGAGGACCCCGTACTCGCCGGGGTACGCGACCTGGAGGACAGCCGTGGCGATGGCCCGGCCCATCCCGGTCACCATGTCGACCGCCTCGGTCGCCCTCAACCCGATCGGACGGGACTCGTCGAGGAGGCGTCCAAGAGCCTCGCGGAGCGCGGGCATGTCTGAGCAGATCTTCGGGCCCTGCCGCTCCAGCCCGGTCCAGTGCCGGTTGTTCTTGAAGGCCAGGAAGGCCTGGAACTCCTCGGCGTCAATGGTGGCGACCCGGTCGGGGGTGAACGTCGGTCCGAACCGATCGAGCACATGCTGGCGGGCCTCGATCGCCCGTTCGGCCTCGGGGAACGACGGGACCGAGGCGAGGGCGTCGCGGACCCGGACGAGGGCTGCGGGGTTGAGCGCGTCGATGAGCATGGACGGGTCTTAGGACTCAGGGAGGGCCGAGCTAGCGACGGCGGCGATTCTGTTGATCACAAGAGCGGGGTCCGCGATCGGATCGACGGGGACATAGAGGGCCTCGATCAGGTCGCCGTGGACCTCCACGTCCAGCAGAGCCGTCGTGGAGCCGGGTTCGCCCATGGTGCCTAGCGGACCTGGGGCGGCAACGGCTAACCGGAACAGCGCCGAGAACCCCGACTGAGCCTCGTCGTCGGGCGCCACCAGCACGACTCCCGGCGTGTCGAACGTCCCCGTGAGTCCTGACTGGATCTGGTCGAGGCCGAAAGGCTCACCCGAGGTCGAGTAGCCTCGGAGCCGGACTCTCCCATCGGACTCCATCACCGTCCGGAAGCGGAAAGAAGACGGGGGGCTACTCGACGGCGTTTCGCTGGGAGAACCCACTCGTTCGAGCATGTGGACGAGCACGGCGGCCGGACCACTCAGCACGTAGGCTGCGGCGAACTCGGGTGAACCCGGTAGGTCCGCAAGAACTGACGTCGCCGGTTCCACGGGCGTCTCTTCGCCAGCGGACCCCTGAACAGGCGCTAGGGAACGGCGGACCTCATCAGCAACATCCAACGAGCGACCAATCGCTTCTGCGTGACTCTCCAGCGCTTCGGCGACAACGAGCCTCGCGCCTTCGAGGTCCCACGCCCACATCGCAACCCGGGCTCGGGCTACGCTGGCGGACAGCTCCGCGTAGGTGCTCGAGTATGGCCCGAGCAGCCCCCCAGAGGGGGGATCACCTTGGGTAGTGGAGTCGGGGGGCGGGGGCACTTCCATCGGCCTAACGACCGGTGATGAGGAAGAGGTTGAAGGTCCGTCGGTAGAGGTCCCGGGAGGCGAGGAAGATCACGCTTGGGCCCGGCCCCCGGTTCGTCTTCGCGAGGGCGTCGACCGTCTTCCAGAAGCTGAGCGTCTGCATCGCGGCCTCCTTCAGCGGACCAAGAACGGATGGTTGCTTGGACGGCTTCCCGTTCTTGCGGACCTTGCGCCCGTTGCCGCTCGCTTTCACCTCAACGGGGAGGTAGTCGACCGGCAAGGAAGAGGCCGGGAACAGGCTCTGTAAGGTGCCGCTCGGGTTGACGATGGCGAAGTCGGGAAACCGCTTCTTGTTGCTGATCTTGAGCTGGACGAAGTCGTCCCGACCATGGCCGAGCACGTCGAGGGCGGCGACCAGAAGCGCCTCGCCGATGACCCCAAGCATCCCCCGGTTCGGGGCCTTCACGTCCGCCTTGTGATCCTCCACGACCTGCGGGAGCGCCCCTCCCGGCAGGACGATCGATCCGGGGGGGCGGTCGATCTCGCGAGCGTACTGGGACGCGTGGGGCCCGACGTGGGATATCCACTGGTCGACGTGGAGGTTGGCGAACCGACTCACATCTCGAGGGAGGGCTGCCACCCGGCGAGATGCAGCGGTCGGAACCGCTGCTTGGACTGCATTGCTGATCGGCCCGAGGACGGTCTTCTGCGCCAGACCGACGGCGGCCGCGCGCTTCTTCCCAGCGGGCGTGGAAGCTTTGGCGCGGGCGACCCGCTTCTTGAGCTGGGTGAAGACGGTCCCACCGTCGATGAGGTAGAGCGGATACCCCATCAGTCCCTCGGGAACGTCCGCGCGATGTACCCTACCGCATGTCGAAGCGAGAGCGAGGTCGACGATGGCCCCGTGCGCACGTAAAACGCGTCGGACTCGACCTTATCGGTCAGGTACGTCGGCTCCGGTGCGGGGCGGGCGTCGACGCGGAGGACGCGTTGGCCGCCGAGATCGACGACACGGAACGACAACGACGAAAACGCGGCGACGCCGAGGCTCCGCTCCACGATGTTCTTTAGGTGGAGGAGCATCCGGTCGTCGGAGTCGAACCCGTCGTGGTCGAGCCCAAGCGGTTGACCACCGTCGTCGACGCCGATGAGGAGCGTGCCACCGTCGGTGTTGAGGAACGCGGCGACGGTCTTGAGCACCTCGTGCTCGATGACGCGGTCGGGCACCTGAGGGTTCAGCGCGCGCCGGAGCGTCGACTTGAACTCGACCCGGTCGGACTCGCCCGCCGCCGCGACGCGGGCCGTGTCGGCGTCGTCGGGGGGAGCCTGGGCAGCGTCGGCGAGGACGCCGTACGCCTCCATCACCGCCGCCTTGTACTCGTCCTCGACGAGCGGGAACGTGCCGAGGACGTGCCCGAGCTCCTCGCGCGTGACTCCGTACACGTGGGCGACGCGGGCATCGAGCTCGGCCCGAAGCGCCGCGCGAGCCGAGGGGTCCGTCTCGCCCTCGACGCCGACCTCCGCCGCCAACGGGTCGAACGCCGCGTCGACGCACGTCAGGCGGGCCGCGGCTTCGACAATCGGACGGAAGGCCGGGTCCGCCTCGGTGAGGCGCGGGACCGGCTGGCTCTCGACAAGAAATAAGCTGAGGTGCATCCCGACCTTCAACCGGATGAGCCAATCGAAGACGACAGAGTTGAAGACGGCTAGGAGGTAGAGCTGCTCAGCGTCCGAGACGAGCGGCTTGCCATCGACGTCACGCGTCCAGATCAACGATGCCGTGTGGTCGCAGAAGCGACCGGGAGGCAGGAGCGTCGCGATGGTCGTTCGTTCATCTGTGCTTCGAGCCACATCCCGGAAGGTCAGCCGGAACGTCTGATAGTCGTACGCCTGCTTCTTGTCCACGGTGCCCCGCTTCGTAAGCCGCTCCCGGCCCTCAGCTTCCTCGACCCAATACTGAGGCGACGAGTACGACGGGTCGTACTGGTGGATCGTCTTGCCCTCAACGAGCGGGAGCCGGCCAGGAGCCGGCGTGGAATGGAAGAGGTCGCTGTCGCCCGTCTTGTGCAGCTCGCGATGGAACGAGACCGACCACGCCTCTGGCACCACGTCACCGAGACGGGCGTGCAAGGCAAGCGTATCGGCGATCTGGCGGTCCGTCTCGTTTCGGAACTCGAGAACGGCGTGACTCTGAGGTGAGAGTCGACGTACCAAATCGACCGTCATGTGGACGTGCTCGGACGGGCTTGTCAGGAACGTCTCGATTCGATCCTTCCCAACGGCCTCCCGCGGGTTGAGCCTGAAGGCCGCGTTGAATGCCTCGGTTTGACCGTCTCTCTGAAACGTGAGGACGGTGAACTTGAACGAATGGTGGACGTCGTCGAAGAGGTAGCGCTCGTTCGAGAGGCCGAACAGGCTGTCGACTCGGCTCTGCTCGAAGAGCATGGTGCGGAGGCCTTTCGAGCTCAAGTCGGAGTAGATCCCGCTCGGCACGATGATGCCGCACCGCCCTCCCGGTCGGAGGAGTCGCCAGCTGCGCTCGACGAACAGCTGGTACAGGTTGAGGTCGCTCGACACCTTCCGTCCGTTGGCCGTCGACCGTTGGTGCGAGAAGTCTGCGGACGACCGGAAGTACGACTTCTGGTACGGGAAGGTGCTGAGGTAGTCGAGGTAGGCGGCCCGGACGTCGTCCCGCTTCATGAGCGCCCTCTTCTCCTTCCGGAAGTCCTCGATCGCCATGTTGTTCTTCGTGACCACGTCGGCGTAGGCCATGAAGAACTCCTTGTCCTCGGGCTTCAACTTGTCCCACGGCGGGTTGGCGAGGATCCCGTGGAAGCCGCCCCCGGCGAGGACCTCGGCGAACTCGAACCCCCAGTGGAACGGCTCGAGCGCGGCCACGTGGTCGACGCGGAGGTCCTCCCTCTCGTACCGGACCTTCCCGCCGGCGAGCGTCGCCCGCTCGTACCTCACGCCGAGGCCGACCATCTCCGCCGCGAGGACGTGGTCGAGCCGGGGCTGGGCCTCGGCCCGGAGCGCCTGGATCTCGTCGCGCGTCCGCTGGAGGTCGACCGTGGGGTCGAGCCCCGTCGCCCTCCGGTACCGCTCCGTCTTGGCGTTCTTGTCGTGGACGAGCTCGGGGTACGGCCGACCGAACAGGTCGTTCTGGGCGTACCGCTTGACGTCCTCGCCCGAGACCTGGAGGAGCCCGACGAGGCTGTTCCCCGCCATCACGTTGTAGTCGACGTTCGGGAGCGGCTCGAGCTCGTCGACCGTCTGCGCGCTGGCGACGAGCGCGAGGAACAGCCGGAGCTTCGCGATCTCCGTCGCCTCCTCCATGAGGTCGACGCCGAACAGGTTCTCCGTGATGACCTTCCGCTTGAGGAAGTAGGCGAGCGAGGGGTGGCCGGCCTCGGCGTCGCGGATCCAGTCTCGGAGGTCGCCGTCGGACGACAGCTTGGCCCGGCCGACGACGGCCTGGTAGACCTGGAGGAGCTTCTTGAGCGCGGCCACGAGGAACGCGCCGGACCCGCACGCCGGGTCGAGGAGACGGAGGCCGGGGAGGACGTCGAAGAGGAGCCGGGCACAGAGCCGGTCGTCGAGCCCGACGAGGAGGTCGTTGACCGACTCGAACCGGTGCGGCGATGTGGCCGACGAGGACGGTGCGGCGTCGGCGGCCGGGCGGCCGTTGACGGCGTCGAGGAGGAGCCCGTCGATCGTCCGGTCGCAGAGGTACTCCGTGATCTCCGGCCGCGTGTAGTAGGCCCCGAACGCCTTCTGGTTGATGTACTTCTCGAAGATGTAGCCGAGGACGTCCGGGTTGAGGAAGTCCCGGCTCCGGCTCCCGTCGGGCCGCTCCTCGGGGTCGAGGTACCAGTCGTACTGGCCGAACACGTCGAGGAGGCTCTCGAACGCCTCGTCCGGCACGTCGAGCGCGCCGTCGTACCGCTGCTCAACCTCGTGCTTGAGGAAGAGGCCGCCGTTGAGGTAGGGGACGCGGCCGATCCGGGCGACGACCTCGGGGTCCCGCTGGTCCTCGCGCGTCGCGAGCCCCTGGAAGAAGAGGGCCTGGACGAGCTCCTGGAAGTACCCCTGGTAGAACGAGTCCTCGCCCAGCCGCGCCTTGCTCTCCCTCAGCTTGTCCTCGAGGTAGTACCGGTTCCCGCCGTCGAGGAAGCCCTTCTTCTGGAGGAAGTACACGAACATCAGCCGCGTGAGGAGGACCGACGCGTACCACCGCTTGTCGCCCTCGTCCGGGATCCCCTCGATGGCCGCGATCAGCGCGTCGTGCTCGCGCTGGAAGGCCCTGTAGAACTTCTTCGTGACGCCCTCGACGTCGAGCGCCCGGCGGACGCGCTCGGTCGCCTTGAGGAGCGGGAGCCGGCCCTCCTCGTCGAAGTCGGCCACCTCGAACAGGAGGCCGGCCAGCTTCGACAGGAAGAGGTCGACCGGCTGGTCCCTCGCGTAGAGGTGGGACCGGACGACGAGCTTGCCGCCCTCGCGGCGGACGTAGGTCCAGAGGCTCCGGGTCCGGGCCGCGTCGACGAAGATGAGGACGGGCTCGCCGAACAATTGCTCCATCTCGGCCACGACCGCGCGCCGGGCCTGGGCGTCGGGGACGCCGCCGTCCTCGGACTCGACGACGAACGCGTGGACGCCGCCGGCCGTGGCGACCTGCCGCCACGTGTAGGTCCGCCCGGCGGCCTCGACCTCGTTCGCCCCGCGAAGCTCGGGACGGCTCCAGGCGAGCTCCTCCCGGAACAGCTCCTCGAAGTCGTGGGCGTCGAGGAGGCGGCGGACGCGGCGGGGGTCGAGGGTCATGCGGGGTCGGCGGGGGCGTACCCGGCGGGCGCGAGGCCGACCGAGCAGATGATCTGGGCCGTCCCCTCCTCGTCGGGGTTGAGGTGCTGGACGAGGTCGCCCGCGTCGCGGAGCTCGGCGACGGCGCCGGCGAAGGCCCGCCCGTCGAGCCCGTGCGAGAGGTGGCGCTTGAGCGTGGCCTCGGCCATCTCGGTCAGCGGCGCGCGGTAGACCTCCTCGATGGCCCGGTCGAGGTCGGGCGTCTGGAACAGCGACCCCTCGATCTCGCGGGCGTACGCCTTGAGCCGGTGGTACGTCCGGGCGCGGACGCTCGACGGGCGCCCGAGCTGGCCCCCGGGCTTCCCCCCCTCCCGGAGGAGGCCCCGGACGCCCTTCTCGACGAGCGCGTGGTGGTCGTCCGTCCGGGGGAGCGCGGGCGCGTCCGGCTCGCACCGCGCGGCGCGGAGGATCTCGAACTGGCTCTCGGTCACGCGCTCGCCCCGGCGGTTGACCCACGTCAGCGCGTCGTACCCCTCGGCCGTCCGGAGGTAGACGAGGGCCCCGGGCTCCCGGTCCGGGCCGGCCATCTGCGTCGCGTAGACGACCGGCGGGAGGGCCTCGACGGCGTCCTTGAGCGCCGGGTCCTCGTCGGTCGCCTCGGTCCAGATCTGGTAGGCCTGGCTCGCGAGGTCGACGTCCTCGTCCGGCGCGTCGTCGAGGACCCCGGCCTTCTCGTTGTACAGGTCGCGGAGGAACGTCCGGCCGGCGCTGTCCTCGAAGAAGAGCTCGTCGGACCCGATGACCTCGTCGTTCGCCGCGAGCCGCTGCTGGACCCGGCCCCGGAGGTTGATGATCCGCTCGACGCCCTCGGCCGGGAGGAACGAGTACGCCAGGATCCGCTCGGCCTGCTGGCCGATCCGGTCGACGCGGCCGGCACGCTGGACGAGCCGGATGATGGCCCACGGGAGGTCGTAGTTCACGACGACGTGGGCGTCCTGGAGGTTCTGGCCCTCCGAGAGGACGTCGGTCGTCACGAGCACGCGGGTCTGGAGGTCGGCCGGGACCGCCGCGTCGTTGCTGACGGGGCTGAACCGGACGGCCTCCTCCGTCGGATCCTCCGTCGCCCCCGTCACGCCGACGACGCGCTGTACCCCGCCGGCCCGCAGGTGCCCGACGAGGTAGTCGACGGTGTCGGCGAACTGGCTGAACACGAGGACCTTCTCGTCGGGGTGGTCCTCGACGAGGAGCCGGCGGAGCCGGTCGAGCTTCGGGTCGCGCGCGGGGTCCCAGTCGCCGACGCGGCCGAGGAGCCCGATGAGCGCCTCGCTGTCGGCCCGGAGGTCCCGGGCGAGCTCGGGGCCGAACAGGTCGGACCGGAGCCACGTGAAGTGCCGCGTGTTGAGCGACCGGTACGCCTCGTACGTCCGGGCCGCGGCCCCCTCGAACGCGGCGTGGCCGACCCGGAGCGCTCCGCCGGCCAGCGCCTCGCCCTCGCGGTCCTCGCCGCCCGTCGCGGCCAGGCTGTCGGCGTCCTCGTCGTTCCGGCCGAGGTCGAGGAGCGCGGCGTCCTGCGACCCGATCGGCAGCGGGAGCCCGTTCTCGATCGCGTGGATGTAGACGTAGTTCCGGAGGACGTGGCGCTCGACCGAGAGGAGGAACGCGTGGCCGCTCGACTCGAGCCGCTTGAACAGGTTCGTCTTCGTGAACCCGGCCAGCCGCGTGCCGGCCCGCGAGAGTCCGTCGAGGACCTCCACCTCGGCCGGCGTCGGGAGCGGCCGCGGGGCCGGGCGGGCGTAGGCGCCCAGGCCGTACCGCGGGAGGCGGAGGCCCGCGACGGTGTCGACCGCGTCGTCGCCGTACAGCGCGGCGGCCGGGTCCGCGTCGTCGTCGGCGAGCCCGTCGCCGTAGGGGAGGTTGAGCGGGACGCGCTCGGGGAAGTACGACTTCGTCCCGTCGGGGTAGAGGAGGTACCTCCGCCCGCCGTCGTCGAGCGCGTAGTGCTCCTTGATGAACGACCGGGTCCGGCGGACGAGGAAGAGCCGCATGAGCTCGCGCCAGTCGTCCGGGTGCGGGCTCCTCTCGAACGCGGCCAGTGTCCGGGGCTGGACCTGGTACCTCCGCTCGAACTGGGCGTCGCCGATCTCGCGGAGCAGGGCCTCCGGGCGGACGCCGAGGTCCCGGTCCGGCGGGACGAACAGGCGGAGCTGGTTCGAGAGGTCCTCGTAGGCCTTGTTGTACGGCGTGGCCGTGAGGAGGACGCACCGGGCGTCGTGGGCCTGGACGTAGTCCCGGATGGCCCGGTACCGCTTGCCCTCTCGGTTCCGGAGGTTGTGGCTCTCGTCGATCACGACGAGGTCGTACGGCTCGAGGTCGGGGAGCCGCGTGAGGACCTCGGTGATGGAGAGGACGCGGGCGCCGCGGAGCCCGTACCGCCTCCGGTACCCGTCCCACATCCGGACGAGGTTCTTCGGGCAGATGACGAGCGTCCGGAGCCGCATCTCGTCCTGGAAGACCCGGGCGAGGGCCGTCGCCATCATCGTCTTCCCGAGGCCGACGACGTCGCCGAGGAGGACGCCGTACCTGCGCGAGAGGTGGCGGGCGGCGAGGCTCACCGCGGCGGCCTGGTAGTCGAACAGCTCGCGCTCGAACACGTCCGGGAGCGCGAACTCGGCCAGACCGAGCCGGGCCTCCTGCGAGAGGTGGTAGGCCACCTTGAGGTAGAGGTGGTACGGCCGGACGGGCTCATCGCGGGCCCAGCTCTCCTCGATGAGGGCGAGGAGCTCGGCGCTGATGTCGAGGCAGAACCGGTCGGCCCACCGGGCCTCGAACCACCGGGTCAGCTTCGCCGCGGCGTCGCCGTCAAGGACGTCGATGTTCAGTTCGCCCTGGCCGCGGAGCCCCGAGAACGTCAGGTTGCTGGAGCCAAGGTAGGCGACGGTCGGCAGGACCGGGTTGTCCGGCGTGTGGCAGAGGTAGAGCTTGGCGTGGAGCCGGTACCGCGTGTGGAGCTTGACGGTCACCTTGCCCTCGCCGAGCTGGCGGGCTAGGAGCCGGAGCGCCCGCTCGTCGGCGTTCGACGGGGACCCGAGCGTGAGCTGCTCCTTGAACTCCTCGGCCAGCCGCCGCTTGAGCCGGACGGCCTCGCCCATGTCGACGCCGTCGCCGTCGCGGTCGAGCCGAAGGGCCTCCTTGAGCTCGCCCGACTCGCTCCGGTGCATCCCGACGATGATCCGGCACTGCCGGCCCTCGCCGCCGGCCACCGCCTCGACGTGGGGCCCGATATGGCGCCAGCCGCGGAGGTTGAAGTACCCCACGCAGAGGTCCGCGCGCTCGGATCGGCCCAAGGACCGCTGCAAGTCCGGCAGCAGGTCCAGGTCGATGTTGTCGAAGATGCGCGGCACGTCGGAGGGCTCGATCGGCCGGTGAAGTTAGACGCAGCCGTGCGTCCCCGGCGTCGCTCCGGACTCACCGCTCGGACCGCCGAATGACGCCGCTCACAGTGCTCGCCCGGACGCCACAGAGCCCACGGGGGCCGGCCGCCCTGCGGCACCCGCCGCGCTACCAGCCCCAGATCTTCCCGGCCTCGATGAGCGAGACGGTCGACCGGTCGACGCCGTACTCCGCCGCGAGTTCGCGCTGCGTGGGCCGGTCGGCCGCGGACCGGCGCGCCCGGATCTCGTCCGCCTGCCGACGGGACAGCTTGCTCGGCCCGCGCTCCCTCTCCCCCATCGCCCGCATGTTGCCCAAGTGGTCGGTGAGCTCTAGGTGCTCGGGCCGCACGCACGCCGGGTTGTCGCAGAGGTGGTCGATCTCGTCGCCCGGCTCGAACCGGTGGCCGTCGAAGACGAGCGGCCAGCGGTAGGCGTAGTCGCGGACGCCCGCCGCGGAGAAGCGGCCCCGCCCCTCGGCGTTGAGCGCGCCGGTCCACGGCCAGCACCCGTCGGGCGTCGTCTCCGTGTCGACCCGGGACCAGAACCGGTCCCGGTCGGTCTCCGCCACGACGACGGTCACGCCGGTGAGGGTCTCGCGTCGCACGGGCTCAGTCGTCGAGCCCGGGGACGGGCAGGTCGGGGTGGTACCGCTTCTCCCTGAGGTCCGCGTAGCGGAGCCCCGACCGCCGCTTCGCCTCCTCGACGGCCGCCTCGGGCACCTCGCCGATCGTCACCAGCCCGTCGTGTTGGCCTGACACGGGGACGAAGCCGTGGTCTTCGCCGAGGAGCGTGAGGTGATGGATGAAGCTCGACTCGCGTCCCTGAAGCACGAAAGCGGACAGCTGGCTCCGGAGCTCCCACCCCGAGTACGCGTCGGTGTTCAGCGTGACGCCCGCGGCGTTCCGGACCCAGTTCCCGCCGCGCCCACCGACGCGGAGGTCGCCGTGGAGGACCCGGCGCTCCAACGAGGCGAGCCACTCGTCGCGGCGCGCGACGAACGGCGCGACGACGGCGCGGAACCCGTCCAGCGCCCGCCGGGCCTCGTCCGTCGGTGCCCCGCCGCCGAACCGGTCGCGGACGTACCGCGCGATGGCTGGGAGCTCGGGCCTCACCCGGGCGCCGTCCTTGAAGTGGGGCACCCGATCCTCGAGCCACGTCGGGAGCCGGGCCCCCATCACGAGCGCGAGGAAGGAGTCCTTCAGCAGGCGGACGGTCCTCTCGCTCCGGTCGCCGAAGGCCCGCTCGGCGAAGTCCGCCTTGTCCGACGCGAGATACTCCAGGAGCCACGCCGTGTCGACCCCCGCGTCCTCGAACTCTTGGACGAGGCCCCACGGCTGCGACGACGAGAGGTCGTGGTTCCGGACGTCGTGGCTCGCCCGGAGCGGCGAGAGCGCCTCGTGCTTCAGGAGGCGGCTCGCGTTCTGGAGCCCGCCGCGCTCCGTGACACGCCCGGACATCTGCGGGTCGCGGGCGAACGCCGGCCGGTACCAGTGGACACCGTCGCGCTCGCCGGTGAGACCGGAGCGGACCTCCCCCCAGCACTTGGCGTCGGTCGTCCATCGGCCCCGGGCCCTCCTGTACGCCGTCGCTAGGTCGCCCTCCTCCGGCCGGCCGGCGGCGGTCCACTCGTCTCTAGCGGCCTCGTACTCTGCGCGCCGTCGGTCGACGACCGCCTGGCCCCGCGCCAAGTCGACCGGGCACCCGTTCTCGGCGAGGGCCTCGAGGGCGTCGACGATGAGGGTCGGGATGGGCCTCCCGTCGCTGTAGGTCTTGCGGACCCTGCGCGTCGTCCGGGACCGCCTTCCGGTGTAGAGGTCGACGTGCCGCCCGCTCGACGTGGCCCCGAGCCGGAGGAACTCGTCGGCGACGTCCTCCCGAGCGCGGAACTCCCGGGAGCGCCCGCGCTCGCGGTCCTCCGGTCGGACCTCGAGGACCCCGGCCTCCTCGAGCGGCCGCCACACGACCGACGTGTTGTGTTCGCCGGTCGCCTCCTCGATGAGCCGGCAGCTGACGGGCACCCAGAAACCGTCCTTGGCGCGGCCCGTCCGGAGGACGTGGACGAGCAGCTTCGTGGCCGGCCCGACGAGCTCGGGACGCTCGAAGGGGAGCCCCTTCACGAGGCCGACGACGAGGTCGTGTTGGCTCCGGAGGCCGGGGGCCGACGTCGGGACATACCCGGTCGGTCCCGCCGGGGCCTCGACCCTTTCCGGGTTTCGTGACACCCCGGTTTGGGCTTCGGGATCGGCCCGTAGGCCCCCCTTCTCGTCGGTTTGGTGTCGGCCACTGACCTCCAGATCCCCAACTAGCGTCCCCTCCCCTGCCCTCCGGCCGCCCCGCCCGCCGGCCCCCTCCCTACCCCTGTCCCCCGGTCGCCCGGACCGGCGGGTCGCGCGCGCGCGGGCGTCCGAGGTGCCGGCGCTGTCCGGCGGGGTCTTCGCAGGGCCTTCGGGGGCCTCCGGCGGCGGGCCCGTCGACGGTTCGCCCGTCGCGGCGGGGGGGCCTTCCCGCCGGGGGGTGAGGACCACCGCCCGCGGGAGGGGGTGGGTCTGGGTTGGCTTCGGCTCCGACCCGAGGACACCGCACTCCCGCTGGCGGGCCTCGCGCGCCGCCAGCCGGGCCGCGAGTTGGGGGTTCCAGCTCCCTGGGTCGTTCAGGTGCAGGTATCCGTAGTCCGGCAGCCACGGCCTCTCTCCGGCGGGGATGGCTCCGGGCGCGAACGCGTCGAGGAACGCGACGACCGTCCGGGCCTCCCGCCATCGGGTGTCCCCCTTCGGCCGCCACCGGCCGCGGACGGCGTCGTAGAACGCGACGAGGTCCGGACATCCATCGACGGTGTACGCGACCTCCAGTTGCCAACGGCTCGGGTCGCCCCGAACCTCGACGTACACGCTCTCTTCGATCTCGGAGGCCGCCTGGGCGCGCGCCAGCCTCTCACGCTGGACGTCCTCGCGCGGCTTTCGCCGGTCCCCACTCCGACGGGCGTTCCCGCGGGGCGTCGGGACGGGGCGGCCCTCGTTCGTGGCGGCCATCAGTCCTCGGGGCTGTGGCCGGGGCGCGGCCAGTCCGGGCGCCGCGTGACGGCCTTCACGGCGGGCCTGCCAGGGGCCTCCATACGCGCCCGCCGGCGGCCCGCGGGCCTCGGGCTGAGGGGCTCGCCGACCGGCGGATTGGTCGTGTCGAGCGTCGTGGTCGGATGGAACCGGGCGTCGGGCTCCGCGTCGGTGTCGGGCATGGTAGGACCTCGTCCCCGCAGTGCGGAGACCGGCTGTCTAGTGATGACTCGGCAGGTGCCATGCGTGGGGGCCAGCAGCTGCAACCTGCTGGCCCCCTGGCGTTAGTGGGGTCGGTTCTGGGGTGGGATGAGGTCGAGCACGCGCTCGGCGAACCGGTCGATGTGCTCGTGGAGGCGGTGGGGCTCGCGCGGGCCCTGGTACGCGAGGAGCGAGCGGGCCCCGTCCGCTCTTGCGAGCCGGACGACGAGGGTGTCGAGGTCGACGGTGCCGTGTGCCCCTATCGCCGCGGCCGACGGTCGGTCGGGGTCGCGGGCGACGTCGATCCCCTCACGCCCGAACGCCTCGCGGAGCGCGAGGAACCGGGCCCCGCGGTCGGGCTCGCGGAGCCGGTCGACGAGGTCGTCGACGACCCGCGGGAGTTGGACGACGACGCGGACGCGCGACCGCCGCCGGACGACGTCCTCAGGCCCCTTCCCCTTCTCCACCTCCCGGAGCACGGCGAGCTCCTCGAGCGCGCGGCGGGCGATCGAGCCGAACCCCGGGAAGCCCCGCTCGGCCTTACTCAGGTTCGACCGGTCGGCCCCGATCCTCGCCCCGGTCTCGGCCAGCGAGAGCCCGAGCTCCTCCCGGAGCAAGCGGGCGAGGCGGCCGACTTCGGCGTCGTTGGAACGGTAAGTCATAGGGCTACGGGCTCACGTGGTAAGATAGCACCACGGGGACTGTGGGGGGTTAGATTCTCCGCGAACGCCCGCCTGGAGTGCACAGCTGTGCACTCCCGCTGTGGGCATCAGCTCAGGCGACCACGCCGGTGTTTGGCCGGCCACCGATTACGGTCACGCGGCCTGGGAGGCCGACCGGAACGGGATCACGCGGACGGCTGGGCGCACGAACGGCGACAGGTCGAGGAGACGGCGGGCCTCGTCGGCGTCGACCCCCAGCGAGCGGGCGAGCGCCTCCACGCCGGGGCGGTCCGACGGGTCGGGGACCCACCGCCAGGACCGGCCCGAGATCGCCGCGCGGACGGCGGCGACGGACATGCCGAGCTCGTCGGCCGCGTCCGCCACGACCGGCGCCGTCCCCTCGTCGTGGGCCCGGCACCGGAGCGTCCAGACGTCGGCCGGCGAGAGCTTCGCCGTCGGGTGACGGCCGTCCCGGGCCGCCGAGCGCATCGCGCGCCCGACGTTCTCGGCCTTCGGGATGTAGCGGAGGTTGGCGATCCGGTTGTTCTGTCGGTCGCCGTCGACGTGGTCGACGTCGTAGGCCACGCCGGGCGTGGTCGGCCGGGGCCCGACGAACGCGCTCATGACGAGGACGTGGACGAACACGACGCGCCTCCGGGTCGTCCCGTCCGGGCCGTCGAACCAGACGTCCACTTGGAGGTACCGCTTGGACGGCTTGGCATAGGGCCTGATCTCACGGAGGCCGCGCGCGGTCGAGAACACGCGGCCGCGGTCGGTGGCCCAATACCGGGAGGCACCGGGGATGCGGAGGGCCCGCTCGCCGGGTCGGAGGAGGGCGGCGAGCGCGATGGGAGTGGGGACGGTCGACAGGTCGGGCACGGTGGTTCTCCTGGTGGGGCCGATATCATGACGCAAGGGGACGGTCACGAGGCCTCCCGGGCCACGCAAATCGCCCATCACGCTTCACCCACTGAGGACCCCTAAGGCCTCAAGGGCGCATCATGGAGTGGAGACCGTTCGAGCCGGGCCGGCCGGCCGTCTCCGGGGTCGTTTGCGCCGCCCCCGTCAACGCTTTGTCACAGAAGTCCCCGATCGACGAGCGACGTGTACCGTCCGTCGTAGCCGACAACGAGCGAGTCGACGAGCCCGACGCCGACGGCCTCTCCGGCCGCCTTGAGCTGCTTGCTCACGACCACGTCGGCCCGCGACGGCTCGAGGCTCCCCGACGGGTGGTTGTGGGCGACGAGGACCGACCGGGCGTTGCACAACAAGCAGAACCGGAAGACCTCGCGCGGGCTGGCCACGCTCGCGTCGACCGTCCCGACGTGGCAGACGTGGGCGCCGATGACGCGGCTGGACGTCGAGAGCGCGACGGCGAGGAAGACCTCCCGGTCGAACCCGTCGAGGAGCTCGCAGCAGAGTCGAGCGGCGTCGGCTGGGGTCCGGACGACGGCCGTCTCGTGGCTCCGCTCCCGGACGAGGCGGACGGAGAAGACGGGGACGTCGAGGCGAGGCATGTCGATCAGTGGAGGATCGACGGGCAGGGTGAACAGGTCGAGCGTGCGCCCGAGGCCGGTCGGCTCGGGGCGCGTGGAGGACGAACACGTGTTCGTGTGATGGGCTTGGTTGGTAGTCATGGGGATGTCGGAGACGACGACAGGCCGGGCCCCGCAGAGGGAGCCCGGCCTGTCGGTCGGTGGTCGGAAGTGTGGGATGCCGGGCAGCGCGCCCGGCGTGGGGAGCCCTAGCTGGGGACCTTCGTCGCGTGGTCGACGAGCGCGAGGAGCCGGCCGGCGATCCGGTCGATCGCGTCGAGCTCCGCGGCCATCCGCTCGTCGTCGCCCCATCCCTTGAGGTAGGGCAGGCTCGCCCGGGCCGTGTCGAGCCCGAGCGCGGCGAGCGCGACGTAGGCCGCTCCCTCCGCTTGGAGCTCCTTCGAGGCCCTCGTCGTCTCCCGGTCCCCCGTGTGGGCCACGGCGTGTGCGAGCTCGTGGCAAAGGGCCGCGCACTGGTCGGACCCCGAGAGCTGAGGGCGGACCTGGATGACGCGGTCCGCGAAGCGGCACCGGCCGTCGGCGTACCCGGCCTCGGTGTAGGTCACCGTGTAGCCGAGGGCCCGTGCGGTGGCCTCAAGGCGAGCCAGCAGGCCGTCGGGCCCGTCGGCGTCGAGACGGGGGATCGGCGGCGTGTAGACGAGCGCGTCGTCGCGGGTCGCCTCCGTCTGGAGGTAATCGAACGTCGTCGCCGTCCGGAAGCCGGCCGGGACCCGGTCGTCGGGGTCGTGTCCGACCGCGACCTCCTCGGTCGTGGGCCGGCGGAGGATCGGCGCGAGGACCGTGATCCCGCGCTCGCCCTTCCGGACCCGGCGCCCGTGCTTCGTCCACGACCGGAAGCCCATGCAGTACTTCGCCGTCGGGCGCTGGAGGAAGATGAGCATGGTGTTCCGGGGGCTGTAGTCGTGGAAGCGGGCGCGGAAGGCGAGGTAGGCCTCCAGAGCCTTCGGGTCGTCGCGGACGCCAGCGAGCCCGCGGGCGAGGACGGCCTTCGCGGCGTCGAGGCGGGTCTGTCGGTCGGGCCGGGCGTCGCGCTGGGCGGCCGAGAGGACGGGCGTCGTGAGCCCGAGGGCGAGCTGGTTCGGGGCGGGTGTGTTCTTGGTCATGGGAGTTGGCTGAAATGGAGAGAGGCCGGCGCCCCGCGGTGGGAGCGCCGGCCTCTCGGTCGGTGGATAGAAGTGAGCTAGGCGGCCGTCGGGCGGTCGGTCTGGGCGGCGACCCAGGCCCGGACGTCGGCCGCGCGGAGGACCCCGCCGGCGTGGGGGACGCGGGCGATGACCTCCGCCTTGAAGGCCTGGTAGAGCGCCTCGGCCGTCGGCTCGTCGGTCAGCGCGAGGAGGACGGACCGGGCGAGGTCGGCCGGGCCGGAGCCCGCGTAGCCCCATTCGATCCCGGTCGGCGAGTGCCTTGGGATGTGGGCGACGGAGGCGCAGGCCGTCCCGTCGAGGTGCCGGTAGAGGACGACGTCCTGGGCGTCGTAGCCCGGTCGGAGGACGTCGGCCTCGGGCCGGACAACGAGGCGGAGCGAGGCAGGCGGAGGCTCGGCGGTCGCGCCGTCGCCGCCGGCGGACGGACCGTCCGCCCCGCCGAGCGCGTCGAGGAGCCGGTCGAGCGCGCGGCCGACGTGGCCGAGGACGACGTTGGCGCCGAGCGTGTACCCCTCGGTCTCGCTCCCGGTCACGCGGGCGAGGTGGGCCGTGAGGCCGAACGGGACGAGCGGGCGGACCCAGGGAACGTGCTTGGCCTGGACTGACCCGAGGGCCTCGTCGCCGAGGCTCGCGGTGATCGCCTCGTTCGTGACGCCCAAGCGCAGTTCGGCCCACGGATCGGCCGGGTCCCGGACGAGGGCCCACAGCGCGCGCTGGTGCTTCGCCGTGCCGACGAGCTTGCTCGGCACGGCGAGCGACGAGGCCCGGTGGAGCGTGCTGAACGTGGCCGAGGCGAGCGCCTTCGCGAGGAGCGTGCCCGGGCGCATCCGGGACCGCTCGGTCGCGAAGGCGAGCCACCGGCCGGCCTGCGCGGCGACCTCGGCCGCGTGGGCCTCGTCAGGAGTAGTGTGCGTGCCGGACGTGTGGCGTACGGCGTGAGTGGTATCGTGGGTGTTCGACATGACGTGGGGACCTCTTCCCCTGTCGTGGTTGAGGCGCCGCGCTGTTGGAGCAGCGTGTGCGCCGTGAAGCCGGCCGGGACCCTCCCGGCTCGGCGATCTGGCCGA
The DNA here is from genome assembly GCF_002283365.1 of Rubrivirga marina. Lineage (NCBI taxonomy): Bacteria > Pseudomonadati > Rhodothermota > Rhodothermia > Rhodothermales > Rubricoccaceae > Rubrivirga > Rubrivirga marina. Next base: position 1,899,689 of record NZ_MQWD01000001.1, on the reverse strand, counting down.
CCGGCCAGACATGGCGACGCCCGCCTCGATCTCTCGGGGCGGGCGTCGTGTGATGGGGGCCGGTGACCGGCCCATTCGGCTCTCTGGGAGCCCGGGCCGTGGCCCGTCGCGGCGGGCGCCGCAGTCGGTGACTAGACAGCTGTCTAGAACGGGAGCCCGTCGTCGACCTCGGCCGGGGCCGGCCATGGGCCGAGCCGCTCGTCGTAGAGGTCGGGCATGGGCTCGTATGCGTCGAGGGCCTCGGCGCAGAGCCGGTGGCGCTCGGGATCGTCGACCGCGCTCGGCAGGCCGGCCCCCGCGTCGTCGTAGCCCATGAGGTACGACGCGAGGTCGAACCTGTACTGGCGCTCGAACCACACGGAGTAGGCCGCCTCGGACCGGTGGCCGTGGCGCCACGTGAACGCGGCGAACCGAAGCGCCGTCATGACGTGCGTCGCGCGCGGGCGCCCGTCGGGACCGCGGTCGTAGCGGACGCGGTACCCGGTTCGGTAGACCCACTCGGTCAGCGGGCGCTCGTCGTAGCCGTCGGCCGTGCAGTGGCCGTAGCCGGCCTCGTACGACGCCTGGTGGTACGCGTCGGCGTCGGGCTCGGGCGGGCATCGGCAGGGGCCGTAGCTCCCGCAGAGGCAGGCGTCGCCGTAGCCGGGAAGGTTGTAGCTGGACATGATGGGGATGGCCCTCTCAGGCCGGTGTAAAGGCCGCGCGCACCTCGCCCAGCGAGTCTGGGTGGGCACGGGCGGTGGGGATGCCGCCGACGGGCGGCGGGCCCGCGCGCCTCCGCGCGGGCGTCGCTCGACGTGAGCGAGGGGGGTGGCAGGGCGGGCCCGCGGATGGGGCCCGGCGTCGGCCGGGGGGTGGCGTTTGTTGTACGCCGGCCCCTCAGGGGACTCGGCGCATGGCGGGCGTTTGTGCGCTTTCTGGGCTCCTACGGCCCTTTCTGGGGGGCGCACGGGAGCCGGAGGGGACCTCGGACCCCGCTCTTTCCGAGCGGCTGATCGGGCCCTGGGCGCCGATTCACGCCGGTCGGCGGGCCGACCTCGGCTCGGTCGAGGAGCCCCTCGCGTCGCCAGCGGCAGACGAGGCAGCGGGGTCCGAGGAGGCAGGCCTCGGGCGGGACCGGCTCGCGGTCGTGGCCGCGGAGCCGGAGGAGCGGGACGACGGACGGGGCAGCGTGCCGGTCGTCGGCCGGCATGGAGGCCGGGCGGACCTCGGCCTGGGGTGTGGGTGGGGTCATGGCGCACGGCACCTCAGCCGTGGCGGTGGCGAACACGTGTTCGCCGTTGATGATGGCCGACCGGACTCGGCGTCGCGGCCGGATACGAGAAGAGGCCCGGCCTCCAGAGGTGTGGAGACCGGGCCTCGGTGGCGGACCCGCCGTCGGTGGTCAGGGACGGACGCTCAGGAAACGACCCGGGGGCCTCGGAACGTCGTCCCGCGTGGGCAGCGGACTCGGAGTGGGCGCTCGGACGCCGCGCCGGGTTTGGGACCGGGCGGGGAGGCCGTCAATAGGGCCCCCGCTAGCTCAGGCCTGTGGGGCTTCGGGGCTCCCCGGTCGCCCTCCGTCCCGCTCGGGCTCCTCGCGGAGGACCTCCGTGGGCGCGGAGGAGACGAGCGCGGTCGGGACGGCTACCACGCCGAGGCCGACAACGAGGACGGTGAACGCCAGCCGTGACTGGGCACACGTCGCCGTACCCGACCGTCGTCAACGTCGCGACGGCCCACCCGCGGTGGTGGACGCCGGGACGTGGAGCAGGGTTAGATCGTGGGCGCTTCCCGGTCTTGGGCCCCGACCGGCGTGCCTGTCGCGCCGGCCATCGGCAGGGGCCGGCGCGGTGGTGGTCGCCTGGCCCCTCTCTGCCCCCAACCCCGACGACGATGACCGACCGCTCGAGAGGACTCACCGAGGCCGCCCGCGACGACCTCGACCGGATCGCCGACGAGATGGAGTGGGACGGCCTCCCCCGCTCGGCCGGCGTCCTCCGGTCCATCGTCCGCCCCGACCGCGGGCTCGAATGGGGGCGGACCGGCGTCCGCCCTTGCTTCGTGGGCGGAGTCGTCACGGGCGTCCTCCTCGTGCTGGCAGACGTGGGCCGACGTCGTCCGCGTGGGGGCCGGCGGGTGAGGCCGACGTAGGCGTCCAGTCTGGGCCCTCTCAGCGCCCCTGAGCGCGCGGGGACGACGTGTGGCCCTCCCCTCCCAGACGCAGCCCGGACGGCGCCTGAGGGCCACCCCGGCGCTCTCAGGCCGTGCGACACCCGGTGTGTCACGGGGGACCTCGCTCCTTTGCGTCCGGCTCCCTCTCCTACCCACATGCCCCTCGCGCTCTCCCCCCCACCCGACGACCCGCCCCACGGCCGCGTCACCGTCATCGGGACGGCGGCCGACCTCCCGCCCGGCCCGTGGCTCCCGTTCTTCGCCTCGGCCGTCGCCGCCGGGTTCCCCAGCCCGGCCGACGACTACCGCGAGGGCGAGCTGGACATGCGCGACCTCCTCGGGGCCTCGTCGCCGAGCGTGTTCTTCTGCCGGGCCGAGGGGTGGTCGATGCGGGACGAGGGGATCCGCGACGGCGACGTCCTCGTCGTCGACCGGGCCGTCGAGCCGGAGTCGGGGATGATCGTCGTGGCGGCCGTCGACGGCGAGCTGACCGTCAAGCGGTACGTCCGGCGGGGCGGCCGGGTCGTGCTGCTGGCGGCGAACCCGGAGCACGAGCCGATCGAGCTCCGGGACGGGCAGGACCTCGTCGTGTGGGGCGTCGTCACGAGCCACGTCGGGTTCCACCTCCCGGCCGGGAAGGGGCTCCGGCGTGTCGCTGCGTAAGGCCTGCTGGGAAGCCCAAGCCCGATAACGGCGCGTATCGACATCGCCCTCAGCAGTTACGAAGGGGACGCTATGGAACGACCGGAGGCGGCCTCTACGAGACGACTGCGATCGTCCCGCGCTGCATGTCCATGCCGCAGACGAACTGGACCTCGCCGGCTTCCGTCGGCGTGAACTCGATGGCGACGGGCTCGCCGAGCGGGAGGTCCGTCGTGGGGACGTCGTAGGCCGGGAGCGTGATCTGGGACGAGCACTCGTCCTCGACGGTCCGCGTGACGACGAGGCGGGCGGGGACGCCGGCCTCGAGGGCGATCTGGCGGGGCTGGTAGCCCATCCGGCCGGCCTCAACCTCGACGACCTGGACGCCGTCGACGAGCTGGGGCTGGGTGGCCTCGCCGTCGGCGGAGGCCATGTGCTCGTGCTCGGCGCCGTCCATCACGGTGCCGTCGGGCATCTCGTGCGTCTCGTCGGTGGCCTCGGCGCCCATCGCGGGCATGTCGGCGACCTCGTCGGTGTCGGCGTCGCCGCAGGCGGCGAGGGCGAGCGGGGCGGCGAGGAGGAGCGGGAGGAGGAAGCGGGTCATGGGGTGTGGGGGGTGGGAGTGAACGGGGTGAGGGTGGGGTACTCGGGGAGCGCGACCTCGGGGAGGTCGGCGTCGGGCGCGTGGGCGGAGTCCGCCTCGGCACGGCCAGGGGTCTCCGCTGACGCGGGGCTGGCGGAGGTGGTCGCGGGGTCCGGGGTCGGCGCGGGATCGCTCGGCCACGGGCCGGACCAGCGGGGGGCGGGCGCGGCGGTCTGGGGCAGGAGGACGAACCGGGCGGGGTCGAGTGGTCGCCCGTCGGCGTCACGGACCTCGAAGTGGAGGTGCGCGCCCGTCGAGACGCCGTCGCGGCCCGGCCTCCCGCCGCTCGCGCCGAGGGCGACACCGCGGCCGACGAGGAGGCCGGGACGGAGCGCGTCGTCGACGGAGGCGAGGTGGGCGTAGCGCGTGCGGACGGGCTCGCTCCCGCCGATGCCATCGGGGTGGTCGATCTCGACGACGAGCCCGTAGCCGCGCTGGCGGCCCACCGAGCGGACCGTCCCCGGCGCGACGGTCCAGACGGCCGTGCCCGCCGGGACCGCGAGGTCGACGCCGTCGTGGTGGCCGGCACGGCCCGAGACGGGGTGCACGCGGGGGCCGAACGGCGAGCTGACCGGCCCCTGGACGGGCCCCATCGGGAGGCGCGCACGCGCGGCCCACATCGGGCTGGGGGTCGACTTGGGGGCGTCGGGCGGCGCGACAGGTGGTGCCACGCGCTCGGCCCGTGCGTCTGCCCGCGGGGCGGCGACGAACTCCGGCGCAGGCGTAGCGGTGCGGCCCTGGGAGACCAGGCGCTCGGCCGTGAAGCCCGAGGCGAGGAGGGCGGCCACGACGGCCGCCAGACGGAGCGGCGGCGTCATGGCGCGGGCGGGGCGTCGTGGGCGCGGGCGGCGGGCGCGAGCGGCTCGAGCGCGAGGCCGTCCGCCCGGCCGTCGCCGCCCGGGGCGTCGCGGAGCTGGCGGCGGAGGCGGCGGCCCTGGACGACGGCGTAGAGCGCCGGGATCATCACGAGCGTGTGGACGGTGGACGTCACGAGCCCCCCGACCATCGGGGCCGCGATCCGCTGCATGATCTCGGCGCCCGTGCCCGTCCCGATCATGGCCGGCGTGAGGCCGAGGATCGTCGTGAAGACCGTCATCAGCTTGGGCCGGACGCGGTCCACGGCGCCTTCTTCCAGGGCCGCCTTGAGGCGGGGGACGCTCGTGAGCCAGCCGCGCTCGCGGTAGCGCGCGACGGCCTCGTCGAGGTAGACGTGCATGACGACGCCGGTCTCGGCCGCGAGCCCCGCGACCGCGATCATCCCGACGCCGACGGCGATCGAGAAGTTGAACCCGAGCGCGAGCATGAGCCAGACCGCGCCGACGACCGCGAACGGGAGCGGGATCATCAGGAGCAGGGCCTCCTCCGCGCTCCGGAAGTGGAGGAACAGGAGGAGGAACACGACGGCGAGCGTGATCGGCACGAGGACCGCGAGCCGACGGTTGGCCCTCTCCATGTACTCGTACTGGCCGCTCCACCGGATGGAGTAGCCCGGCGGGAGGTCGACCGCCGCCTCGACCGCCGCGCGGGCGTCCTGGACGTAGGTCCCGACGTCGGCGCCCTCGTCGAGGTCGACGTAGACCCACGCGTTCGGGCGGGCGTTCTCCGACTTGATCATGGGCGGCCCGCTCACGAACGCGAACGTCGCCAGCTCGCCGAGAGGGACCTGCGCGCCGCCGGGCGTGGGCACGAGGACCTGCTGGAGGGCGGGGAGGTCGTCGCGGAGGGCGCGCGGGTAGCGGACGTTGACGCCGTAGCGCTCGAGGCCCTCGACGGTCGTCGTGACCGTCATGCCTCCGACGGCCGCCTGGAGCACGTCCTGCACGTCGCCCGACGTCAGCCCGTAGCGGGCCGCGGCGAAGCGGTCGACCTCGACGTCGAGGAAGCTCCCGCCCATGACGCGCTCGGCGTAGGCGCTCCGCGTACCGGGCAGGGCCGAGACGGCCCGCTCGACCTGCTCGCCGAGCCGCTCCAGCGTCTCCAGGTCCTCGCCCGCGATCTTGACCCCGACCGGCGTCCGGATCCCGGTCGCGAGCATGTCGATCCGCGTCTTGATCGGCATCGTCCAGGCGTTCGTGAGGCCGGGGAACCGGATGGCCGCGTCGAACGCTCGGGTCAGGCTGTCGCGGTCGACCCCGTCCCGCCATTCGTCCTCGGGCTTGAGGATGATGGTCGTCTCGAGCATCGAGAGCGGGGCCGGGTCCGTCGCCGTCTCGGCCCGTCCGACCTTGCCGAAGACGCGCTCGACCTCGGGGAAGGAGGCGAGGATGCGGTCGGTCCGCTGGAGGATCTCCTTCGCCCCCTGCGGCGAGACGCCCGGGAGCGTCGTCGGCATGTAGAGCATGTCGCCCTCCCACAGCGGCGGCATGAACTCGGACCCGATCTGGGGGAACGGCACGTAGGTCTCGCCCAGGAGGAGCCGCTGGACCGGGAGGAGCGTCGCGAAGAGGAGCGCGAACCCGACAACGAGCACGGCCTTCGGGTGGCGGAGCGTGCCGCGGATGACGGGCCGGTAGGCGCGGAGGAAGACGCGGGCGACGGGGTTGTCGCGCTCGCTCCGGATCTTCCCCTTGACGAACACGACCATGAGCGCCGGGACGAGGGTCACGGCGAGGACCGAGGCGGCGGCCATCGAGAACGTCTTGGTGAGCGCGAGCGGCCGGAAGAGGCGGCCCTCGACGGCCTCCAGCGTGAACACGGGCAGGAAGCTGACCGTCACGATGAGGAGCGCGAAGAAGAGCGACGGGCCGACCTCCTTGGCCGCCTCGATGACCGCCCGGACCCGCTCCGAGTCCGCCAGCGCGGGTGGGTCGCCAGAGGGCGCTGCCCCGTCGCCGGCCCCGCCAGCGGCGCGCTTGGCCTCGCGCGCCCGCTCGATGTGCTTGTGGGCGTTCTCGACCATGACGAGCGAGGCGTCGACCATCACGCCGATGGCGATGGCGATGCCACCGAGGCTCATGATGTTGGCGTTGATGCCGAGGAGCCGCATGATCCCGAGCGCGATCAGGATGCCGACCGGGACCGTCACGAGGGCCACGAACGCGCTCCGGACGTGGAGCAGGAACACGATGACCACGAGGGCCACGACCAGCATCTCCTCCCAGATCGTCGTCGCGAGCGCCGAGACGGCGCTCGCGATGAGCTCGGAGCGGTCGTACTCGGTGACGACTTCGACGCCGGGCGGGAGGCCGGACGAGACCTCGGCGATCCGCTCCTTCACCGCGTCGATCGTCGCCTGGGCGTTCTCTCCGCTCCGCATGACCACGATGCCGCCGACGACCTCGCCCTCGCCGTTGACATCGGCGATCCCGCGCCGGATCTCGGGGCCGAGGCGGACCTCGGCGATCTGCCCGACGGTCACGGGCGTCCCGCCCTCGGCCTTGACGACGACCTGCCGGATGTCGTCGAGGCCGGTGAGGTAGCCCTTCCCGCGGACGATGAACTCGCGCTCGCCGAGCTCGAGGAGTCGCCCGCCCACGTCGCGGTTCGAGCGCCGGAGCGCGTCGGCGACCTGCCCGATGGGGACGCCGTAGGCCGCGAGCGCCTGGGGGTCGACGACGACCTGGTACTGCTTCTCGAACCCGCCGACCGTCGCCACCTCGGCGACACCCTCGACGGCCTGGAGCTCGTAGCGGAGGTAGAAGTCCTGGACGGACCGGAGCTGCGCGAGGTCGTACTGCCCCGTCGTGTCGCGCAGGCTGTACTGGTACACCCAGCCGACGCCCGTCGCGTCGGGTCCGAGCGCGGGGCTGGCGGCGTCCGGGAGCCGGTCCTGGACCTGGGAGAGGTACTCGAGGACGCGGGAGCGGGCCCAATAGAGGTCGGTCCCGTCCTCGAAGATGACGTAGACGAAGCTCGTCCCGAACATGGAGTAGCCCCGGACGGTCTGCGCGCCCGGGACCGAGAGCATGGCCGAGGTGAGCGGGTAGGTCACCTGCTCCTCGACGATCTGCGGGCCCTGGCCGGCGTACTCGGTCCGGATGATGACCTGGACGTCCGAGAGGTCCGGGATGGCGTCGACGGGCGTGGTGAGCGTGGCCCACGCGCCGAGCCCGGCGACCATGAGCGTCACGAGGCCGACGAGGAGCCGGTTCTCGGCGCTCCACTCGATGAGCCGCTCGAGCGCGCCGTCTCTTGCATTGGGACCGCGCATCACTCGGTGGGGAAGTCGTCGGTGTCCGCCGTCCCCATCCCGCCGGTCATGGCCCCGAGCGAGGCCGCGAGGCGGGCCTCGGAGTCGATGAGGAACTGGGCGCTCGTGACCACGCGCTCGCCCGCCGACAGGCCGGAGAGGACGCGGACGAGCCCGTCGGACTCCTCGCCGAGCGTGACGGGCTGCGGGCGGAAGCGGCCCTCGCCGAGGGCGAGGATGACCGCGGCCCCGTCGCCGTCGCGGACGACGGCCTCGGCGGGCACGACCGGGCCGACGGCCGAGAGGTCGCCGTAGAGCGTGGCCGTCGCGAACATCCCCGGCCGGAGGCGGCCCCCGGCGTTGGGGACCGTGATCCGGGCCGTGCCGGTCCGCGTGGCCGGGTCGAGCGTGTCGTAGACGTAGTCGACGCGGCCGCGGAGCTCCTCGCCCGGGAGCGCCGCCAGCGTCACGACGCCGCGCGTGCCGCGGCTGACCCACCCGAGGTCGCGCTCGGGGACGTCGACCTGGAGGTAGAGCGCGCCGAAGTCGACGATGTCCATGAGCGGCATGCCGGGCGTCGCCTGCATGCCCTCGACGATCCGCTTGTTCTGGACCGTGCCCGAGGCGGGCGCGAAGAGCGTGATCCGCTCCTGGATGGTCCCGCTCTGCTCGACCCGGGCGATCTGCTGGGGTCCCAGTCCGAAGAGGCGGAGGCGCGTCCGGGCCGCCTCGACGAGCCGGTCGGCCCCGTCGCCGCCGCCGAGGAGCTGGCGGTTGCGGACCGCCAGCAGCAGCTCCTGCTGCGTCGACACGAGCTCGGGGCTGTAGATCTCGAGGAGCGGCTGGCCCTGGCGGATCCGCTGGCCCTCGGTGTCGACGTAGAGCCGCTCGACGAACCCGCCGACGCGGAGCGTTACCGTTTCGCGGGCGGCGTCCTGGGCTTCGAAGGTGCCGGTCGTGCGGAGGGTCCGCTCGAGCTGGCGCTCCTGGACGACGGCCGTCCGGACGCCGATGTTCTGGAGCGTGACCGGGTCGATCTCGACGGTCCCGGCGGGCGCTCCGCTCACCGGCACAGGCTCGAGGTCCATCCCGCAGACGGGGCACGTGCCGGGCTCGTCCTGGACGATGTAGGGGTGCATCCCGGACTGGTAGACGACGCCGTCGCCGTTGAGGTCGTACTGGGCGAGGCCGCCCTCGACGGCCTCCTCGTTCGCGGTGCCGAGCGGCGCAGCGGGCGGGGCCTCGGCGACGGCGTCGGACGAGTCGCCGCGCGCGAGCGTCCACGTGAGGCCGACGGCCGTCACGAGCACGAGGAGGGCGAGGCCGGCCCAGAGGGCGCGGCGGCGTCGCTCGGGGCTCGGCGGCGTCTCGGCGTAGACGTCGGCCGGGTCGGAGCCGTCGCCGGGGGCCTCT
>NZ_MQWD01000001.1:1885805-1890589 GCF_002283365.1 Rubrivirga marina | reverse complement strand
GAGGAGGCGGGCGCGGGCGTCGACGAGGCCGAGGGCGACCTGGAAGCGGGCGCGCTCGGCGTCGAGAAAGGCAAGAAAGTCGAGGGCGCCCGTCGTGTAGCCGGCGAGCGCGCTCTCGACGGTCGTCTCGGCCTGGGGCACGAGGGTTTGTTCGTAGAGGGCGACGGCCTCGGCGGCGCGGCGGGCGTCGGAGAGGGCGTCGGCGACGTCCGCCTGGACGGCGGTTCGGGCGGCGTCGAGGCGAGCGCGGGCGGCCTCCTCGCGGAGGCGGGCCTCGTCGAGCCCGGCGCGGCGGGATGTCCGGTCGAGCGGGACGCGGACGGAGGCCATGAGCCCAAGGGCGTCGCGGCCCGTCGCGGTCGGCGGCATGTCGGCCGCGGCGACGTCGGTGTAGACGATGCCGACCCCGAGGTCGGGGTAGAAGGCCTTTTGGGCGAGGGCCACGTCGGCCTGTGCGGCGTCGATCTGCGCCTGAGCGCGCGCGACCTCGGGGCGGGTCTGGACGGCGGTCGTCGCGAGGTCGTCCGCCTGGGGCAGCGCAGGGGCGACGGCGACGACGGGGCCGGAGAGCGCGAGGCCGGGCCGGTCGATCACGCGGGCGAGCGTCAGGACGGCGGCGTCCCGCTCGCGGTCGAGGGCGATGAGCTGCTCCTCGAGCCGCTGGCGTTCGAGTTGGACCTGGAGGATGGCGCCCTGCGGCCCCCGCCCCACCTCGTAGCGGACGGCGGCGGCCTCGGCGAAGGCGTCGAGCCGCGCCTGAAAGGCGCGCACGATCGACGCGGCCTCCTGCGTGCGCACGAGGTCGGCGTAAGCGCGTGTGGCCTGCCGGGCGAGGTCGAGGGCGGTCGCGTCGGCGCCGAGGCGGGCGGCCTCGGCCTGGGCGTCGGCGGCGTCGCGGCGGAGGCCGAGGGTGCCCGGCCACGGGATCATCTGCTCGACTCGCCACTGGCTCCGCTGCGTGCCCCGCGCGGTCAGGATCGGGTACGGCGCGACCATGACGGACGCCGTCGGGTCGGGGAGCGTGGCGACCTGGTCGCCGCGGCGCGCGAGGGCACGGGCGTCGAGGCGGGCGGCCCGGAGCGCAGGGTTCTCGGCGTAGAGCGCGTCGAGGACGGCGCCCAGGCGGAGGGTGTCGGGCGCCTGGGCGTGCGCCCGGGCGCCGACGAGGGCCAGGAGGGCGAGCAGCGCCGGGCGCGCTGCGGCGAGGGGGGACATGGTCTGAGACGGACGACGGACAGCGGGAGGGACGTGGCGCCGGGGGACGGCACGTCGGGCGCGGGAGCGCCAAGCGCCAGAGGCGCGGGCTGTCGGCTCAGACCAGGAGGACCGAGAGGGCGAGGTGGAGGCGGGGGCCCCGCGGCGGCCCGGTGTCCCACGCCGAGGGCGCGTTCTCGAGCGTGGCGACGGGGGGCGTCCGCGCGGTGAGGACGACGTTCGCCTCGGCGAGCAGTGGCGTAGGGATGGCCGTACCTGCGCGTCGGTCAGGAGCGTCTAGGCAGCACGAGGCGACATCGGCCGGGGGCTCGTCTGGAGCCGCTTGGTCCGCGCGCTCGCAGTGCCCCCCCGAGCCGAGCGCACCCACGACCGCGGCCGCCGTGGGGCCGGCAGCGCAGACGAGGACCAGGGCAGCGAGTAGGGCTGCCAGGCCGGAGGGCAAGGGCGCGAGGCGGGACATGCGAGGGGAGGTACGCGAGTATCGGCGTGTCAGTCCCGGGCTCACCTTAAATGGCGCAAAGGTTTCGCGAGATGCATGCTCCGTTCATGAGGCCTACGCAGCCGTCGCGCTCCTGCTGAATCCGCCCCCGCTGCAGGAGTCCTGTAGCGGGGCGTCGCCGATGCGGTTGCCCGGGGACCCACCGTTCCCCATGTCTGCCCCCCCTCTCGTAGAGGTTGACGCCGCAGCCGGCGAATGCCCGGTGCCCCACGCCCCCGTGCTCCAAGTAGGGGCCCGCAGACGACGGCGCGAGCGGCGCCTCTCAGGGGACCGTGGTTCTGACTGGTGGCCGTGGTCTCCGAGGGGCAGAATCCCCCTCGGGGGACGGCCGGGGGCGCCGTCTCATCCGATCTTGGGTCCATGAGTCCATCGGCATCCCCTCCTCTCGGCGCCCTTCGCCAGCCCACGACCAGCCTTGGCAGCCTGGTCCTGGCCGACCCCGACGCGCTCGACTCCTTCATTCGGGCCGCCGTCGCCGAGGCGGTGTCGGCCGTGATCGAGTCCCACGCGGCGGAGGTTCGCGCGCTCCGCGAAAGCCTCTTCGCTGCGAAGGGGCTCCTCACGGCCCACGAGGCCGGCGAGGTCCTCGGCGGGGTCTCCGCAGAGACGGTGATGGCGTACGTCAAGGACCTCGGCCTCCCGTGCTACCGGCCGGGCCGGCGCCCCCTCTTCCGGTTGGGAGAGATCAACGAGTGGGTCGGGCTCTTCCCGGACCGCGAGGGGTCCGGCGGGTAGGCGCTACCCGTCCTCGCGGATGCGGGTCCGAACGCCCGCGTACCCCGGAAGTCCGTGGCGCCGAGGGAGCCGGCTGTTCTGCATTGGAGGCCGGGGGCGGGCGCGGTGGGCGCGGCGTCCTCCGGGTGGTGCGCAGGTATCTCGCGATGCGAGGGGGGGCGGGGAAGGTGGCGCGGGTGCCGGGGCGGGTCAACTGCGGATGGCTGGGCCGAGGCCTTCGAGGCACGCGAAGTCGGCGCCGTCCTCGGAGGCGGGGAGCACGCTCATCGAGGCGTCGGTCTCGAGGACGACGGCGTGGACGGCGTCGGGGCCGGGGAGGCCGGCCTCGCGGATCGCCGCCATCACCTCCTGCCGGGTGACCCGCTCCGTGCGGAGGGCCGCGTCCTGGAACGCGCCGCGGTACAGGAGGACGGTGGGGGCCGCCTGGACGGCCCGCCGGACGCCCGCCCACCGCGCGGAGGAGGCCGTGACGGCGAACTGGAGGCCGAGGAGCATCCCGATGGCGACGAGGGCGGAGGCGAGGGGGACGGACTCGAGCACGACGGCCGAGCCGACGATGGAGCCGATGGCGACGGTGACGATCCAGTCGAAGTTGTTCATCTGCGACGTGGCCCGCTTCCCGCTCACGCGGACGGCGGCGATGACGAGGGCGTAGACGACGGGGGCGCAGACCGCCACGCGGGCGACGGCGTCCCAGCCGGAGAAGAACCAGGAGGAGTCCATGGGGTGGGTGTGGGGGGCTCAGCGGAGGGCCGAGGCGGACACCCCCGCCCCCGCCGTGGGGGGGGAGGGGGCCCGTTCGACGGCGTAGACGTGGACGGGCTCATCGCGCCCCCGGACGGCGTGGGTGCCCCGGTCGACGGCCCAGAGGCCGGGGGGGACGTCCACGGCTCCGACGACCTCGGCCGAGACCAGGAGCCGGGCCCCGAGGGCATGGCAGAGCCCCTCGATCCGGGCCGCCGTGTTGACGACGTCGCCCGAGTGGGCGAGCTCGCGCTTGACGTCGCCGACCTCGGCCGTCACGACGCGCCCGCCGTGGCAGGCGCCCTTCAGCGTCGGGGCCACGCCGTACCGGGCCTGGTAGGCGCCGGCGCGGGCGGCCAGCCGGTCCTCGACGAGGAAGAAGCACCGGAGTGGGGCGGCGGTGCGGATGCCCGGGGCCCACGGCCACGTCACGACCACCTCGTCGCCGACGTACTCCGCCACGCGGCCGCCGGTGGCGAGGACGGGCTCGGCGAGGTCGAAGAACACGTCGTTCTTGAGGTCCGTGAAGGCGAGCGGCCCGAGTCTGCGGGCCAGCGCCGTCGAGCCGTCGAGGTCGAGGAACAGGAAGAGCCGGTCCTCCCAGGCGGGGCGGAGGTACCGCCCGAGCGCGAGGTCGAGCACGAGCCCCGGCCCGAGCACGCGTCGGACCTGGACGGCCAGGCCGACGAGGAACGAGCCCACGGTGAGGACGGCGACGAGCGCGCCGAACCGGCTCGACCGGAGGAACGGGCCGAGCGCGCCCCGCTCGTAGAGCGCGGCGAGCCCGCCCTCGTCGGCGGCCGCCCACTCGGCCGAGAGCAGGAGGGCGCCCGTCACGACGGCGGCGTAGACCGCCGTCCGAGCGGCGAGCGTGGCCCCGAAGGGGAGCCTACGGGCCAGCCGCGGGAGCGCCCGGAGCTCGAGGATGGCCGAGGGGACGCCGACGAGGACCCCGACGAGGAGCGAGCGGCGGAGGAACGCCCAGACCGGGACGTCGTCGCCGCCGGGGGGCGGCTCGAGCCCGACGACGCGGGCGGCCACGAAGGCCGCTGCCGCCCAGGCCCCGACGAGGAACACGGCGTGGCTGAGGTACCGGCCCCAGGCCGTTCGGAGGCGGCCCCGCCACCGGGCGTAGCCGGCGGGAGGCGGGATCGGAGGGGCGGTCCGGGGTCGTGGCCGATGGGCGAGGGGGCGCGAGATCGCCATCACCGGGGGCGTCGTGGGATGCTCGCCGCCCCGGGCGGCGCGGGCCCTGGGGAACGAGCGGGAGGTGGGAGCGGCGTTGGGTGGGGCGCCGTCCAGAACGCGCTCGCCCTCGGGGAGTGCCGGGGGCGAGGCGCCCCGCGGAGGCAACGCGAGGAAGGCCGCCGGCCCGCGGGGCGGGGACCGGGGCGGGGTCATGCGGGACGGGATGCGTCGAGGACCGGCCGCTTTGTCCCCGGCCCGCCTTAAAGGGCGCACAGGTTCGACGGGATGCACGCCGCGTTCACGGAGGGATCGGGGCTCGCGCGTTACACGAGAGCGACGGACCGCGCCTCCATAGAGCCCCGGTAACGGGTCTGGGGTCGGCGCGTTTGTCTGAGAAAGCCCC
>NZ_MQWD01000001.1:1795394-1885778 GCF_002283365.1 Rubrivirga marina | reverse complement strand
CCCTCCCCCTCCGACCTCCCGACCTCCTCCGGTGACGGAGCCGTCGCCGTGCCCTCGCCGCCCGACGCCCCCGGGCCGAGTCCGGGGAAGGCCCTCGCCCGCGCCACGCTCGGGATCGGGGGCATGACGTGCGCGGCGTGCTCGACGCGCGCCGAGAAGGCGCTCCGCGCCGTGCCGGGCGTCCACGAGGCGACGGTCAACCTGGCGACGGAGCGGGCGACCGTCTCGTTCGACGCGGCCGAGACGACGCCCCTCGCGCTGGCGGAGGCGGTCCAGCGCACGGGGTACGACGTGCGGACGGAGGAGGTCACGTTCGCCGTCGGCGGGATGACGTGCGCGGCGTGCGTCGGCCGCGTCGAGAAGGCGCTGCGAGGAGCGGACGGCGTCGTCGAGGCGTCGGTGAACCTCGCGACCGAGCGCGCGCGCGTGCGGTACTCGGCCGGGACCGACGTGGAGACGCTGTACGAGGCCGTCCGGCGGACGGGCTACGACGTGGTCGAGCCCGAGGCCGGCGTCTCAGCCGCCGATGCCGAGCAGGAGGCGCGGGCGCGCGACCGCCACCAACTCCAGCGGCGGCTGGGGTGGGCGGCCGGGCTCACGCTCCCGCTCTTCCTCCTCGAGATGGTCCCGATGGCGATCCCCGGCGGGATGGCGTGGATCGACGGGCTGATCCCCATGCAGACGCGGTGGCTCGTCGCCTTCGCGCTTGCGACGGCCGTCCAGTTCGGGCCGGGCTGGCGGTTCTACCGGGCGGGGTGGGCCGCGGCCCGGCACGGGGCGCCCGACATGAACACGCTCGTCGCGCTCGGGACGACGGCGGCCTACGGGTACTCCGTCGTCGCGACGTTCCTGCCCGGCGCGCTGCCCGCGGGCGCCGTTCACGTCTACTACGAGGCGTCGGCGACGATCATCACGCTGATCTTGCTGGGCAAGTGGTTCGAGGCGAGGGCGAAGGGGCAGACCTCGGACGCCGTCCGCGCGCTCCTCGGGCTCCGCGCCGAGACGGCCCGCGTCGTCCGCGACGGCCAGGACACCGAGGTGCCGGTCGAGGAGGTGGCCGTGGGCGACGTCGTCCGCGTGCGGCCCGGCGAGAAGGTGCCCGTCGACGGCGTGGTCACGGAGGGGACGAGCTACGTCGACGAGTCGATGGTGACGGGCGAGCCGGTCCCGGTCGAGAAGGGCGAGGGCGCCGAGGTCGTGGGCGGGACGGTCAACCAGGCCGGGTCGCTCCTCGTCCGGACGACTCGCGTCGGGGCCGACACCGTCCTCGCCCAGATCGTTCAGCTCGTGGGGGAGGCGCAGGCGTCGCGCCCGGCGATCCAGGCCCTCGCCGACCGGGTCGTGGCGGTGTTCGTGCCGATCGTGCTCGTGATCGCGGCGGCCGTGTTCGCCGTGTGGCTGGCCGTGGGTCCGAGCCCGGCGCTGACGTACGCGCTCGTCGCGGCGGTGAGCGTGCTGATCATCGCGTGCCCGTGCGCGATGGGGCTCGCGACGCCCGTCTCGGTCATGGTCGGGACGGGGAAAGCGGCCGAGCTGGGCGTCCTGTTCCGGAAGGGCGAGGCGCTCCAGACGCTGTTCGAGGCCGACGTCGTCGCCCTCGACAAGACGGGGACGCTGACCGAGGGGCGGCCGACGCTCACCGACGTGGCGCTAGCAGCGGACGCCGACCTAGACGAGGCCGACCTGCTCCGGCTCGTGGCCGCCGTCGAGGTCCCGAGCGAGCACCCCGTCGGCGCGGCCATCGTGCGGGCGGCCGACGAGCGGGGGCTGAGCGTGCCCAACGCTGCTGACTTCGAGGCCGTGCCCGGCTTTGGGGTGCGCGGCACGGTGGAGGGCCGCCGCGTCGAGGTCGGGGCCGACCGGTTCATGGCCCGCCTCGGCGTCGACGTCGGCCCACTCGCCGATGCGGCCGGCCAGCTGGCGGACGCCGGCAAGACGCCGCTCTACGCCGCCGTCGACGGTCGGCTCGCGGCGGCCCTCGCCGTCTCGGACCCCGTCAAGCCCACGACGCCCGCGGCCATCGCCGCGCTCCACGACGCCGGCTTGCGCATCGCGATGATCACGGGCGACAACCGGGGCACGGCCGAGGCCGTCGCGCGGCGGCTCGGGATCGACGAGGTGCTCGCGGAGGTGCTCCCGGCCGACAAGGCCGAGGCCGTCCGCCAGCTCCAATCCGAGGGCGGGGCGGGCGGCGGCCCGGCCCACGTCGCGTTCGTCGGCGACGGGATCAACGACGCGCCCGCGCTCGCCCAGGCCGACGTCGGCGTCGCCATCGGGACCGGGACCGACGTGGCCATCGAGGCGGCCGACGTGGTCCTCATGCGGGGCGACCTCACGGCGCTCGTCGAGGCCCGGGCGCTGAGCGCGGCCACGCTCCGGAACGTGAAGCAAAACCTGTTCTGGGCCTTCGCCTACAACGTCGTCCTGATCCCGGTCGCGGCGGGCGTGCTCTACCCCGCGCTGGGCGTCCTGCTCTCGCCGGTCCTGGGCGCGGCGGCGATGGGCTTGTCCTCGGTCTTCGTGCTCACGAACGCCCTCCGGCTCCGCCGCTTCCAGCCCCCGGTCGTCGCCACCGTGTAACGCTCCGGCGGTCGCCGCGTTTGTCCAGGAAAGCGCCCCCCATGTCCCCCTCTCCGACCCTGCTCGAATCGACACTCGCCTCCCAGGGCGAGGCGCTCGTCGGCTACGTCCGCGGGCGGCTCGGGCCGGAGGCGGCCGAGGACGTGGTCCAGGACGCGCTCGTGCGCGCCGTAGAGTCCGCGCCTCCGATGGACGACGAGGCCGACCTCACGCGGTGGCTCTGGCGCGTCGTCCGCAACGCGACCGTCGACGCCCACCGCCGGTCCGAGGCCGCCGCGACGCGCGAGGCGGCTTACGCTGCCGAGCAGCCCGACGCGGAGCCCCCGCCGGGCGAGGAGGCCCGCCTGTGCGCGTGCTACCGGCCGCTCCTGGACGGGCTCCCGGCGCAGTCCGCCGAGGTCCTCCGGGCCGACCTCGACGGCGAGCCCGCGGGCGCGCTGGCGGAGCGGCTGGGCATCAGCGCGGGCGCGCTCCGGGTCCGCCGCCACCGTGCCCGGGCCGCGCTCCGGGCCCGCCTCGACCTCGCCTGTCGGGCGTGCGCGGGCTGCCTCGACTGCACGTGTGCCCGGCCAGACCCCTCGACCGACTCCGTTTCACCACCCCCCAACACCATGAACGAGACCCAGACCCCCGGCACCCTCCGCTTCCAGATCGAGGGCATGACCTGCGGCGGCTGCGTCGCCGGGGCCACGCGCGCGCTCGAGCGGACGCCCGGCGTGACGGTCGAGCAGCTCACGCTCGACGGCCCGGCCGTCGTCCGCCTCTCCGACGGCGCCGACCGCGAGGCCGTCCGCGGCGCCGTCGAGGGCGCCGGCTTCCGGCCCGTCTTCGGCGACGCGACGGACGCGGCCTGAGCGCCCGGACCGCGGCCTGAGAACCTTAAAAGGCGGTCAGGTCCCCGGCCCTCGCCGATCCACGAGGCCCCGGGCGGGTAGACCGTCCGGGGCCTCGTCGCGTCCGTCAGCGCGCGAGCCCCCTCCTCTCACACCCCCCTTCCTCCATGTCGTACGGCCGCTTCTTCGCCATGATCATCACGTCGGCGGTCGTGATGTTCGTCCTCATGTACTCGACGGTCTACTCGCTCGACCACGTGTGGTGGAGCGACACGAAGCTCTTCATGGCGCTCTACATGGGGGCCACGATGGCCGTCATAATGCTGGCGTTCATGCTGAAGATGTACGAGAACGAGAAGGTGAACGCGGCCATCTTCGGCGGGAGCGCCGTCCTCTTCGCGCTCGGCCTGTGGCTGGCCCAGAGCCAGGCGACGGTCCAGGACGTCGACTGGATGAAGGCGATGATCCCCCACCACTCGATCGCGATCATGACGAGCGAGCGGGCCGAGATCTCCGACTCCCGCGTGCGGCGCCTCGCCGACGAGATCATCCTGGCCCAGAAGCGGGAGATCGCCGAAATGGAGGCGCTGATCGGTGACCTCGAGGGGTCCGACGTCCCGGGCGCGCCGATCCCGCCGAGCGTGCCGCCGGTCGAGGGCGGCTCGGAGGACCTTCCGGAGGCCCCCGTCCTCGCGGTCGGCGCGAGCCCGTTTCGGGGCGACATCCTGGTCCTCGACCGCGTCGCCGTCGAGTCCGACGCGTGGGTGGTGGTCCACCCCGAGGCGGCGGCTGGCGGGCCGGACGCCGGCCGGATCGTCGGGCGGTCGTTCGTGATGCACGGGACGACCGAGCGCGTGCCCGTCGACCTCGACGCGGCGCCGACGGGGACGCTCTACGTAATGCTCCACGACGACACGGGCGAGGTCGGCCGGTTCGAGTTCGGGACGGGGGACCTCGACCCGCCGCTCACGGACGGCGGCCAGCCGGTCGTCGAGGCCGTCGTGGCCCGGTAGCTCAGGCCGCAGGCTGGCGGGCGCGGAGCGGGCGGTCGAGGAGCATGGGGAGTCCCTGGACCGCCGCGGCGCCGAGGAACGCGGCCTCCCGCGCGCCCGGCACGGCGATGAGCGCGACGACCATGATGGCGTTGAGGAGCGCGGCGAGGCCGTAGAGCGCCCGTCGCGTGCCGCCGTGGGCGACGCCCGCGCTGAACGCGAACCCGAGCGCGCCGACGAGGAACCAGAGGTGGAAGAGGCGGCGTGCTGGAGCCCGGCGGCGTCGAACAGGCCGCCGTCCGATTCTCCATGGCCGGACCTGCCGCTCGTGGGATCTGACGCGGACGCGCTGACGGCTCCGCCAGCGGAGTCGGCGGGGGCCGCGGTCTCATCCGGTGTGGCCTGCGCCTCCGTGCCGCCCGCCTCGGCATGACCGCCGTCCGGGTGCGGGTGGTCGCCTGAGCCGTCCCCAGCGCCGTCGTTCGGGCCGGGGTCTCCGCCGTGGCCGCCGTCGGGGTGGGCGTGCCCGCCGCCGTCCGAGCCCTCTGCGCTGGCGGTCGCGGGCGTGCCCGCTGAGTAGGCCGGGCCGTCGTGGTGCCCGGGCTCCCCGTGGCTCGGGGCGCCCGCGGAGGCGCCGCCGTGCCTGGACCCGCTGTGGGTGTGTCCGCCCCCCGAGGCGGCGACGCCGACGTTGGCCGCGAGGGCGGCGACCACCAGGCCGACCCAGACCCAGTGGTGGGCGTCCGTCCGGCGGCGGGCGGCGAGGGCCGCGGTCAGGACAACGGGCGGGAGCATGAGGAGCGCCCAGACGGCGACGATGGAGCCGAACACGCTCAGCCCCAGAAGCTCGGTGCCCGCGACGCCCATCGCGTGCGTGGCGAGGTAGCCCGCGGTCGTGGTGAGACCCCAGGCGGCGAGGAGGGACTGGTCGGTCATGGGTCGGGGGGACAGACGAGAAACGGCGCGGCCCCGCGTCGAGGCCGCGCCGTCGGAGCGGCGAGCGGGGCGGGTCTAGGCCGTCGCGCCCTGAGGCATGGCGTCGAGGAGCGCCCGGCAGGCGTCGGCGCACTCGCGGCAGCACTCCATGCACACGCGGCAGTGCTCGTGCATGTCGGCGTGCTCCTCGCACTCGTCGGCGCAGGCGTCGCAGGCGGCGACGCAGGCCTGGAGCTGGGCGCGGAGGATCGCGTCGTTGGGTTGGGTCTGGCGCGAGAGGACGCGGCCGGTCGTGGCGCAGACGTCGGCGCAGTCGAGGTTCGTCCGGATGCAGGCCGTGAGGTCCATGTCCGAGTCCTCGGCGAGGCAGGCGTCGGCGCACGACGTGCAGCACTGCTCGCAGGCGAAGGCGCTGTTGACGAGCGCGACGACCTTGTCGAGCTGGTCCGAGGGGTCGGAGTGCTTCGAGAGCATGTCCTGGGTGCGCATGGGGAGAGGGGTATGTGAGAAGGGGGTGCCGGGTGGCCCTCGTTGCACGGAGCGACGGCCCCCGCGTTCGGCGGCCGAACCTTAAATCGCTCACAGGTTGGCCGGAGGGGCCCCGTTGTCCGTCCCCTACGCGCCGTTCAAGGAGCGCCCGGGGCGGTGCGAGTCGTAGCTGCTCGAGGTACGATTCCGCCGAGGAGCCGGCGCCGCTCGCTGGGTCAAGCGCACAGTCCCACTTCCCTCAGATAGAAACCCGCGGCATGATGCCGGACGGCCCGGATAGCGCGGAGCGAGTCACGCCGCGCAGCAACTGAGCCGCCCGACGTCCTTCCGGAACGTGAGCGCGGTGAGCTTGACGGCCTCGGAGAGCGTGAGGTACGGGTGGAAGGCGTCGGCGAGCTGCCGGGTCGTGATCCCGTGCCGGATGGCGAGGGCCACCTCCATGAGGAGCTCGGCCCCCTCGGGGGCCAGGACCCGGGCGCCGAGGAGCCGGTCGGTCTCGCGGTCGCGGACGAGCGTGAGGTGGCCCCGCGTGTCCCGGGCGGCGAGCGCGCGGGGGACGTACTCCATCGCGAGCGTCGTCGCCTCGGCGTCGAACCCCGCGGCCTCGGCCTGGGCGAGGTCGAGGCCGACGCCCGCGAGCTGGGGATCGGTGAAGACGACCCACGGGAGCGCCGTGTAATCGGCCTCGGCGTCGTGACCCTCGCGGGCGTTCCGGGCCGCGAGCGCGCCCTCGTACGCCGCGGTGTAGACGAACATATTGTCGCCGAGGACGTCGCCAGCCCCGTACACGCCGTTGGCCGAGGTACGGAGCGCGGCGTCGACGGGGAGGAACCCGCGGGCGTCGGGGGCGACGCCGACGGCCTCCAGGCCCAGGCCCTCGGTGTTGCCGCGGCGGCCCGTCGCGAGGAGGAGGTGCGAGCCGCGGACCTCGCCGGGTGCCCCGTCGGTCTCGAAGGCGACGACGGTCTCCGTCCCCTCGCGCCGGACAGATCGGAGGGCGACGCCGGTGCGGACGTCGACGCCGTCGGCCCGGAGGAAGGCGGTGAGCGGGTCGGTGAGCGCGGCGTCCTCGGCGGGGAGGATCCGGTCGGACCGCTGGAGGAGCGTGACCGGCACGCCGAGGCGAGCGAATGCCTGGGCCGCCTCGACGGCCACGTACCCGCCGCCGAGCACGACGAGGTGGTCGGGGGCCTCGGCGAGGTCCCAGAGCGTGTCGTTCGTGAGGTACCCGGCCTCGGCGAGGCCGGGGACGTCGGGGACGAACGTCCGGGCGCCGGTCGCGACGAGGACGGACCGGGCGCGGAGCGCGGGGCGGCCCTCGACCTCTACCGTGTGGAGCCCGTCGCCCGCGAGGGGGCCGCCCTCGCGCCCCGCCAGCCGGGCGCGGCCAGCGACGAGGTCGACGGCGTCGTCGGCCCCCGCGACGTCGACGTACTTCGTCTGGCGGAGGTCGGCGACGAGGGCGCGGACCTGGGCGAGGACGGCGCCGAAGTCGGCGACGCGGCCCGTCGTCTCGACCCCGTCGAACGCGTCCCGCTGGGCGCGGTGGACGGCCTCGGCCGCGCGGATGATCGCTTTCGAGGGCACGCAGCCCACGTTCACGCACGTCCCGCCGATGGGCAGTCCGTCGTTGACGATGGCGGTGCGGCCCCCGAGCTCCGACGTCTTGAGCGCGGCGGCGAAGGCGGCCGAGCCGCCCCCGACCACGACGAGGTCGTACGCCCCCTCGGGGAGCGGGCCCGGTTCGGCGGGCGGGCGGGGCGAGGGCGCACCGTCGCCGGACGGGGAGGGCGGCGCGTCGGGCGGGGCGCCGTACCCGGTGGTGGGCCCTGAGGCGGGGGGCGCCCCGGTCGGTGCTTCGGCGTCGAGCGCGGCGCGGTAGCCCGCAGCCTCGACGGCGGCCACAAGGTCACCGGGGCGAGCGGGCTCGTCGGCGTCGAGCGCGATGTCGGCCCGGCCGGACTCCCAGCCGGGGACCTCGGCCGAGGCCACGCCGGGGAGGGCCTCGAGGGCCTCGGTGACGTGGCGGGCGCAGCCGGCGCAGGTCATCCCGCCGACGGTGAGCGTCAGGGTCTCGGGCGTCGGCGCGTCAGGCATCGGTAGCGGGAGTCGTAGGGTAGCCCGCGGCCGTCGTCGCCGCCATGAGGTCGGCGACCGTGGCCCGGGTGGGGTCGAACGAGACGACGGCGCGGGGCGGCTCGAACGAGACCTCGGCCGCATCGACGCCGTCGACGTTCAGGAGCGCCCGCTCCACGGTTACGTCGCACGAGGCGCACGACATGCCCTCGACAGCGAGGACCACCTGGGCCGTCGCGAGGGGGGCGTCCGTGGTGAGCACGGTCGGGGCCGGCGGCCCGCTGGCGGCGCGGACGATCCACGGGGAGGCGAGGAGGAGGACGACCGCAAGCACGCCCACGCCGAGGATGGCGCGGCGCGTGCGAGGCTGGACGGCGTCCTCCTCGCAGTCGCAGTCGACACCCGTTAGCCGGGCCACACGCCACTCGCGCCAGGCCACGAAGCCCAGCGCGCCCACTGCGACGGCGATGAAGAGCGGCCGGTAGGGCTCGAAGGCGGTGAGCGAGCTGACCCACGCGCCGCCGACGCCGAGCGAGACGAGGAGGAGCGGGACGGTGCAGCAGGCGCTCGCGGCGATGGCCGCGCCGATCGCGGCGGCCACGCCCCAGCGGGCGCCCCGGTCGGCGGCAGGGTCAGGAGGAGTCGTCATTGTGGCGGAGGGCGTCGAGGATGGGGCAGGGGTCGGTCGAGGCGTGGTCGCGGCAGGCCGCGATGAGCCCGTCGAGGGTGTCGCGGATCCGCTCGAGGTAGTGGATTTTGTCGGCGACGTCGGCGCGGTGGGCCTCGGCTTGCGCGCGGACGTCGTCGCACGGGTCGCCAGGCGCGACGGCGAGCGCGAGAAGCCCGGCGATCTCGTCGAGCGAGAACCCCAACTCCTGGGCGCGGTGGACGAACCGGAGCCGCTCGACATCAGCGGGCCCGTAGACGCGGTACCCCTTGGCGGTCCGAGCGGGCTCGGGGAGGATCCCGACGCGCTCGTAGTAGCGGACGGCGGAGGGGGTGACGCCGGCCGACCGCGCGAGCGCGATTCGCGTGAGCGACACGGGTCAGGAACCGAGGCCCGCGGCGCGGAGCCCGGCCTCGCTCACCCCCCCGTCGCGACAACACGCCGCGAGGGCGCCGTCGACGGCGACCGCAGGGACCGACCGGACGCCGAGGCGTGCGGCCTCAGCCGCCACGGCCTCGTCATGGAGGGGACGGAGCGTCACGGTGTCGTCCGGGCCGGCGAGGCGTCGGACGAGGTCGACGGCGTCGGCGCAGAGGGGGCAGTCGGCGGTGAAGACCTCGATGGAGCGGGGCGTCGTCAAGGGAACGGGGGCGGGTCGGTTCCACAGGGTAGGGCCTGAACCCCGGTGCAGGGACCTTCACATGCGAGCTCCATCTCGCAGAGCCCTACGGGGAGCGCTCGCGGCCGTCGCAGAGGCGCGGCCGACGACAGGGCGAGGGGGGGCTCGGCGCCAATGGGGCGCCGCGGCTACGCGCGGCCCGTTGGCCAGTCGTGGCCGGACTGGTGGACAATGGCGCGGAGAAGCCGCCGCTGCCGCCCGCGCTGGCCGGCGGCTTCCGCCAGCGCGACGTCGGCGTCGGCGGCCGGCCGGGAGAGATCGGAGGCCGGCGGCGGCGGCGGGGCGTCCTCGGACGGGCTGACGAGCGAGCCCCGGACCGTCCCGAGGTAGTCGTCGAGGGCGGCCTCGACCGAGCCGAGGGCCGTGCCGTCGGGCCGGTCGGCCTCGGGGAGCCCGTGGCGGAGGAGGAGCGCGGCGTCGCTGAGCGCGGCGAGGTGGGGGGCCAGGGCCGTCCGGGCCTCGTCGCTCTCGAAGTAGTGGAGGACGGGGTAGACGAGGTGGCGCTCGGCGTGGAGCGTGAGGTCTGCGGCGACCGACTCGAGCTGGCGCTCCAGGCTGGGGCTCGGGGCCTTGGCCGCGATCGCGGCGCCCGTCGGCCCGAGCGAGTGGATCCGCCCGGCGAGCGACCGCTTCTGGGCGACCGCTTGCACGACCGGCAAGAGGTACGTGATCGCGAGCGTTACGAGGAAGAGGCCCGAGAACGAGGCGACGGCCGTGAGGACGCGCCACGTGGGACCGGCGGGGACGAAGTCGCCGTTGCCGAGCGTGAAGAGCGTGAATCCGACGAAGTAGACGCGGGCGGGGAGGTCGGCCGGGGCCTGGGAGGAGGCGTCGACGACGGCGCCGGCGTCGCTCGCGAACACGAGCGTCCACCCGGCCCAGAGGAGGAGGGTCCACGCCACGGGGACGGCGGCGAGGATCGTCCCCCCGGCGGCCCGGCGCGGGAGGCCGTGGGCGGGCCCCCGCCCGAGGAGGGCCCAGAGGCCCGCCGAGAGGGCGCTCGTGACCGGCGCCCCGCCCTGGGCCGAGAGCGTGGTCTTGACGACGTCGTAGAGGGCGACGAGGACGAGGGCCGCCCCGAGGACGGCGAGGGCGACGGACATGGGCTAGTCGACGGAGAGGCGGCGGGCGTTGACGGCGACCACGACCGTCGACAGGCTCATGAGCACGGCCCCGACGGCGGGCGAGAGGATCACGCCCCACGGGGCGAGGGCGCCGGCCGCGAGCGGGATCGCGACGACGTTGTAGCCGGCGGCCCACCATAGGTTCTGGACCATCTTCCGGTACGTCGCCCGCGCGAGGGCGATGACGCGGACGGCCGCCCGGGGGTCGCTCTTGACGAGGACCACGTCGGCCGTCTCGACGGCCACGTCCGTCCCGGCCCCGACCGCGAGCCCCACGTCGGCCGTCGCGAGGGCGGGCGCGTCGTTGACGCCGTCGCCGGTCATGGCCACGACGCGGCCCTCGGCCTGGAGCGCGCGGATGACCGCGCTCTTCTGATCTGGGAGGACCTCGGCGATGACCCGGTCGATCTCGAGCTGGCGGGCCACGTGCTCGGCCACCTCGCGCTTGTCGCCGGTGAGCATGACGGCCGTGAGCCCGAGGTCGTGGAGCCGGTCGATGGCCTCCTTCGACTCGGGCCGGACGACGTCGGCGAGCGCGAGCGCGCCGAGGAGCGCCCCGCCCCGCACCACCCAGACGACCGTCTGCCCCTCGCGCCCGAGCGCGTCGCCGCGCTGGCGGAGCGCGTCGGGGACCCCGACACCGGCGTCCGCCAGCGCGCCGGGGCTCAGGACCTCGACGGTCTCGCCGCCGACGACGGCGCGGACGCCCTTGCCGGTCATGGCCTCGAAGCCCGAGACGTCGGGGAGCGCGAGCCCGCGGTCGCGGGCCGAGCGGACGACGCCGGCGGCGATGGGGTGCTCGCTGCCGCCCTCGACGGCGGCGGCCGTGGTGAGGAGGTCGTCCTCGGCCACGCCGGGGGCCGGGAGCACGTCGGTGACGCCGAACCGGCCCTCGGTGAGGGTGCCGGTCTTGTCGAACACGAGCGTGTCGAGGTCGCGGGCCCGCTCGAACGCCGCCCGGTCGCGGACGAGGAGCCCATTCCGAGCCGAGATCGAGGTCGAGACGGCGACGACGAGGGGGATGGCGAGTCCGAGCGCGTGGGGGCACGCGATGACCATGACGGTCACGGCCCGCTCGATGACGAACGAGAGGGGGACGTCGGCCAGGAGGAGCCACCCGGCGAACGTGAGCGCGCCGACGGTGATCGCCGTAACGGTGAGGTAGAACGCGGCGCGGTTGGCGAGGTCCTGCGTCCGGCTCTTCGAGGCCTGCGCCTCGCGGACGAGCGTGACGACCTGGTTGAGGTAGGCATCGGCGCCGGTCTTCGTGACCTCGACCGTAAGGGCGCCGGTCCCGTTGACCGAGCCCGCGATGAGGTCGTCGCCCGGGGCCTTCTCGACGGGGACCGACTCGCCGGTGAGGGCGGCCTGGTTGACGGCCGACGTGCCTTCCAGGACGGTCCCGTCGGCGGGCACCTTCTCGGACGCCTTGACGAGGATCCGGTCGCCGGGGCGGAGCGCGGCCGTGGGCACGTCCTCCGTCTCGCCCGAGGCGGTGAGCCGGTGGGCCTCGTCGGGCATGAGCCGGGCCAGCTCCTCGAGCGCCCGGCTGGCCCCCATCACGCTCCGCATCTCGACCCAGTGCCCGACGAGCATGAGGTCGATGAGCGTGGCGGTCTCCCAGAAGAAGAGGTTGCCCTCCAGCCCGAACACGACGGCGATGGAGTAGACGAACGCGACCGAGATGGCGAGGGCCACGAGCGTCATCATGCCCGGTCGCCGGTCTGCGATCTCGTCGCGGGCGCCCGTGAGGAAGGGCCTGCCGCCGTAGAGGTAGACGGCCGTGCCGAGGACGGTGAGGATCCAGACGTCGCCGGGGAACCGCCAGTCGACCCCCGCCCACATCTGGAGCATCGGGCTGAGGGCGAGGATCGGGACGGTGAGCCCGAGGCAGACCCAGAACCGCCGCTTGAAGTCCTCGACCATCATCGCGTGGTGGTCGTGGTGGCCCCCTCCCCCACCGTGGCCGCCGTGGTCCATCGCCGCGTGGTCCATCCCGGCGTGTCCGTCGTGGGGCGCAGGGGCGGGGTCGGCCGCCTCGTGCGCGTGCTCGGCGTGGTCGTGCTCTTCGACAGCCCCTTCGTGGCCGTCGTCGTGGGAGCCGTGGGGGCCTTCGTGAGCGGCTTCTCGGAGCTCGGCCTGCTTGAGACCGGGGCGGTCGGCGGCGTCGGGGTCCATCGCGGTGAGCGTTCGGGGATGGGCGAACGTCGGCGACAGGCGTCCGGGTCGCGCTCGACCCCTTAAATCCCTGTCAGGTGGCGTCTGGGCCTCTACCCTCGGACCCGCCGGACGGCGCGGGTGAGCGCGCGGTCGGCCCGCTGTGTCCAGGGCCGCCGGGGCCGTGCGTATCGTTCGGGGAGCCCGACGGCGGCCGCCCTCGCCACGAGGGCCGTCGTGAGGGCCTCCCCCTCCCCGACGACGGCGGGCATGTACTCGCGGACGCCCCCGTTCTCGGCCTCGTACCACGGCGACGGCATCCGGAGCGCCCGGCGGTCGCCGCCGGGCTCGCGCTCGTAGAGCGGGTTGAGCGCGAGGCGGCCCGCGGCGTGGGGCCACCCGCCCGGTCCCGCGTCGAGGGGGCCGTGGTCGCGGAGCAGGCAGTCGGGGTCGCCTTTCGTGGCCGCGATCGCGAGCCACTTGGCTCCGTCGACGTCGGCGTCGGGTCCGGAGAGGTCGGGGCCGAGCCCCTCGCGGTAGTGGGCGAACACGGCGTCGTCGGAGGTGACGCGGACGTGCCACCCGTCGAAGAGGGCGCGGTAGGCGTCGGGCGCCAGCTCGTGGCCGTCCGGCGAGCCGACGAGCGCGTTGCCGACGGTCGGGAAGAGGAGCGGGCCGCCGGCCGAGACGCGGTCCAGCTCGGCGACCGCGCCCCCCTTGTCTCGGACGTAGTGGAAGGCGTCGGAGCAGACGGCGGCCCCGAAGGCGGCGTCGGCGAACGGGAGAGGCCGCGAGGCGTCGGCGCAGACGAACGCGGCCCCCGGCGCCACGTAGTGGCGGGCGAGCCACGCCTGGTGGACGTTCTGGTCGAGCCCGACGACGGCCCGGCCGAGGGCGGAGAGGGTGTGGGCGAGGTGGCCGTACCCGCACGCGAGGTCGAGGACCGGCGAGGCGTCGGCCGGGAGGGCGGAGACGAGCCCGAGCGTGGCGAGGTGGCGGGGCGTCCCGAACCGGAAGAAGAAGTAGTTGAAGGGGTCGTAGACCTCCGGGGCGTGGAGGTAGAAGGTGGCGAGCCAGTCCTCGGCCGTGAGCCCGTCGCGGTGGCGGAGCATGGCGTGGACGCGGCGACGGCGGAGCGCGAGGCCCGCGGACCGGAGCGGCCCCAGGAGCGAGAGGCGGCGCCCGGCCCCGACCCGGTTGAGGGGCCACGGGCAGAGCGGCGCGGCGAGGAGATCGACGAGGGCGCCGAGCGCCCGGCCCGCTTCGACCGCAGAGACGACGGCCGCCACGTCGGGGCCGGGCGCGAGGACGAGGTCGTCGGCGATGGAGCGGCGGTCGAGTCGGCCGGTGCGGAGGATGGGGACGCCGTCGAGGACGGGGTAGTCCGCGGCGCAGGGGCACCGGAGGACGCCGCAGTCGCCCGCCTCGGGGTCGGGCTGGGGAACGCGGTCGAGGGAGAGCGCGGCGCCGCACGCGGGGCAGCGGAGGAGCGGGGTGAGGGCGTCGAGGGTCACGGTCGCGCCGGAGGGGTGCCCCCGAACCACGCGACGTTCGGACTCGACGCCCCTTAAAAGACGCTCAGATGACGCCCCGGTCCCGCTTGTTACCGCCCCGAGGACCAGTGGACGGCCGCGACGCGCCAGCCCTCGGCCGTCCGCTCCATCACCAGCAGCTCGGCCATCTGGGCGTCGCCGACCCGCTGGGTGGAGGCGACCCAGGCGGCGTCGCCCGCGACGGTCGTGCGGCGGAAGAGGGGCTCGGGCTGGGCGCCCGAAAGGAACTCGGCGTCGCGGGCGAAGTGGCCGCCGAGGTACTCGTTCCGGGCCTCGGCGCGGCCGGCCTCCAGGATGACGGCGTCGGGCGTGAGGATCGCCATGACCCCCTGGCGGTCGCCGGCCGCGAGGGCGGCGTGGAACCGGTCGGCGGTCGCGGAGGCGTCGAACTCGGCCTGACCGACGGTGGGCGTGGCCGGGCGCTCGTCGCCGAGGCGGGCGCCCGCGTTCCGGCGCTGCATGGCGACGCCCTCGGCGTGGTCCATCGCGCCGTGGTCCATCGCGCCGTGATCCATCCCGTCCGTCGAGCCGTCGCCCATCCCGGGCATCCCCCCCGGCATGGCCTCCATCATCCGTCGCAGCTCGGGGTCGGCCATCGCGCGCATGTGGACGGCCGGCGTCGCGAGGAGGCGGCGGTGGACGGCCTCGAAGCGGGCCATGACGTCGGCGCGCTCGGCCTCGGTCATCGCGCCCATCCGCTCGCGCATCCGGGCCATCATGGCGTCGGAGTCCATCTGGCCGTGGTCCATCCCGGCGTGGTCCATGCCCTCGTGGCCCATCGCGCCGTGGTCCATGTCGGGCATCACCTCGGCCATGAGCGCCCGCATCTCGGCGTCGGCGCGCATGGCCGCGTGGATCTCGGGGTCCGCCATCATGCGCAGGTGGAGGGCCATGAGGGCGTCGTGGCTCATGGCGCCGTGGCCCATCTGGGAGTGGTCCATCTGTCCGTGGTCCGTCCGGTTGTGCCCGCCGTGGTCTTGGGCGAGGGCGGCGGGGGCCGCCAGCAGCGCGGCGGCGAGGAGCAGGGGGCGTGTCATCGGAGGGGGGGCTGGGGTGGACGGTGGGGGTCAGCGCCAGAGGCGGACGCCGACGACGAACAGGCCCTCGGACGTGGGCTCGCCGTCGGCGCGGGCGAAGCCGGCGGCCCCGCCGAAGCGCTGGAGGAACGAGACACCGACGTAGGGGGCCACCTCGCGTTTGATCTCGTAGCGGAGGCGGAGGCCGGCCTCGACGGCGTTCAGGCCGGAGCCGACGTCCCAGTCCTCGACCTCCTGGAGCGCGAGCGTGACCTCGGCCTCGGGCTGGAGCACGAGCCGCTGGGTGAGGAGGAGGTCGTAGGAGCCCTCGAGCCGCGCCGAGAGGTCGCCTTTGTACGAGAGGAAGACGAACGGCTCGACCTCGAAGAAGTAGGGCGCGAGCCCCTCGAGGCCGACCGCGAGCTGGGGCCGCGCGCGGAGGCCGCCCTCGCCGACCTCGGTGTCGAGGCGGACGCCGGCCTGGGCCTCGAAGTAGGGCGTGACGAGGCGGCTGTAGAGGGCCTGGACCTCGGCCTCGCCCTCCCCTTCGGAGATCAGCCCCTCGCCCTCGGCGCGGAGGAAGAGCCGGTTCCGGTCGGCCCCGACGCGGTAGAACCCCTCGAGCCGCCCCGGGAGCCCCGCGGCGGCCGGGGCCACCTCGAACACGTCGAGCAGGGCGAGGGCGTAGACGGCGGGCGGGTGGGCGGCGCCGGGCACGAAGTGGGGGTACTCGGGGAACGGCGCGTCGTCGTGCTGGGCGGCCGCGGGACCGGCCGCGAGGGCGAGGAGGGCCAGGGCGGAGAGGAGGCGGGGCATGGGGGTGTGCAGAGGGGTCACCGGCGGGCGAGGTCCGGGCGGGCGAGCGCGGCCGGGAGGCCCGCCGGGTACATCGCGGCGAGCGCCTCCGGGGCCCAGTCGGCGGGCCGCTGGACCATGGCCACCCTGAACATCCCGAGGTCCATGTGGTAGAGGATGTGGCAGTGGAAGGCCCACGGCCCGAGGGCGTCGACCTCGACGAGGAGCGAGAGCCGCTCGGCCGGCTTGACGACGACGGTGTGGAGCCGCGGGATGCGCTCGCCGTGGCCGTTCTCGAGCTCCATCCACATGCCGTGGAGGTGCATCGGGTGGTTCATCATGGTGTCGTTGACCATGGTGAGCCGGAGGCGCTCGCCGTAGACGAGGGGGATGAGCGGGTCCTCGGCGTAGGTCTTCCCGTCGATCCCCCACATGTAGCGCTCCATGTTGCCCGTGAGGTGGAGCTCGACCTCGCGGTCGGGGGCCCGGCGGGGCTCGGGGTGGATCGCGCGGAGGTCGGTGTAGACGAGGACGCGGCGGCCGTCGTCGCCGAGGCCGACGCCGGGC
Source organism: Rubrivirga marina (assembly GCF_002283365.1). Classification (NCBI taxonomy): domain Bacteria; kingdom Pseudomonadati; phylum Rhodothermota; class Rhodothermia; order Rhodothermales; family Rubricoccaceae; genus Rubrivirga; species Rubrivirga marina. Next base: position 1,869,314 of record NZ_MQWD01000001.1, on the reverse strand, counting down.
TCGTGGAGGCGCGAGCGCGTCTGGTCCGGGGCCATGGCGTTGGCGACCCCGTGGCCGTCGGCGCCGTGGGGCGTGACCTCGGGGAGCGAGCCCGGCGGGCGGAGGCCGGCGTGGTCGACGCCCGGCATCGCGACCTCGTCGGCGTGGGCGGCGTGGTCGCCGTGGGCCAGGACGGGGGCCGCGGCGGCGGGGTGGCCAGGGGCGGGCGGCTCGCCGTGGTCCATCCCCCCGTGGTCCGCGGTGGCGCCGTGGCCGCCGGGTGCGTCGCCCATGTCCATGCCGGCGTGGTCCATGCCCGGCCCGCCGTGCGCCATCCCCATGTCCATCATGGTGAGGACGGGCCGCTCGCGGCGCTCGGGGACCGGCGCCGTCATGCCGGGCCGGGGGGCGAGCGTGCCGCGGGCGTAGCCCGAGCGGTCCATGGCCTCGGCGAAGAGGGTGTAGGCCCGGTCGCCCGGCTCGACGACGACGTCGTAGGTCTCGGCGTTTCCGATCCGGAACTCGTCGACCGCGACGGGCTCGACGTGCTGACCGCTGACCTGGACGACGGTCATCGGGAGGCCCGGGATGCGGACGTCGTAGAACGTGCCCGCCGCGGCGTTGACGAACCGGAGGCGGACCCGCTCGCCGGGCCGGAACAGGCCGGTCCAACCGGGGTCCGGGGCCTGTCCGTTCATCAGGAAGGTGTACGTCGCGCCTGTGATGTCCGAGATGTCGGTGGGGTCCATCCGCATCCGGTCCCAGTCGAGCCGCTCGCGGAGGCCCATCCCCTCGCCACGGATCAGCCCGGCGACCGTCTGACGCTGCTCGTTGTAGTAGTTCGGGCGGCTCTTGAGGTGGTCGAGGATGGCGTGGGGGTCCTCGAACGTCCAGTCCGACAGGACGACGACGTACTCGCGGTCGAAGGCGTAGGGCTCGGGCCCGGCCGGGTCGATGACGAGCGCGCCGTAGTGGCCGAGCTGCTCCTGGAAGGCCGAGTGGCTGTGGTACCAGTAGGTCCCGTACTGCCGGATGGGGTACCGGTACTCGAACGTCGACCGCGCCGCGATGCCGGGGAAGTTGACGTGGGGCACGCCGTCCATGGCGTTCGGGAGGATGAGCCCGTGCCAGTGGATCGACGTGTCCTCGTCGAGCCGGTTGTGGACGCGGATGACGGCCTCGTCGCCCTCGGTGAACCGGAGGAGCGGGCCCGGCACGCCGCCGTTGATGGTCACGGCCGTCCCGCGCTCGCCGCCGAACAAGAGGGGGGTCCGGTCGATGGTCAGGTCGTACTCGACGAGGCCGGGGCGGCGGACGGTGGGCGAGAGGCCGGGCGGGCGGGCCGGCCCAATCGCGGGGGCCGAGCGGGCCCAGGCGGGGGTGAGGGCGGTCAGGCCCGCGAGGGCGCCGAACGCGGAGGCGTCGCGGAGGAAGCGGCGGCGGTCCATGGGGGGCGGGGCGTCTAGGGTGTTCAACGCGCCCGGCCCGGCGGGATGCCCGCGGAGCACCTTAAATGGCGCACAGGTCGGCCGCGACGAGCGTTCGAAGGGCAAGGCTAGCCGTCGTGGTCGGAGGGGTGGCCGCCGTGCCCCTCGTGCGCGTCCCCATCCATGACCGCGCCGTCGTCCATCGTGTGCTCCCCTTCATGGTGGGGCGGCGCGTCGGGTGGGGGGGCGGCGGGCGCGGGGGCGGCCGACGCGGGTGCCGAGACGTCGGGGACTGACACGGGCCCGTCCTGGGCCGCCGGGCTGGGGTCGGGGGCCGGTGGCTCAGGAAGGGTGTCTGCCCGGGGGACGGCGGCAGCCCGGTCCGCGGCGCTCGGGAGGGCGTCGGCCGGAGTGGCGGCCGCCGGCACAGCGGCGGGCCGAGGGGTCTCGTCGGATGCGCACGCTCCGAGGGCGAGCGCGAGGAGGGCGAGGAGGCGCATGGGTGGTGGGTTCGAGGGCTACTCGACCGGCGTAGAGGAGAGGGCGAGGACGCGGACGGTGCCGGCGCCGTCGAGGCGGAGGCCGACGCGTCCGGGCGGCGGGGCGGGGCCGTGGGGGTGCGTGAGCTGCTCGCCGCCGAGGTACCCCCGGAAGTGCGTGCCGACGGCGGAGGCCCTCAGCTCGGCGGGACCGTCGAGCGCGGCCGTGCGCTGGTCCATCGTCGTCTCCACGCCGTCGGAGGCGCGGCCCTGGCGGAGCGTGGCGGGGCCCGAGGCCGCCGTGTCGAGGGCGAGGAAGTCGTAGTCGGCCGGGCTCTGGACGGCGTAGACGAGGGCGGCGGTGCCCGTGAAGCCCGAGAGGTCGAGCGCGGCGCGGGCCTCGAGGTCGCCGAGCGTGTCGGGGAGGACGGCGAGCGTCGGCCGGCCGGACGCGACGGTGAAGACGGGGCCCTCTGCGGGGGCGCCCGCGAGGACGTCGAGGCGGGCGGCGAGGGCCGTGTCGGGCGGGGCCTCCAGTGCGGGGGCGGTCGCCGCGACGGCGACGCCGTGGTGGTAGACGAGCTCGCCGCCGTGCTCGGCCGTCTCGTAGACGAGGAACAGCCCCACGAGCCCGACGGCCGCCAGCGGCGCGTGGACGGCGAGGCGACCGGGCTCCCGACCGCGGCCGTCGAGCCAGAGGGCGGCGACGCGGGCGGCCGCGTAGAGGCCCGCGAACCAGACGAGCCAGAGCGCCCCGTCGGCGTGGGCGTTGAGGGTCGGGAGCGCGGCGGCGGGGAGGTCGACGGACTCCGAGGCGTCGCGGCCGGTGAGGAACGCGGCGGCCGTGCCGAGCGCGCCGAGCGCGTAGAGCCCGACGGCCGAGGCGCGGACCCACGGCGCGCGCTGGCGGACGGCGAGCGCGACGGCGTCGACGAGGGCCGCGACGACCAGGAGCGCGACGGGGAAGGGGACGACGAGGGGGTGGACGTTGGGGGCCCAGTCGGGGAGCATGCGGCTAGCGGGGCGGGACGGCGGGGGGCGCGAGGCTTCGGCCGACGGCGGCGAGGAGCGCGGCGAAGTAGAGGGCGACGAGGGCGGCCATGGCGTCGGCGGTCGTGGGGGGACGGAACGCCGGGGGGCCTGAGGTGGGGCTGTGGCCGACCTGAAAAGGCTGTAAGGTGGCGGCGTCGCCTCGACCCGTGGGTATCCCATGTCCCTCCCGTCCCCCGCCCCCGACGCCCCCATGTGGGTCCTGCTCATCGAAGACGAGGCCCGCCTCGCCGACTCCGTCCGCCGCGGGCTGGAGGAGGAGGGGTACCGCGTGGACGTGGCTCGCGACGCCGAGGAGGGGGAGCGGCTGGGCCTCGCGAACGCCTACGACGCGTTCGTCGTCGACTGGCGGCTCCCGAAGGGCGACGGGAAGACGCTCGTGGAGCGGCTCCGGGCCGAGGGGAAGGACCAGCCGGTCCTCATGCTGACGGCGCTGGCGGACGTCGAGCACCGGGTCGCCGGCCTCGACGCCGGCGCCGACGACTACCTCCCCAAGCCGTTCGCCTTCGAGGAGCTCGTGGCCCGGCTCCGGGCGCTCCTCCGGCGCCCCCCGCTCTCCGACGTGGAGCGGACGGTGACCGTCGGCCCCCTCACGCTGGACGCCGAGCGGCGCCGGGCGACGATGGCCGGGCCCCGGGGCGAGGCCGTCCTCACCCTCCGGCCGAAGGAGTACGCCATGCTCGAGGTGTTCCTCCGGAGCGCCGACGCGGCCCTCTCGCGGACGGTCCTCGCCGAGCGCGTCTGGGGCGACGCCCTCTACGTGACCGACAACGCCCTCGACGTGACCGTCAGCGGGCTCCGTCAGCGGCTCGACGACGCGGTCAAGGCGTCGGGCGCGCCGGGGGCCCCGTGGATCGAGACGCTCCGGGGTGTGGGGTACCGGCTGGTCCCGGGCGAGGGGGCCGCCGGGGAGACCGGGGGCGCGGAATGAGCGGGCCGGCGCGTTCGGACGGCGTGCTCCGCGCCCTCCCCATCTCGGCCCGCCTCGCGCTGTGGTACGCGCTCGCGCTGCTCCTCCTCCTGAGCGCGTTCGCCGTGTTCTGCTACGTCGGGTTCCACGCGGCGGCGCACCGGTCGTTCGACCGGCACCTCGACCACGAGTGGGGCGTGATCGAGCCGCTCCTAGAGGTCGGGACGGGGGGCATCGAGGCGGGCGCGATCGAGGCGTCCGAGGCCGTGGCGACCCGGCTCGACGGGCCGAGCGGGACCTACGTCCGCGTGATCTCTCCGACGGGCGAGGTCACGTACCGGTCGGACAACGTGGACCGGCACTCGCCCCTGGAGGTGGTGCTCCCCGAGGGGCCCGAGCCGCTCCGGGTCAGCCGCGCGTGGGACGGCGAGCCGCTCCGGTCGCTCGTCGTCCCGGTCCGCGCGGGCGGCGCGCGGGCGGGCTACGTCGAGGTCTCGGGGTTCGAGTGGAGCCGGCACCGGGAGCTGCGGGACCTGGGCCGGATGCTCGCCCTCGGCGTGGCGCTGAGCGTGCTGCTCGCCCTGGGGGCCGGGTGGTGGCTCGCGCGCCGCGCGCTCCGGCCCGTCGCCGTACTCACCGAGGCGGCGGGGCGGATGGCCGGCGACGGGGCGCGGCTGGGCGGTCGGCTGCCGTCGGAGTTCGAGACGCGCGACGAGCTGACGGCGCTGGCGGAGACGTTCAACGGGCTCCTCGACCGGCTGGAGGCGTCGGTCGAGCGCGAGCGGCGGTTCACGTCGAACGCGGCCCACGAGCTGATGACGCCCCTCGCGACGCTCCGGAGCGAGGCCGAGGTGGCGCTCCGGCGGGAGCGCGAGCCCGAGGCATACCGCGAGACGCTGGGCCGCGTGGTCGAGGACGTGGCCGAGATGACGGGGACGGTCCAGGGGCTCCTCCAGCTCGCGCGGGCGGAGTCGCTCTCGCGGCCGGAGGGCGAGCGGCTCGACCTCGGCGAGCTGGTCGCGCGGCGGGCCGAGCGGTTCCGACCGGAGGCCGAGGGGAAGGGGGTGTCGCTCGAAGTCGAGGCGGCCGAGGGCGTCCGCGTGAACGCCGAGGCGGCACCGCTCGCGGAGGTCGTGGACAACCTCGTGGCGAACGCGGTCAAGTACACGCCGCCGGGCGGGAACATATGGGTCCGGATGGACCACGGGGGCGGCGTGGCACGGCTGGAGGTGGAGGACACCGGCGCCGGGTTCGACGAGGCGGGGTGCGAGCGGCTGTTCGACCGGTTCTTCCGTGCGGACACGCCGGAGGTGCAGGCGGAGCCGGGGAGCGGGCTGGGCCTCGCGATCGTGAAGGCGATCGTGGAGGGGTACGGGGGGACGGTGGGGTGCGCGAGCGAGGGACCCGGTCGGGGGGCGACGTTCTGGGCGGAGCTGCCGTGCCTGGGCTGCACGGCGCCCTTCCATTCATGAGTCCCCAGGTACTCACGCGAACTGCCGAGGCCCCTCGGCGGAGTCGGGTGGACCTAGCGTGTGATTCCACACACTAGAGAGACGCCGCTGGGCCACCCTGAGTGGGATGCGCTTTAAGCAGTAGCTGTGTCGAAAAACGGCCTGATTCCGGACGTCATGAGCGATCGGTGGGGATCGGCCTTTCTGGTGCTGTCTCGCCTCCGGCAACCCGTCCAGCAATCATCGTCCGTCAACGCCCGACCACCGGGGCTTCTGGACACACGGCGAAGCCCCGTGGGACCCCGGTGACACCACGGGTGGCGTATGGCACGTCTGACCATGGGGTACCCCTCTACCCCGCCGTGCCTTCCCCCCGCCGCCTCGTCGCCCTCGTCGACTGCTCCGCGTTCTACGTCTCGTGCGAGCGCGTCTTTGACCCCTCGCTGGTGGGCGTCCCCGTCGCCGTCCTGTCCAACAACGACGGGTGCGTCATCGCCCGGTCGCAGGAGGTCAAGGACGCCGGCATCCCGATGGGCGCCCCGTACTTCAAGCACCGCCGCGAGCTCGAGGCCATGGGCGCCCGGGTGTTCTCGAGCAACTACACGTTGTATGGGGACATGAGCCGGCGGGTCATGGACACGCTCCTCACGGTCTCGCCCCACGTCGTCCCCTACTCCATCGACGAGGCGTTCGTCCACCTCCCGACCGGCGGGCGGGCCGGCGACGCGCTCCGCGACCACGCCGAGGCCACGGCCCGCGAGATCCGGCGTCGGGTCCTCCGGTGGACCGGGATCCCCGTCCGCGTGAGCGTGGCCGAGACGAAGACGCTTGCGAAGGCGGCCTCGGAGTACGCCCGGACGCTCCTCCGCGCTGGCGAGGAGCCCGTCGTCTGCTTCTACGGCCACCCCGACCGGGAGGCGTTCCTCGAGGACCTCGACGTGGGCGACGTGTGGGGCGTCGGGCGCCGGTGGGGCCAGCGGCTCCGGGACCTCGGGTTCTCGACGGCGGCCAAGCTCGTCGAGGCCCCGGACGTCGTGATCCGGAGCCGGTTCAACGTCGTCCTCCTGCGGACGGTCTACGAGCTCCGGGGGCTCCCGTGTGTCCGGGACGGGGACGGCCCGGTCGAGCGGAAGACGATGGTCCGCTCTCGGAGCTTCGGCGAGCCGGTCGAGGACGCCGAGACGGTCCGCCGGGCGGTCGCGACGCACGCGGCGCGGGCGGCCGAGAAGCTCCGGGCCGAGGGGCTCGTGGCCGGGCGGGTCGGCGCGTTCTGCACGACGAAGGGGTACGGGCCGGGGCCGCACCGGACGGGGTGGGTCGAGCGCGAACTGACGGTCGCCTCGGCCCGGACGCCCGACCTCATCCGGGCCGCGCTGCTGTCGCTGGGCGAGGCGTTCATCGCGGCCGACGAGCGGGGCCGGCCGTACCGGTACCGGAAGGCCGGCGTCGTCCTCGGCGAGTTGAGACCGGCGGGAACGGAGCAGCGGGCGCTGTTCGACTCCGACGAGCGGACGCCGGAGTGGACGGCGGCGCAGGGCCGGCTCATGGACGCGCTCGACGCGTGCAACCGGAAGTTCGGACGGCGGGCCGTGGCGTTCGCGGCGATGGGCCCGCCGAGCGCGCTGCGGAAGGCTCGGGACGGGTCGGACGGGGCGCCGCGGTGGGAGATGCGCCGGGAGCGGATGAGCCCCCGGTACACGACGCGGTGGGACGAGATCGCCGCCGTGGGTGCCTGACCCCCGGGACCCAGCCGCCGCAGCGGGGCGGACGGCTAGTTCCGACCCCGAACGGGAGGGCCGTGAGCCGGTCCGGCGCCGCTTTCCGTTTGAGTCGGTGTCCACGCCGGCCCCGTCGCCCCCACGCGTCGGCTCGGCCGGCGCGCGGCAGTAAGCGGGGCCCCAAACTGACCTCCCCGTCCCTACTGAGATGCACCGCCCGTCCACGCCCCACCCCGTCCGTCCACGCACCGGCCGGGGCCTCGTCCTCCTGGCCATCGCGGCCGCCCTCGCCGGGGCGCCCCTCGCGCAGCCTCTCTCGTTCGTCGACCTCCGGCCTGGCGTCGTGGGGGGGGCGCCCACCGAGTTCGTCGTGTTCGACGGCGCCCTCTACTTCACGGCGGACGACTCCCCCCACGGCCGGGAGCTGTGGCGGACGGACGGGACGGTGAGCGGGACCACGCTCGTCAAGGACATCAACTCTGGCGGCGACGACAGCCGCCCCTCCGAGTTCTTCGCGTTCGACGGGGCCCTCTACTTCTCGGCCGACGACGGCGCGACCGGGCGCGAGCTGTGGCGGACGGACGGGACGGCGGCCGGGACCACGCTCGTCAAGGACATCAACCCAGGCCCCGAGGGCAGCCTCGCGACCCGGCGGATCACGGAGTTCGTCGTCGACCGGTTCGCCGCCCTGGGTGGGGCGCTGTACTTCGCGGCCGACGACGGCGCCCACGGGATCGAGCTGTGGCGGACGGACGGGACGGAGACGGGGACCGTCCTCGTCAAGGACATCCGCCCCGGCCCCGACGGGAGCGTCGACCCTCCGAACCGGACGGACTTCGACCTCACCCCGTTCAAGGGCGCCCTCTACTTCCAGGCCTCCAACGGCACCGACGGGTACGAGCTGTGGCGGACGGACGGGACGGCGGCCGGGACGGCCCTCGTCAAAGACATTCAGCCCGGAGCCGAGAGCGGATTCCCCCAGTCGTTCGTCGGCTTCGACGGGGCCCTGTACTTCGCGGCCAACGACGGGACGGCCGGGATCGAGCTGTGGCGGACGGATGGGACGGCGGCGGGGACCGTCCTCGTCAAGGACATCCTGCCCGGCCCCGGCGACGGGTTCGGCTTCGACTCGTTGATGGAGATGGCCGAGTTCGACGGCGCGCTCTACTTCTGGGCCGAGGACTCGCTGGACGACATCGAGCTGTGGAAGTCGGACGGGACCCCCTCGGGCACCGCCCGGGTGAGGGACATCAAGCCCGGTCCCGGGGCGAGCTACCCCACCCACTTCCACGTCTTCGACGGCGCGCTCTACTTCAGGGCCACCGACGGGACGCATGGGTTCGAGCCGTGGCGGACCGACGGGACCGAGGCCGGGACCGTCCTCGTCAAGGACGTCGACCCCGGCCCGGACAATGGGTTCGTCGCCCGTCAGGGGGACCCCGGATTCGTCGACGTCGACGGCGCCCTGTACTTCGTGGCCGACGACGGCGTGACCGGGCGCGAGCTGTGGTCGACCGACGGGACGGAGGCCGGGACCGCCCTCGTCGGGGACGTCAACCCCGGCGCCGGGGACGGCCAGGTCAGTACGAGCGGCATCGAGCTGGCCGAGTTCGACGGCGCGCTCTACTTCAACGCCACCGACGGCGCGGCCGGCGTCGAGCTGTGGAAGCTGGGCGCCCCGCCGTTCATGGGAGGCGTGGCCGCCGAGGGAGGACCCGATCCCGAGCCGCTCGCCGTGCTCGCGTGGCCGAACCCGGCGGCCGACCGGCTGCGGGTCGCCGTCGTGGGGGCCGGGGGCGGGCCGGTCCAGGTGGAGGTGGTCGACGTGTTGGGCCGGAGAGTGGCCGCGGCCGTGGGGACCTGGGCCGAGGTCGACGTGTCGGGGCGCGCGCCGGGGCCGTACGTGGTCCGAGCCCGGGCCGGCGCGCGGACGGCGACGCGGGTCGTCACGGTCGGGGAGTGACCCGGCCGCGCCGGGCCACTCCCGAGGCCGTCGACCCCGACACCGAACGGCCGGCGCTACCGGGCGACCGTGACCACGCGTGAGTCCGCCGTCTCGCCCGCCGCGACGCGGACGACGTAGACGCCCGCCGGGAGCCCCGTGAGGTCGACCGGGACCGACCCGAACCCCGCGCCGAGTCGGGCGTCGGCCGCGGCCACGCGGCGCCCCAGCGCGTCGTAGACCTCGGCCCGGACCTCGGCCGCTTGGGCGAGCTCGACGGCCACCGTGACCGGCCCCGTCGCCGGGTTTGGGTAGACGGCCACGGCGAGGCCCGCCCCGGCGTCGTCCGCCTCGGGCCGACCCTCAGCGGCGACGGCCCGGCGCGAGCCCGGCGCCGTGAACGTCTGCCCGGCGTTCTCCGAGCCCCTCGTGTGGGCCTGCGGGCCAGCCCACGAGAAGTCGCCGGCGCTCGAGCCCGTCCCCGTCAACTGGAGCGAGTACCCCGTCGGCGTCCCGCTCGTCTCGGCCACGCCGAGGTCGTCGGAGGTCATCCCGGCCGCCGGGCCGTCGGCCGCCGTCAGCGTCCCCTCGTACGAGATGAACTGGACGACGGCGCCCCCGTCGTCGACGAGCGCGAGCCCGTCCGGCGACCCGTTCTGGACGCCCGACCGGGCGAACCACAGCGCGCCGACCCCGGCGCCCTCGTCGTCGATCGTCCCCGAGAGCGAGACCGTGTCGTAAACCGCCCCGTTCGACCCGTTGTAGAGCGCGACGGACCACCCCGAGAGGTCGAGCCCGGCCGTCCCGGCCACCTCGACGCCCTCGTTCGTGTCGCCCCCGGAGTTGTCGTAGTGGACCTCGTTGACCCACGCCTCCGGCGCCGGCCCCGAGCCGCCGACGAACGTCTGGTTCGCGTTCGGCGCCCCGGGCGTCCCGGCCTGCGGGCCCTCCCACGCGAAGTCGCCCGCGGCCGAGCCCGCCCCGCCGACCTGGAGGCTCCACCCGACCGGCGTCGACGACGTCTCGGCCACGCCGAGGTCCGTCGAGGTCGCGCCCGAGGCGGGTCCGTCGGTCGCCGTGAGCGGGCCCTCGTAGCTCAGGAACTGGACGACGGTCCCGGTCGGGTCGACGAGGGCGAGCCCGTCGGGCGACCCGTTCTGGAGCCCGGACACGGCGACCCACACGGTCCCGTGGCCGCCCTGCTGGGCCGGGACGGTCCCCGAGAGCGAGACGGTCTGGTAGACCGCGCCGCCGGAGCCGTTGTAGAGGGCGAGCGTCCAGCCGGCGAGGTCGGTCCCAGCCGGACCCGCGACCTCGACGCCCTCACCGACGTCCGTCCCGTCGTTGTCGTAATGGACCTCGTTGACCCAGAGCGGGCCGGTGGACCCCGTCCCTCCGCCTCCCCCTGCGCCGCCGCCGTTGCCCGGCACGCCGGACAGCCCGAACGCCCGCCGGGCCAGCGTCGAGTCGAGGACGAACGGGTTCGGCGTCCCCTGGAGCGTCGCGACCCACTCGGAGCGGGCGTACTCGGCGAGGTCGACGGGGTCCTCGTAGTGCCACACGATGAGGTCGCCCTTCTGGACGTCGAAGAACGCCTCGGACCCGGCCGCCTGGACCTCGGCGTCGTAGATCGCCCGGAAGTAGAACACGGCCCGGGCCGCGTTCCCGGCGTGGTCCTCGCGCGGCTCGAACCGGGCCGAGAACGCGGGGTCGGGGTGGCCCGAGGCCCGCTCGCTCCACTCGTCGACGGCGACGGTCGGGACGAACGACTGGCTCTGGCCCTCGCGGTACCAGGCCGTCGCCTCGGCGTCGGGGACCTCGGCGTACGGGTGGTTCCCCCGCGACGAGTTCACGTTGTCCTTGGCCGGGAAGAGGTGGTGGAGGTCGGACTTCGCCGGCTCCGACCCGGCCCCGTACGACTGGGGCCACGTGTGCTCGGCGTTGACGCCCTTGGTGTACGCGTCGGTCGAGGGGTCCTGGCCGGGCGTGAGCGTGATGCAGAACCGGGTGTAGACGCCGCAGACCTCGCCGTGGGTGTCCTGCTCGTGCTGGTAGAGGACGTCGCGGCCGTTGTTGTAGCCGAGCGTCTGGGCCGGCGTGTAGGCCGACCGGACGGCGTTCAGGAGCGACGCGCCGGACTGGCCGGGGTAGAGCGTGGTCTGGGGCTGGGCGAGGGCGGGCGCGGTGAGGAGGACCGCGAGGAGGGTGGCAACGCGCACGGGCAGAGGGGGAGGGCGGCCCTCGAACATCGAGGTCGGGGGCGTCCGCCGCGTAGTCCCTACGTCACGGTCCGGCTCCGTCCTACGGCCCCCCTGTCTAGGTCTACTGGGCCGGCCCCACGACACGGACGTAGAAGTAGGCCCACTCCCCACCGCCCTCCGGGACCGCCTCGATCGTGAGCTCGACGGCGCGGAGCCCGTCCGGCTCCCACACCGTGTCGACGGTGAACGGCGCCTCTGGCCGCGGTTCCTCGTCGAGGACGGGCGCGCCGTAGAGCTCGGTCAGCGCGGCCTTGAACCGGGCGTACTCCGCGTACGCCGCGGCCTCCGAGTCGAACCGGGGCGTCGCGTCGACCGTCACGGCGAGCCGGTCGGTCCCGCCGGGGCCCCGCTCGAACACGAAGAGGGCCTGGCCTCCGCTCCGGCCGACGTACGTCAGCGTCCCCTCGGGCCCGTCGGCGTCGGGGGCCCGGCCGAACCGGGCGACGACGGCCTCGGGCGCGTCGCCCCACGCGACGCCGTACCGCTCGGTCGGCGGGACGTAGGGCAGCGAGTCCGAAGGAGCAGCCTGGGCCGTCGCGCACTCGGCGACGGCCGTGAGGACGATGAGGGCGAGCACGGCGCGCACGGGGCTAGCGTACGACGCCCACGCGTTGAAAGGTCACCTCGGCCCACACCGGCTCCGGAGGAGGTGAGCACGAGGTGGGGTCACCCCGCTGGCCGCTTCACCGCGTCTCGTCACCCGTCGTCGTAGGGGCACCTGGGGGAGAGGGCACGGGGAACGGGGGCCGAGGCGTGCCCATCGGACCCCGGCCCCTCGCCCTGCTACCGCACGACGACGAGGCGGGCCGTCGCGACGGCCCCGCCGGCCTCGAGCCGGACGACGTACGCCCCAGCGGGGAGGCCCGCCGTCTCGAAGACGACCCGGTGCCCCCCCGCTTCGGCCACGCCGTCGACGAGCCGGGCCACCTCGCGCCCGAGCACGTCGTACACGGCGAGCCGGACGGCCCCGGCCTCCGACACGCCGTACGGGACCGTCGCGGACCCCGCCGTCGGGTTCGGGTACGGCGTCCCGAGCGCGAACGCCGCGGCCTCGCCCACTTCCTCCGGCTCGCCCTCGGCCTGAGCGGCGAGCGCGCTCGAGAGCGGGAGCCCCGTGTCCGCGTCGCGGAAGCCCCACGCCGAGCCCCCGAGCACCGACGCCCCGCTGGCCGTGCGCCCCGCCGAGGCGAGCGCCCCCGTGTCCCGGACCCTGAACGTCAGGGAGTCCGTGCCGAGGGTCCGGCCGGTCCGGAGGTCCTCGAGGTACCCTGCCAGCGTGTACTCCCCGGGGGCCGCGTCGGCCGGGACGTCGACGAGGAGCCGCCACGACCGGTCTTGAGACTGCCGGATGAGGAACTCGACGGGCCCGCCCCTCAGCACCTCCGCCCCGTTCGGGTCGGTCACGACGAACCCCCCGTCGCCGCCCAGGACGTACTCGGTCCGGTTGTCGAGGTTGTAGTTGAACCGGAACGACTCGCCGGGGTCGACGTGGACGAACGGCCGGGTGACCGGGACCGGCCGGAGCGTGAGGACGAGGGCCGGCGTGAGCGCGACCTCGACCTCGTCCGCGGCCGTCCGCCCGCTCGGGTCCGTCACCGTCAGCGTGAGCGTGTGCCTCCCGCACGGGAGCTGGAATTCGGGGGTCCGCCCCGTGCCGAGCTCCGCCCCCCCCTCGCTCCAGACGTACGTGAGCCACCCGCCGTCGGGGTCCGACGACGAGGACCCGTCGAACTGGACGAGGCTGTAGTCGGGGTTGTCGCACGACATGGTCTGGTCAGGCCCGGCGTCGGCGACGGGCGCCGCGCTCGGGCCGGGCGGCCCATTCCGGAACACCATCCCGAACGGCTCGCCGGCGTCGTCGCGGCCTGTGACGGCGAGGTCGAGGTCCCCGTCGCCGTCTACGTCGGCCCAGGCGAGGCTCCCTCCGGCCGCGGGCCGGAGGGCCGCGCTCGCGGCGTCGTCGCGGACGAGCGCCCCGCCGTCGTTCCGGTAAATCTCGCTGAGCGCGTTGTCGGCGCCCTTGGCGAGACCTGTCAGGGCCAGGTCGAGGTCCCCGTCGCCGTCGTAGTCGCCCCACGCGAGCTCTCCGAGGTCTACGCCGGCGATACTCGTGCTGGAGGGTGCAAGTTGGGCCCCCGTGTTCGGGCGGAATACTCCGACATATTCCGGGGTCGGCCGTGCGATGGAACCGGTGTTCCCAGCGAACGGACCACGGTATCCCCGAACGGTTCGCCGACCGGTATAGGCAAGGTCGGGATCGCCGTCCCCGTCGTAATCGGCCCAGGCGAGCGCGCCGTCCTCGAGCTTGTCGAGCATCGGCCCGGGCCTGAATTGGCCTCCGGTGTTTCGGAGGGTCTCGACGAGGCTGATCGGGCTCCTTCCGGACCCGGGTAACCCGGCCTTGTACGCGAAGCCGAGGATGGTGAGGTCCAGGTCCCCATCGCCGTCGTAGTCCGCCCACCCGAGGTCCCCGTCGTAGAGCCGCCTGCTCCCGGCCGGGGACGCCCCCCAGAGCGTGCGGTACTCGGGCCCGCCGAGGCGCCCGCGGTAGTTCTTGTACACGTACCCCACGGCGTCCCTCCGCCTCGGAGTGGTGTGCCCGCCGAGCGCGAGGTCGAGGTCCCCGTCGCCATCGAAGTCGCCCCACGACAGGTTCCCCCCGCTCACGTCGACGATGTTCTCGCTGCTCTCGGCGTCGCGGACGAGCAGCCCCCCCTCGTTCCGGTACGCCTCGCCGTACCGGACGCCGGCCCCGTCGATCCCCGTCAGCACGAGGTCGGGGTCCCCGTCCCCGTCGTAGTCGGCCACGGCGAGGGCCCCGTCGCTCACGTCCGGGACGACGGCGCTGTTCGCCGCGTCGAGGACGAGCGCCCCCCCCTCGTTCCGGTACACCTCGCCACGGCGAGTCCCAGAGGCGTCGAGCCCGGTCACGACGAGGTCGGGGTCCCCGTCGCCGTCGAGGTCGAGCCAGACGAGCGCGCTGCGCTCGACGTCGGCGAGGACAGCGCTCGACGCCTCGTCGACGGCGAAGCTCTGGGCCGAGGCCGACGGCACGGCGGCGAGCGCCAGGAGGACAGAGGAGAGGGCGGTCAGGAGGCCCGTCCGACACAACGTGTTCATGTAGGGGATGGAAGGGGCGCCGTCGCGAGCGCCCGTGGACCGTCACGCGCTTCGTCGTGCGGGCCCCACGGCCGGCCGGCGAGCGCCGCCAAAGTAGGTGACCATTCGTGCCCCGCAAGGCCACCCGATCAACGAATCTGTCTCGTTGGTCGGCCAGTCAGGTTTTCGAGATCGGCTCTAGGTATCGACTTCGCACGTGGGAACCCATTGGGGCAGAGACTCTCTACCTCAAAGGCACACGGGAACTTGCCCCGTTTGCAGAGCCTCTGTCGGCGGCTCACGGGAGGAAGTCGCCCACGCTGGGGGCTCGTGGGCCGAGCGCACGCTAGCCCCCTCCTGGGTGCAGACGCCCGACCATATCCGGCCCGCTCTCCTCCCAACGGTCGCCCACCGCCCGCGGAAGGCGGTGACGCCGGGCGACGCTAGCGGACGACAGTCAGGGGAACGGGGACGACCTCGTCCCCGGCGACGACGCGGACGACGTATATGCCGGCCGGGAGCCCCGAGGCGTCGAGGGCTACAGCGTGCCGGCCGGCCGCGAACGGGGCGTCGTACGCGACGGCCACCCGCCGGCCCAGCGCGTCGAACGCCTCGGCCCGGACCGCCGACGCCTCGGCGAGGTCGAGGGCGATGGTCGCCGAGGTGGCGGTCGGGTTCGGGCGGACCGAGACGGCGAGGGCTCTGCCGGGCGCGTCCTCGGCCGCCGTGTCCTTCGGGTCGAACGCTCGGCCGGCCAGCGTGGGGTCAAGGACGAACGGGTTCACGTTCCCCTGGTACCGAGCGACGAGCCCCGACCGGACGGCCTCCTCCGGCGACGCCGGGTCGGCCGCGTCCCACGCGATGAGCGTCTCGAGCTGGTCCTCCAGGAACGAGGCGTCGGCCGCCGGCTCGTAGACCGTCGCGAAGTAGAGGACGGCCCTCGCGATGTCGCCCTTGACGGACTCTCGGGGCTCGAAGTACACCGGCCCTCGCTCGCTCCACTCGTCGATGGCGTCGGTGGGTATCGTCGTCTGGGACTCGGCGCCCCGGTACCACGTCTGGGTCTGGGCGTCGGGGACCTCGCCGTACGGGCTGTTCCCCCGGCTCCCGTTCACGTTCGACTTCGCCGGGTACAGGATGTGCATGTCGGACCGCTGGGGCTCCGACGACGCGCCCATCGACTGGGGCCACGTGTGCTCGGCGTTGATCCCGGCGTTCGCGAGGTACGCGCTCGGGTCGACCCCTCCGGGGAGGGCGACCGCGAACCCGGTGTACACGCCGCGGACGACGCCGTCGGGGAACGCCGAGACCCCGGCGTAGAGGGAGTCCCGGCCCCGGTCGTACCCCAGCGTCGTCCCCGTGTAGGCGGCCCGGACGGCGGCCCGGAGCGGGCCGAGGCGCAGGCCCGGGGCGACCTCGCCCTGGACGCCGACGAAGAGGTCCACGCGGCTCGTGAGGGCCCCGTCGGTCGCCGTGACGACGAGTGGGTACACGCCAACGGCCGAGGGGGCCGTCCACGTCACGACGCCCGTCGAGGCGTCGACCGCGGCGCCGTCGGGGCCCGAGACGAGGGCGTAGGTGACCGGCGCCCCCTCGGGGTCCTCGGCGTCGTAGTCGACGGCGACCGCCTCGCCCTGGCCGACGAGGACGCCGTAGGTCGGGTCCGAGAAGACGGGGGCCCGGTCGGGCGGCTCGGCGAGGACCGTGAGCGTGGCCGTCGTCGTGGCCGCCGCCTCCCCGTCGGACACGGTGACCGTCACGTCGTACGACGGGCCGGCCTGGGACTGGGTCGGCGTCCACGTCAGGACGCCCGAGGCGGCGTCGACCGAGGCGCCGGCGGGGCCCGCGGCGAGCGCGAACGTGAAGGGGTCCCCGTCGGCGTCGGCCGCGTCGTAGTCGAACGCGAACGGGACGTCGGCGACGACGTCGCCGTCGGCGAGGGCGGCCGTGAACGCGGGCGGGAGGTTCCCCCCGGCCCCGGTCACGACGAAGTCGTCGGGGAAGGGGGGCCGGTCGTCGTCGGACCCGACCCAGTTCGCCGGGTCCCCGATCGCGGCGAGGAGCTCGGCCCGGGTCCCCGTCGTGGGCCCGTCGTAGGCCACGTTGTCGAACTCGTCGACGGCGACGGCGGTCGAGCCGTTCGCGAGGCCCGCGGGGAGGGCCGACGTGTTCGCGCTCGTCGCGTCGGCCTGCCACTCGGCCGGTCCCTCGACGTTGAGCCCGTAGACGAACGCGGGGGCGTCGTCGGGCCCGGTGTAGACGAGGAGCTGGTCGCCGGACGTCGAGAACGCCGGTCCGGCCACGTCGGCGAACGTGAGGACGGTCCCGGGGGCGAGCCCGGCCGCGGGGACCGTGTAGCGGTGGACGCCCTCGTTGGCGCGGAACGAGCCGGCGGCCCGCCACCCGTTGTCGGTGAACGCGACCTCGGCGCCGCCGGGGACGGGGGCGAGCGCGACGGCGGCGAACTCGTCGGGGTCGTCGGCCCGGTACCCGACGACGGCGAGGTCGCCGGCCGTCTGGGCCGTCGCCGCCAGCGGGGCGAGGAGGACGAGGACGACGAGCGTGCGGAGGAGTCGGGCCATGAGTGCGAAGTCGACGGGGCCCCCCAAGCCTACAACCTCCGGTCGGCGCACCGATGGCCTGATCGGGTTCTCTCTCGGTGGAGTACACTTCTGCGCTCGACATGGGCTCTCACACACGTCGCGGCTCCCTCGACACAAGGCTCCCCCGGCGCCAGCGTCGTTGACCCATGGACCTAGACACCTTCGTCGCCCGCGAGCTCGGCAAACCCGAGGACGGTCGGTTCGGGGCACACGCTTGGAGGTTCGGCGACGACGGGCGCTTCGAGCGCTGCGGGCTCGCCGAGTGCCGGGCCGTCTCGTTCGCGCGGAGCGAGGATCCGGAGCGGCGGCCCATGTTCCACGTCAAGCCCGACGAGGTCGCCGCCCTCTTCGACGCCGACGACCACACGCCATACGTCGACCCGGGGTGTACGGCCGCCGGGATGGAGCGCGTCGTCGAGCTCGCTCGCGAGCACCTCGGGTTCACCGGCCGTCTAACGGCGTCGTCGTCGGGCCAGTCGTGGAACGTCTACAGGCGGTAGCGCCCTCGGACAGACCACGCGCTCGGTGCCAGAGGAGCCGGCGCGTTCGTGAGGCAGCGGCTTGGTCGAGACGGCGACGTGCGGACGCCCTCTCGGCTAAAGCGTTGCCTCTGTCGGGTCGTCGGGGTCGAACGGCGGGATGTGGACCCGCTGTTTGGGTCGGGACCGCGCCTCCTCATACCGCCGCTGAGCGCCCTCGCTGAGGTGGGCTGTGTAGAGCGGGCTCCGGAGCGAGTTGCCCGTCCGGAATGGCTCGCCCTCGATGACGCACTCCACCTGGAACTGGTCGAGCGTCTGGAGGTCGACGAGCACGCGGGCGAGCCGGGCGATGACGTCCCGCCGTCGGGCGACGTGCTCGGCGGCCCGGTGGCGGAGCGCGTCTAAGGCCACGTCGTCGAGCCCCGCGAGGTCCGCGTGCCACTGGACCTTCTCGTAATCATCGCCGGCCCCGACGACGGCCCCAGGGTCGACCAGCCGCTCCGCCTCGAGACCGGCGTAGAGCGCCACGACCTTCGCCTCGATCGCCGCGACCCCGTCGTCGCCGGTGCTCCCCTCGCCCAGGCCGCTGTCCCACTCCTCGGCCTGGGACGACCCCGCCGAGTGGCGGTCGGCGTCAGGGACGATGGTGACGGTGCCGGCGAGGTTGCCGTGGTCGAAGTCGACGACGGCGTGGCCGGCTTCGTGGTACGCTGTTCCGAGGATGGCCATGCGCTGAAGCTAAGCCATGCGCCCAGACTCTCAGCTCGACGCAGGTGGACGTTCAGAGCGCTGGCCCGTCGGTGGCCGGGTGCCGGTCGGCGAGTTCGATGCTGTCGCCCTCGGCTGTCAAGACGGCCAGCAAGGGCTCATGCGCTCGGGCCTGCGGAACCACTACGTCGCCCGGCCCACGGGTCGGCCACGAGACCGTCTAACGGCTCCCGATACTGCGGCAGGCCCCTCCCGGTCTATGTACCCTCGAGGAGGCAGCAGAGGGACCGTACGCGCTCGAACAACTCGTCGTACGTGATCACGTCGATGTCGGCGAGTCCGCCACGGAGGGCCTCGAAGGAGCGCTTCTTCGCGTCGTCATCGCCTAGGCTGCAGCCGGCATGGCCTGCCACGATGAGGCAGCGGGGCGCGGCCACCTCGAACTCCCCCTCGCGTTCAATCCGGAGGTGGGAGTACCCCGTCGTCAGACGGTACCGGTAGTTGCGGACCTGGGCCAGGGCGCCCGAGAGCTCGACGGACGCACCGTACACTCGCCCGCCCGACTTCCCCCGGTAGGGCGTGCCGAGGAGCGGCGTGGCCGGCGTCTTGATCTCGACGCACGCCGCGTTCGCTGTGATCGGGTTGGCGTAGAGGAAGTCGAGCTCGGTCGCCCCCTCGCGCGAGAGCTCACGCCCGCCGACGTAGGCCTTGTCTTGGATGAGAAGGACCGGGACGCTGAAGGCCTGCGAGAGGATGAACGCGTTGTCCTTGAACGTCTGCTGCCAGAACTCCTCGCTCGTGTTGCCCTCGTTCGCCTCCCAGGTGTCGAGCGCGGCCCGGAGGGCGGCGACGCCGGCGAGGCTCTGGAGCTTCTGGACCGTCGAAACCTCGAGGCGCTCGAGCTGGCGGACGACCTCGGCAGAGTCCTCGTCGCGGAGCGTGAGGTCGACGACCTTCCCGAAAGTGTCGAGGCCAGACCGGCGGCCGAGGGCGAGGAGCGTCCTGACCGTGCCCTCGAGATCCTCGGGGGACTCTCCAGCCTGGAGATCTAGCTTCAGGAAGTGGGTCTTCCCCGACGGGAGCCCGCCCGACCGGTACAGCCGGTAGAGGCCTCCGACGTGGCGCACGAGCTTGTCGACCTCCTCGGCGCGGAGCTCCGTCTTGACCCACTCCCCGGCCCTCATGTTCGAGAGCGCGACCTCGTTGTGGTCCTCCCACTCGTCGCCCTTCCGCTTCCGTTGCGAGACGATCCAACCCCGGACGGGCTGCGCGGCGTCCTTGGCGTTGTCGACGAGGACGGCCCGGAAGACGAGGCGGGTCGTCGAGGTCTCACGAAGGACCACGTCGTCGCACCGCGCCGCGCCTCCACTCCTCACGATCTGGACAAGCTCCACGGGACCTTGGGGCGACGCTGGCGGGGCCGCGGCTCGTTTAGCACGGCGATCATGGATGATCGCGGCGTGGGACGAGGCGAGCGGTTCAGCCAGCGTCGCCGGCAGACCGCCGTGCGTGTGGACGCCGCGCAGAACTGAGTGATCACCGCGACTGGATACCGACAATGTACTCACGGGTTTGAGTACTCGCATCGCGAGATCGAACCCGCTACATGAGCGCCTCCCTAACCACGGCCGTAACTCCCGGCGCCAAAGCGCGGCCCCGGAACCGGTCGGCATGGGCCGGCCGAGCGGAGCCGCCGTTCGCGCCGGAGCAGAGCCGGCATAGAGGACATCGTGAAGCAGGCCGATGGTACGAGCCCGAGATCGCATCAGCTTCCGTAGCATCCGTGTGCTCGTCTACGCCCACGTCCACCCACCGGCCGCCCATGCCCGATCCCATACCCACGGCGGAGGTCCGTGTCCAACGCCGCCTGGCAGACGCCGACCGGATCGCCCTCGACGCCCACGTCGCCACCGTGCGGGAGTACCAGGCCAAGAGCGTGGAAGCAGCGAGGGCCCTCGCTGCGATCATGGACGATGAGCTCTACGTAGAGACCGGCACGTTCGCCGAGTTCGCCCTCGCGACGTTCGGGATCCGGCGCCGACGAGCTTACCAGCTCGCGAAGGCGGGCCGCGTGTACGCCGAGTTCGAGGAGGCGGGCGTCGCCCCCCTCCCGCGCAGCGAGGCCCAGCTCCGGCCGCTCACGGGGCTCGACAAAGCCGCCGACCGCCGCCGGGCATGGGAGCGAGCGTTAGAGACGACGGGAGGCGACGAGGCGCGGCTCACACAGGAGGATGTCGAGCTCGCCGCCAACGCCGTGGCGGGGGTCCTCGGCACGGGGGCCGAGCCGCTCCCCTCACGGCTCGGCTTGGCCGCGCTCGAACGCGAGCTCGACGGGAACCCGGCCCCGTCCGACGACCTCCACCGGGAGACGAGGTGGGCCCTCGGGCTGCTCGACCCGGGCGACGAAGCGGAGGTCTGGCGACGGGCGACCCACGAGGCCGACGCGGACACGTCGTACGACGCGGAGGGACGGCTCAAGTCGGTCGACCGAGCCGCGCTCCGCGGGGCCGTCCGAGCGCTCGCCACCGAACGGGGCGCACCGGCTCCACGACGCACCGACGTCCCCGGAGGCCTCACGGTCCTGCTGGAGAGGCACCTCCTCGACCGGTCGGACACCAGCCCGGACGCCACGGCCGCGCTCAGCGTGGTCGGCGGCTCGTACCTCGCAGCGTACGCGCCGACGAGCGGCCTCGTCTCGCCGCTCGTCGGGGCGCTGGACGAGGACGACACCGACGACCTCGACCCGATCGAGAGACGCGACGTCAGGGGACGACGGTCGATGGCCCGCTGCCGACTCGAGCCCGAGGTGGCCGCCTGGACGTGGCCCGTCCTCCTCCCCGGCCCGTTCCGGAGCGCGACCTCGTGGTTCCCCGCCTCCGACGCCGCCCCGCCGTGCTACGTCCCGGCGCGGCTCACACAACCGGCGAACACGCGGCCGCACGCCCTCGACCTCAGACTCCCGACTGCCCGAGCGGTCCTCCTAGCCCCGGGCGTCGACCTTCTCCGGTCCGACCTCCCCGACGAGGTCGTCTCCGAGATCTTACGACGTGCGGGGGCCGGAGAACACCTCGCGTTCCTCGCCGCCACACGGCACGCCGACCGGCTCGACGCGGTCGCGTGGCCACCCAATGTCCACCCGGCCATCGGCATCGACGGCGCGGACGACGACGGAGTGGAGGCCGCCCGTCGCGCGCTCGACGCGTTCGACAGAGCGGGGGTCCGTGGCATCTTGGTGCTCGATAGCTGGCCCTCTCCCCTGCCCGACGAGTTGCTCGGCCGTCTCCCCGCCTCAGCGTCGGCCGTCATCCTCCGCGGCAAGAGGACGAGCCGCGGGGCCTACGACTCCTTCCTCGGGATGAGACCGCGCGGCCTCGCGTTCGTCGCGGCGGCCGACGTCCCGCACCGCCCGTGGGACGGCCTGTCAGGCGTCGCCGATGATCCAGAACAGACCCCAGAGCGGGCCCCCGCGCCGGTCACAGCCGACCTCCCCCGCCCGTCCTCCCGTCAATGATCGTCCTCGTCACCGTCGTCACCGCCGCCCCCCTCCCGCTCGCACTCGCCGCCGCGCTCGTGGCGGCCGTCGGGATGGCCGCGACGAAGATTGAGTGGGCCGAGGAGACGTGGAACCCGACGACCGGGTGCACGCGGGTCTCTCCCGGCTGCGACCGGTGCTACATGTTCTCGGAGGTCGAGAGCCGGCTCCAGTACAACGTCCCCGGCAAGTACGCAGCGGGGACGGCCGTCACGCTCCACCCCCGGACGCTCGACGCGACGGCCAGCGTGCTCACTCCCTCGAAGGTGTTCGTCAACTCGATGAGCGACCTCCTCCACGAGGCGATCCCGGACGAGTTCGTGTACGAGGTGTTCGAGGCGATGGGCCGGGCGCCCTGGCACCTCTACATGGTCCTGACGAAACGGGAGCGCCGGCTGGCCGAACTCGGGCCCCACCTCCCATGGGGCGACCACGTCATGGCCGGCGTGTCGGTCGAGGACGCCGAGCGCTCGTACCGCCTCGACGCGCTCCGCGAATGCGGGGCCCGCCGGACGTTCGTGAGCTTCGAGCCCCTCCTCGGCTCGGTCCTCGACGCCGACGGCCACGTCGACCTCACCGGCATCGACTACGCCATCGTGGGCGGCGAGAGCGACTCGCACACGCCGGGCGAGGCGGGCGCCCGGCCCATGCGGCCGGAGTGGGCCCGCGAGATCCGCGACGCGTGCGCCGAGCAGGGCGTCGCGTTCCACTTCAAGCAGTGGGGCGCACACGACGCCGAGGGCGACCTCGTCGGGACCAAGCGGGCCGGCCGTGAGCTAGACGGCCGGACCCACGACGACGAGCCCGAGTGGTACGCGGAGTTCATGCGCCACGCGTGTCTCCAGGCCGCGGCGGCCAAGACGAGCGCCCGTGGAGCCCGCCGGGAGTAACGCTCTGCCGTCCCAACACCCATCGCCCCGCCCGACCCATGGAGTTCCGGCCGTACTCGCTCGCCGAGAACTACCTCCTCGTCACGTTCGAGGGACTGCCGGAGCCCGTCACCTTCGGCGTGTCCGCCGCCGCGGCCGAGGCGACGCTCGCCGCGCTCACGTTCCCCGTCGACGACGACGGGGAGCCGGCGGACGAGCCCCCGCTCTGGGTCCGCGTCCCGCTCGCCGACGGCTCCCTCGCCCTCCTCGACCGCGAGCACCTCACGCTCGTCACCCACTCGTACGAGTACGGGCTGGCCGAGGGGCCTCCCCCGCCCGGCGTCTACGGGGTCGCCGTCCCGGAGCGGGTCGCCGAGGAGCACGAGTGGGCCCCGCCCGTCGTGACGATCGGGATCGAGGGCGTCGGCGTGCTCGACCTCCACGACCAGACACGCGAGACCGCCGATACGTTGCCGGACACGGTCCCCGAGGGCTTCCTCTTCGCCCCGTTCTTCGCGTTCACCGACGACGACGGGGAGAGGAACGTCGTGGCCACCGACCGGGTCGCCTTCGTCGTCCTCCACCCCGACGTCCTGTAGTACACGGGCCGCGCGGGCTCACCCGAGCGCCCGCTCCACCTCGTCGAGCGCGGTGCTCGGCGCGAGGTGGGCGTAGCGCATGACCGTCTGGATCGACGCGTGCCCGAGGACCTCCTTGACCCGGACGAGCGAGACGCCCCCCTGGACGAGCCACGAGGCACACGTGTGGCGGAGCGAGTGGAAGTGGATCTCCTCGGCGAGGCCGGCCGCCCGGCGGTACCGGAGGAACGCCTTCGACGCGTACTCCTTGTTGACCCGCCCCCCGCCAGCGCCGACGAACACGAGCGCCTCGCGGTCCCCTCTCCCCACCGACTCGAACGCCCGGACGGCCGGGCCCGCGAGCGGGACCGACCGGTCCCTCCTGCTCTTGGTCCGGGCCGCCGCCCGGTTCCGGACGACGAGGCGCCGGGACTCGAGGTCCACGTCGGCCCAGCGGAGCCCGACGAGCTCCCCGAGCCGGAGCCCGGTGTACACGGCGACGGTGACGAACGGGATGAGCCACGCGACCTCGCCCTCGTTGGCCTCGCCGGCCGCCGACCGGATCGCGCCGACGAGCCGGCCGAACTCGTCCCGAGTCAGCCAGTGCGGGAACACCTGCGGGCCGCGCGGGACGTCGACCCGGTCGGTCACCACGTCGTCGGCGAGGCCCTGCCGGCGGCACCACCGGAAGAACGCCTTGAGCCGGGTGAAGTACGCGTCGCGGCCCGTGTCGTTGAGGTCGCGGGCGCCGAGGAAGGCGAGGACGTCGCGGGGCCGGACGTCCCTCAGGAGCGGGTCGCCGACGTGCGCGACGAGCCCGTCGAGGACCGTGTGGTAGAGCCGGAGCGTCGCCGGGGCCCGGTGGGCCTTGGCCTCGAAGAAGACCGCGACGGCCTCGGACAGGCGGGTGGGCGGGGCCTCGGGAGGGGCCCAGGGGTCGAACCGGCCCTCGGCGTAGTGGACCTCGAGCCGGCGGAGCGCCGCGCGGGCGGCGGCCTCGTCGCGGGTCCGGAGAGGGACCGTCTTCCGGGCGGGCGACTTCGTCTTGTCGTGGAACCGGGCGTAGTAGCTGCCCTTCGAGCGGTGGAGCCGTGCCATGGGGCTGCGGGGCTGTCGCAGCGCTTGGAACCCCGTGCGACCGGCGGCGGCCGTTGACCACATGTTGACCGTTCGGGGGCCCGGCGGTGGCCGGGACGGCGGTCGGCGTGGGAGCCCGAAGCGAAGAGACCGGCTTTCCAGGGGTCTGGAGGCCGGTCTCGGGAGCCAACGGTCGGATTTGAACCGACGACCTGCTCATTACGAGTGAGCTGCTCTACCCCTGAGCTACGTTGGCGTGGCCGGCGGCGGGCGCCAGCGGGTGCGAAACCTACGACGCCCCGCCGGGCCCGCCAACCCGCCCCTGGCCGAAAACACCGTGAACCGCCGCCCATGTCCCCCCGCTCGATCGCCCTCGCCCTCCTTGTGACGGCCGCCCTCCCCGCCGCCACGCAGACCGGCCACGTCCCGCTCGTCCAGCACGCCGACGGCCGTGCCCACGAGGTCCTCGACGGCGCCTGGCGCGTCGTCGTCGACCCGTACGACGTCGGCTACCGCAACATCTTCGACGAGCCGCTGACCACCAGCTGGTTCGCTCACGACGCCCAGGAGACCGAACGGTGGGACCGCCTCGAGTACGACTTCGACGCGGCCGACGCGCTCCACGTCCCGGGCGACTGGAACAGCCAGCGGCCCGAGCTCTTCCTCTACGAGGGGACGGTCTGGTACCGCCGCCGCGTCCGGCTGGCCCGTGCCGAGGACGAACGGCTGATCCTCCGGTTCGGCGCCGTCAACGCCCGCGCCCGTGTGTTTTTCGACGGCGACCTCCTCGCCGAGCACGAGGGCGGCTACACGCCGTTCGACGTCGAGATCACCGACCACGTCGGCGCCGAGGCGGAGGACCATTCCCTCGTCGTCATGGCCAACGACACGCGGAGCAAGGCGGGCGTGCCGATGGACAACATGGACTGGTGGAACTACGGCGGCATCACGCGCTCGGTGCGGCTCCTCCGCCTGCCCGCGACCTACGTCCGCGACTACAGCGTCCAGCTCGACCCCGAGGCGCCGGAGGAGATCGTCGCCTGGGTCGCCCTCGACGGTGCCCGCCTCGGGCAGCGCGTGAGGGTGGCCATCCCCGAACTCGGCGCCGAGGCGAGCGCGCAGACCGACGCCGACGGCGTCGCGCGCCTCCGCCTCCCGTTCCGCGGCGAGCGGTGGGCGCCCCTCGACCCGCGCCTCTACGACGTCGTGGTCGAAGCCGAGACCGACCGCGTCGAGGACCGGATCGGGTTCCGGACGGTCGAGGTCGACGGGGTCGACGTGCTCGTCAACGGCGAGCCCGTGTTTCTGCGCGGCATCTCGATCCACGAGGAGGCGCCGTTTCGGGGCGGACGTGGGCTCACGCCCGACGAGGACCGCCAGCTCTTGGAGTGGGCGACGGAGCTCGGGTGCAACTACGTCCGCCTCGCGCACTACCCGCACAACGAGGCCATGGTCCGCGCGGCCGACGAGATGGGGCTCCTTGTGTGGAGCGAGATCCCGGCCTACTGGGCCCTCGCCTGGGACGACCCGGCCACGTTCGCCAGCGCCGACCAGCAGCTCCGCGAGATGATCACGCGCGACAAGAACCGGGCGGCCGTCGTCCTGTGGTCGGTGGCCAACGAGACGCCCGTCTCGCCCGCCCGCACCGACTTCCTCACGCGCCTCACGGAGACCGCGCGCGCCCTCGACCCCACCCGCCTCATCACGGCCGCCGTCTTCGCCGACCACGAGCGCCAGCCCGACGGCTCGACCGTCTTCCGCGTCGAGGACCCGCTGGCCGAGCACCTCGACGTCGTCGGCGTGAACGAGTACGTGGGGTGGTACGACGGGCTGCCCGACAAGATCGGGACGATCCGCTGGGAGGACACGGTCGGGAAGCCGCTCGTGCTCTCGGAGTTCGGGGCCGGCGCGCTCTACGGCCTCCGCGGCGACTCGCTCACGCGCTGGAGCGAGGACTACCAGGCCTACCTCTACGAGGAGCAGCTCGCCATGCTCCGGGACGTCCCGTTCCTGCGCGGCCTGAGCCCGTGGATCCTCATGGACTTCCGGAGCCCGCGCCGTCCGCTCCCGACGATCCAGGAGTTCTGGAACCGGAAGGGCCTGCTGTCCGAGCGCGGCGAGCGGAAGCTGGCGTTCGGCGTGCTCCAGCGGTTCTACGCCGAGGTCGCCCGCGACTGGCGGCCCTCCCCCACCGGCTTCTAGCCCCGCCCGCCTCGGCGCCGAGGCGGGCGACCCGGCCACCGGTTCCGCTCGCTCTTCGCTGCCGAGCGCCCCGGCCGGCGGGATCTTGACCCGACCCCGCTCTGACCGATGGCCCTCCTCTCCTTCGACCGCGTCCGCAAGGACTACGGCACCAAGCCGCTCCTCGACGACGTCTCGTTCGTCGTCGAGGCCGACGAGAAGGTCGGCGTGATCGGCGCGAACGGGGCCGGCAAGTCGACGCTGCTGCGGCTGGCGACGGGCGCCGAGCCTCCGGACGCCGGGCGCGTGATCGTGACGCCGGGGGCCCGCATCGGCGTGCTGGAGCAGCGGCCGGACCTCGCGCCGGGGGCGACCGTCCTCGACGCCGTCGTGGCCGGCGACGGGCCCGCGGCGCAGGCCGTCCGGGACTACGAGCACGCGCTCGCCCGCCTCGACCGCCAGCCGGACGACGCCGACGCCGTCGCGGCGGTCACGCGCCTCTCCGCCCGCCTCGACGCCGTCGGCGGGTGGGACCTCGAGGCGCAGGCCCGCGCCACGCTCGACCGCCTCGGCCTCGAAGACCCCGACGCCGTCGTCGACACCCTGAGCGGCGGGCAGAAGAAGCGCGTGGCCCTGGCGCGGGCGATCGTCGAGCGGCCCGACCTCCTCGTCCTCGACGAGCCGACGAACCACCTCGACACCGAGACCATCGAGTGGCTGGAGGGCCTCCTCCGGTCGTGGACCGGCGCGCTCCTCCTCGTCACGCACGACCGGTACTTCCTCGACCGCGTCACGAACCGGATGCTGGAGGTCGGCGGCGGCGACGTCGCGCGGTACGTCGGCTCCTACTCCGACTACCTCGAGCAGAAGGAGGCGCAGGCCGAGGTCGAGGCGGCGGAGGAGGCCAAGCGCCAGAACCTCGCCACGCGCGAGCTCGCGTGGCTGAGGCGCGGCGCCAAGGCCCGCACCTCGAAGTCGAAGGCGCGGATCGACCGGGCCCACGCGCTCCTCGACGCCAAGCCCGAGGCGGGGCCGGGCGACATCGAGATCGACTCGGTCGCCACGCGGCTCGGCAAGAAGGTCATCCAGCTCAAGGGCGTGGCGAAGGGCTGGGACGGCGAGCCGCTCTTCTCGGGCCTGACCTACGAGGTCGCCCGCGACGACCGGCTCGGGCTGATCGGCCCCAACGGGTCGGGCAAGACGACGCTCCTCGAGATCCTCGCCGGGCGGCTGGCGCCCGACGCCGGCACCGTCGAGGTCGGCCCGACGGTGTCGGTCGGCTACTACGACCAGGAGAGCCGCGCGCTCGCGGCGGCCCAGAGCGAGGGCGGCGACCAGCGGATGATCGACTACGTCGAGGAGATCGCCGACAACGTCCGGCTCTCGGACGGGGCGGTGATCACGGCGGCGCAGATGCTGGAGCGGTTCCTCTTCCCGCGCAGCCAGCACTACACGCCCGTCGGCCTCCTCTCCGGCGGCGAGCGGCGGCGGCTGTACCTCCTCCGCGTCCTCCTCGGCGCGCCGAACGTGCTCCTCCTCGACGAGCCGACGAACGACCTCGACATCCCGACGCTCCAGGCGCTCGAGGACTACCTCGACACGTTCGCCGGCGCCGTCGTCACGGTCTCGCACGACCGCTACTTTTTGGATCGCACCGTCGGGCACCTGCTGCGGCTGGACGGGGACGGCGGCGTCCGCGAGATCCCGGGCGACTACTCGGCGTGGGCCGAGATCCAGACGCGCGAGGCGGTCGCGCGCGAGGCGAAGGCGGCCGCCCGCACCCCGGCGCCGGCGCCCGCCTCGGCCCCTCCGCGGGAGGAGTCGACGCCCGGGCCTGCCAAAAAGAAGCTCTCGTACAACGAGAAGCGCGAGCTGGCGATGCTCGAAGAACGGATCGCCGCGGCCGAGGCCCGCCAGCCGGAGCTCGAGGCCGAGCTGGCCGAGCACGCGACCGAGGCGGACACGGTCGTCGCCCTCTCGAAAGAGCTCGCCGAGCTGGGCCGCCAGCTCGAGGCCGACGTCGACCGCTGGGCCGAGCTCGCCGAGCGGGCCTAGCGGACCGTCCCGTCGGCCGACGGCGGCCGCGCCGGGGCCGTCCGGGCGGTCGTGATGAGCGCGACGGCGGCCACGACGGCCGCGCCCGCGGCGATCACACGTGGCCCCATCGGCTCGTCGGCCAGCGCCCACCCGAGCAGGACCGCCACGACCGGGTTGACGTAGGCGTAGGTCGAGACCTTCGCCGGCGAGGACACCTTCAAGAGCCACACGTACGCCGAGTAGCCCACGATCGCGCCGACGAGGACGAGGTACGCCAGCGCGAGCGCCGACCGGGCCGAGACGGCGCTCACGTCCAGCCGCTCGCCCAGCCCGACCCCGACGAGCAGCAGCAGCGTGCCCCCGGCCAGCATCTGCATCCCCACGTTGAGGAGCGTTGAGTCGGCCTTCGGGGCGCCCCGCTGATAGACCGAGCCGACGGCCCAGCAGAACGCCGCCGCCGCGACCGCCAGCGCGCCCACCGTGTCGACCGGCTCCCCGCCCAGGTCGCTCGGCCCCACGAGCAGGACGATCCCCGCCACCCCGACCGCCAGACCGGCGACCACGGACGGGCCGGGGCGCTCGCCGCCGGGCCGGAGCGCGTCGAGGACCACCATCCACATCGGCGTCGAGGCCACGAGGAGCGCCGCGATCCCGGACGGGATCCGCTGCTCCGCCCACGTCACGCCGCCGTTGCCCCCCAGGAGCAGCAGCGCCCCGACGATGGCGGCCGTCTGCCACTGGGGCCGCGTCCCCGGCCCGGCGCCGCGGGCCCGCGCCCACCCGTAGATCAGCGTGCCCGCGCAGAGGAACCGGACGCCGGCCATCGTGAACGGCGGCATCGTCTCGATGGCGAACCGGATGCCGAGGTACGTCGAGCCCCAGATGACGTAGAGCGCGGCGAAGGCCGCGAGGACCGCCCCGAGGGGCGCCGCCGAGTCGTCGGACATGGAGGGGGTGGAGGGACGCCCGATGCTAGCCCTCCCCCACCGACGGCGGCGCGGCGCGGCGCCGTCCTCACCGCGTCTCCCCGCCCTAGTCGCGCGGCTCGCGGCGGGGCGGAACGCAGGGGCCGGACGTCCGCGGCTCGCCGGTCCGCGGGTCGTCCGGGAGGAGGGCCATCTCGCGCGTCATCCGCTCGGGGTCCTCGGACGCCTGGTACACCAGCATGGCCGCGAGCGTCGCGTTCTGCTTCAGGTCGTCGAACACGATCTTGTCGTAGGTGTCGAGGTTCGTGTGCCAGGTGTACTGGCGGTACTCGTCGTACGGCGACTGGAGGCGGAGGACGGGCGCCCCGGTGCACACGAACGACGTGTGGTCGCTGCCCCGGTTGTTCTGCTCGCCCGGCACCTCGACGGTCACCTGGGCCTGGATCTCGGTCGGGACGGCGGCCATCCACGCCGGGAGGTGCTTCGCCGTGTCGAGGAACCCCTGGCCCTCGATCCGCTCGAACCGCCACGTCCCGTTGTCCTGGTTGAACCCGACCTGGAGCCCCGCCACGACCTCCGGGTGGTCCTCCCGGAACGCGCCGGACCCGATCAGCCCCATCTCCTCGGCGCCCCAGTGGCCGACGAGGATGGTCCGCCGCGGGGCGGGGTACGTCTCCCGGAGGATGCGCATGGCCTCGAGCATGGTGATGGTGCCGGTCCCGTTGTCGGTCGCGCCCGTCGCGGCGTGCCACGAGTCGAGGTGCGCGCTGAGGAGCACGTACTCGTCGGGGAGCTCGGTCCCGCGCACCTCGGCGATCACGTTGAACTGGGGGACGACGCCCAGGTCCTCGGCCTCGGCGTCGACGCGGAGGTGCGGGGCGTGGCCCGAGGACGCGAGCCGGGCGAGCAGCCCGTAGTCCTCGCACGACACGTCGAGGCCCACGGCGCGCTGGTTGTCCGTGCTGAACACCTTGTTGGCGCCCCATCCGCCCGACCAGCGCGAGCTCAGCGTGCCGGCGATGCCCGCGTCTTCGAGCGCCTGGGTCCGCTCCTGGGCCCCGCCGAGCGCGGCGTATCGCCCGGCCCAGTCGGCCCGGGCGGCGTCGCGGAGCGAGTCGAGGCGAGCGACCGTCTCGGGGCGGGCGTTCGCCTCGAGCTCCTGGGGGGCCCGGCACATCGGCTCCGGCGCGTCGAGGAGCACGAACGCGCCCTCGACCGTCGCGAGCCACGCCTCCACCGTCTCCTCAGTGAGGTCCGCGGGCGGCATCACCACCGGGCCCTCGACCGGGCCGTCGGTCCCCGGGCTCCACGCCAGGAGCTCGGCCACGAGCGGCTGCACGCGGGGCGCGATCATCTCGACGTGGAGGGCGCCGGGCTGCCACGCGTTCCACGTCCCGTACTCTTCCTTCCGGACCGGGACGCCCCACGCCTCGTAGGTCTCGACGAGCCAGTCCTGCGCCTGCACCAGCCCGGGCGAGCCGGCCAGCCGCGGCCCGATCACGTCGACGAGGTGGTGAGCGAGAGCCTCGGTCTGCGAGCGCTCCATCCCCTCCGTCCAGATCTCGCGGATCACCGGGTCGTCGGTGGGGAAGTGCTGCGCCGAGGCGGGCGCAGCCGTCAGGAGGACGAGCGCGAGGACGGCCGAAGAAGCGAGACGGAGCATGGCGAGTCGGTCGGGGAGGACGGCAGGTCGGCCCCGAATCTAGCGGAGCGTTCCGACCGACCGCCCTCGTCCGCTACGCCGGGACCCCGACCTCCTTCCGAACGACCGGGGCCACCTCGGTCCCGAACCGCTCGATCGCCCGCAGCACGTCCTTGTGGTGCAGCGGGCCGACCGTCAGCTGGAGCAGGTGCCGGTCGTGTCCGAAGATCTCGTGCTGGTACAGGATCTTGTCGATCACCTCCTGCGGGCTCCCCAGCACGAGCGCGCCTTCGAGGCGGAGCTCCGCCGCCATCTGCGCGGCCGACGGCGGGGGCCACCCGCGCTCGCGGCCGATCTGGGCCATCCGCTCCGTGAACGGGCCGAGCGCGACCTCGGCCGCCTCGCCGGCCGTCTCGCCGATGAAGCCGTGGCCGTTGATCGACACCTTCAGCGCGTCCGCGTCGTGCCCCGCCTCGGCGGCCGACTGGCGGTAGAGGTCGACGAGTTGGCGGAACCGGGCCGGCTGCCCGCCGATGATGGCGATGGCGAGGTTCAGCCCCAGCCGCCCCGCGCGCGCCACCGAGGCGGGCGTGCCGCCGACGGCGATCCACACGGGCAGCGGGGTCTGGACCGGCCGCGGGTACACGGCCTGGTCGTTCAGCGGCGCGCGGAGCCGGCCCTTCCACGTCACGCGCTCCGACTCGCGGAGCTTGAGGAGCAGGTCGAGCTTCTCGGAGAAGAGGGTGTCGTAGTCGCGGAGGTCGTAGCCGAAGAGCGGGAACGACTCGGTAAAGGACCCGCGGCCGACGAGGATCTCGGCGCGCCCGTTCGAGAGCTGGTCGAGCGTCGCGAAGTCCTGGAACACGCGGACCGGGTCGTCGGACGAGAGGACCGTCACGGCGCTCGTCAGGCGTATCCGCTCCGTGCGGGCCGCGGCGGCGGCGAGGACCACGGCCGGGGCCGACGCCGCGTAGTCCTTCCGGTGGTGCTCCCCGACCCCGAACACGTCGAGGCCGACCTGATCGGCGAGGGCGATCTCCTCGAGGAGGTCGCGGAGGCGGGTCGTGTCGGTGCCGTCGGGCGGCACCTCCGCAAAAGAGAAGAGGCCGAGCTCCATCGTGCAATTGGTTGTTCCGACAGGCAAACGTCCGACGCGGCCGTCGGGTCCCCGCGACGGCCCGCGTACCTTCGCTCTCTCGTCCCCCTCTCCCCTCGTGATCCGGCTCCGCGGCGTCGCCAAACGGTACGGGGCCGCCGTCGCGCTCCACCCCACCGACCTCGACGTGGCGCGGGGCGAGACGGTCGCCCTCCTTGGCACGAGCGGCGGCGGGAAGTCGACGCTGGTGCGGTCGGTGCTGCGCCTCATCGTCCCCGACGCCGGGACCGTCACGGTCGACGGGACCGAAGTGACGGCGGCGACGGTCGGGGCGGTCCGTCGGCGGGCGGGCTACGTGATCCAGGGCGGCGGCCTGTTCCCGCACCTCACGGGCCGCGAGAACGCCGCGCTCGTCCCGCGCCACCTCGGCTGGGACGCCGCCCGCCTCGGCGGCCGGCTGGAGGAGCTCGCCGAGCTCGTCCGTCTCGACCGGGCCCTCCTCGACCGCTTCCCCGCCGAGCTCTCGGGCGGCCAGCGCCAGCGGGTCGCGCTCCTCCGCGCGCTCGTCCTCGGGCCCGACCTGCTCTTGCTCGACGAGCCGCTTGGCGCGCTCGACCCCGTCACCCGCGAGGCGCTCCAATCCGACCTCCGGCGCCTCATCACCGACCTCGGCGCGACGGTTCTTTTGGTCACCCACGACCTCCGCGAGGCCGCCGTCCTCGCCGACCGCGTGGGGGTCATGGACGGCGGGCGGATCGTCCAGCGCGGGACGCTGTCCGAGATCGCAGACGCGCCCGCGACGCCGTTCGTGGAGGCGTTCGTCGAGGCCCAGCGGTACGCGCTGCCGTGATCCGGGCCGTCCTTCTCTCTCTGCTGATCACCGGCGTCGCGGGGGCCCAGGACACCGAGGTCGTCGTCGGGTCAAAGACGTTCACCGAGGGCGTCGTGCTGGGCGAGGTCGCGGCACAGGCGGCGCGGGGCGCGGGCGTCGAGGCGACGCACCGACGGGAGGTCGGCGGAACGCGCGTGCTGTGGAGCGCGCTGCTCCGCGGCGACCTCGACGCCTACCCCGAGTACACCGGTACGCTCGCCCAGGAGATCTTCTCGGGGGAGGACGTGGCGACCGACGACGCGCTGGCGGAGGCGCTCGCCCGCGAGGGGATCCGGATGACGCCGCCGCTCGGATTCAACAACACGTACGCGATCGGGATGGCTGAGGACCGGGCCGAGGCGCTCGGCATCGAGGCGGTCTCCGACCTCCGCACGCACCCCGACCTCCGGCTGGGCTTCTCGAACGAGTTCCTCGACCGCGCCGACGGCTGGCCCGGCCTCCGCGACGCCTACGGCCTCCCCCAGCGCGACGTCCGCGGGCTCGACCACGACCTCGCCTACCGCGCCCTCGCGGCCGGCGACCTCGACGCCGTCGACCTCTACTCGACCGACGCCGAGATCCCGTACTACGGCCTCCGCGTCCTGGACGACGACCGCGCATTCTTCCCACGCTACGACGCCGTCCTCCTCTACCGCGCCGATCTCGAGGACCGCGCGCCCGACGCCGTCGCCGCCTGGCAGCGTCTGGCCGGCACCCTCTCCGCCGACTCGATGGCCGCGCTCAACGCCCGCGTCAAGCTCGACGGCCAGCCGGAGGCCGTCGTCGCCGCCGACTTCCTCCGCGGGTCCGTCGGCCTCGACGCCGAGGTGGAGGTGGCCGGCCGGGCCGAGCGCGTCTGGCGGCGGACGAAGGAGCACCTCGCGCTCGTCGGCCTCTCCCTGCTGGCGGCGATCCTTGTCGCCGTCCCGCTGGGCATCGCGGCGGCGAAGGTGCGGGGGCTGGAGGCGCCCGTGCTCGGGGCCGTCGGCGTGGCGTACACGATCCCGTCGCTGGCGCTCCTCGTGTTCATGCTCCCGCTCGTGGGCATCGGTGCGGCGCCGGCCCTCGCGGCGCTGTTCCTGTACAGCCTCCTCCCCATCGTCCGCAACACGCACGCGGGGCTCACGGGGATCGCGCCCGGTCTGCAGGAGAGCGCGGCGGCGCTGGGCCTGCCCGCCTCGGTGCGCCTGTGGAGGATCGAACTTCCGCTCGCGGCCCCGTCGATCCTAGCCGGCATCCAGACGAGCGCCGTCATCAACATCGGGACGGCGACGCTGGGCGCGCTCGTCGGCGCCGGCGGCTACGGCCAGCCGATCCTCACGGGCATCCGCCTCGACGACCTCGGGCTGATTCTGGAAGGGGCCGTCCCGGCCGCCGTCCTCGCGCTCCTCGCCCAAGGCCTATTCTCGCTCCTCGGCCGGGTCCTGATTCCGAGGGGCCTCCGGCTCTAGGGCGCGCCCGCTCCCGGGCGATGACAGCGAGAGGCGACGGAAGGGAACTCAATCCGTCGGCGGGACCATTCCAGATCGCCCCCTCCCCCTTCCCCCATGCCCGTCCCTGACGCCCTCCTCCAGCGCCTCGCCGAGGTGGCCGACCTCGCCCACGCCGCCGCCGTCCTCGAGTGGGACCAGGAGACGTACATGCCCCCGGGAGGCGCCGAGGCCCGGGGCCGGCAGGTCGCCACGCTCCGGCGGTTCGCCCACGAGCGGTTCGTCGACGAGCGGGTCGGCGAGTGGATCGAGGCGGGCACGGCCGAGAGCGACCTCGACGCGGCGCTCCTGCGCGTGACGGCGCGCGACTGGCGGCGGGCGACGCTCCTGCCGTCGCGGCTCGTGTCGGAGAAGGCCGAGGCGTCGGCCCGGGCGAAGGGGGCGTGGAAGGCGGCCCGCGAGGCCGATTCCTTCGAACTCTTCGCGCCGCACCTCGAGCGGATCCTGGCGTTGGCGCGGGAGGAGGCCGACCTCGTCCGCCCGCTCGTGGCCGAGGAGCGGGGGCCGGGCTACGCGCCGTCCGGTGCTGACGCTCGCTACGACGCGCTGCTCGACGCCTTCGAGCCCGGGGCCTCCGCCTCGGGAGTGGCCGCTGTGTTCGCCGAGCTCCGCGAGGGCCTCGTGCCGCTCGTGGCCGCCGTCGCCGGGACCGAGCCACCCGACGACGCGTGTCTCCGCCAGCCGTTCGACGCCGACGCCCAGTGGGCCTTCGGGCTCGACGTGGCCCAACAGCTCGGCTACAGCCTCGACCACGGCCGCCAGGACCGCTCGGCCCACCCGTTCACGACCGCCTTCGGCGCCACCGACGTCCGGATCACCACGCGCGTCGACCCCGATTTCTTCCCGACGGCGTTCTTCAGCACGATCCACGAGGCCGGGCACGGGATCTACGAGCAGGGCTTCGCGCCGGAGTTGGCCGGCACGCCGCTGGCGGACGGCGCGTCGCTCGGCGTCCACGAGAGCCAGTCGCGGCTGTACGAGAACCTCGTCGCCCGGAGCGCGCCGTTCTGGACGTGGGCCTATCCCATGCTGGAGGCTCGATTCCCGCATCTCCAGGACGTGCCGCGCGACGCCTTCGTCCGCGCCGTCAACCGCGTCGAGCCGTCGCTCATCCGCGTCGAGGCCGACGAGCTGACGTACCACCTCCACGTGCTCCTCCGGTTCGAATTGGAGCGGGCGATGCTCTCGGGCGACCTCGCCGTGAGCGACCTTCCCGGCGCCTGGAACGAGCGGATGACCGAGTCCTTCGGGATCGCCCCACCGACCGACGCCGACGGGTGCCTCCAGGACATCCACTGGTCGCTCGGCGCCGTCGGCTACTTCCCGACCTACACGCTCGGCACGCTCATGAGCGCCCAACTCTGGACGGCCGCCGACGCCGACCTCGGCGGCCTCGACGCACAGATGGAGCGAGGCGAGTTCGATCCGCTCCTCGGGTGGCTCCGCGAGCACGTCCACCGCTGGGGCCGCGCGAAGACCGCCGGGCAGATCCTCCGTGACGCGACCGGAAGCGACCTCGACGCCGGGCCGTGGCTGACCTACGCACGGGAGAAGGTCCAGCGCCTCTACGGGGTAGGCGCGTGACCGGAGAGGCGGCACGCGCGACCTTTGACGGGTCCACCCCGTCCGCCGATGCGCCCGTTCGTCCTCCTCACCCTCTCGCTCGGGCTCGCCGCGTGCGGGGGCTCGTCGGCCTTCGCCCCGGCGACGCCCGAGGCCGCCGCCTACCGGGCCGCGCTCCTCGACCTCCGCGAGGCCGACCAGGCCCCCCGGACCCGCCTCGTCGATCTCCTGGAGCGGTACGACCGCGCGCCGCCCGACTCGCTCTACCGCCCGCTCGCCCGCGAGGTCCAGGCGGCCGACTCCGTCAATCTGATCCGGCTGGAGGCGCTCGTCGACGAGCGCGGGTGGCCGCTCGCGAGCGAGGTCGGGACGTGGGCGGCCGGGGCCGCGTGGCTCGTCGTCCAGCACGCGCCGCTCGACGTCCAGTTGCGCTACGAACCCACGATCGCCGACGCCGTCGAGGCCGGCGAGGCCGAGCCCGTCTGGCTGGCCTACCTCACCGACCGGATCCTCGTGCGCCAGGGCCTCCCGCAGCGCTACGGCTCCGAGCAGCGGACCGACCCCGACACCGGCCAGCGGGCGTTCTACCCGATCGAAGACCCGGCCGCAGTGGACGCGCGGCGCGCGGCGGTCGGGCTCGACCCGATCCGCGAGTACGCACGGCGGATCGGCGTGCCGTACCCGCCCGAGCAGTAGCCCCGTCCGCCTCGGCGCCGAGGCGGGGTCAGTCGTCGTAGAGCATCGCGACGGCCGTCATGTTCTTCCCGCCGAGACCGGCCTCGGCGGCCCGCTCGAACTGGGCGCGCGCGGCCGATACCAGCGGGGCAGCCGACTCGGCCTCGGCGGCGACGTGGAGCGCGTAGCGGAGGTCCTTGTCGAGGAGGTCGACCGGGAAGAGCGGGTCGTGCCGGCCGTCCGCCATCAGCCGCATCGCCGTCGCCACGACGGGCGCGGCGGCGGGCGTCGCGCCGAGGACCTCGGCGGCGGTGGCCTCGTCGACCCCCGAGCGCCGGAGGACGGCGAGCAGCTCGGCCGCCGCCGCCACGCCGACGCCCATCAGTGCGTTGACGGCCAGCTTGACGAGCGCGCCGGTCCCGGTCCCCCCGACGTGCTGGACGCTCTTGCCCATCGCCTCGAACGCCGGCCGCGCCGTCTCCAGCGCGTCGGCGGCGCCGCCGACGAGGACGACGAGCGTGGCGCCCTCGGCCTGCGGGCGGGACCCCGAGACCGGCGCGTCGAGCGGCCGCCCGCCCGCCTCGGTCACGAGGCCGGCCCACTCGCGGACCCAGCCCGGCGACACCGTGCTCATCTCGGCCGCCACGGCGCCGCTCTTCATTCCGGCGAGCGCCCCGTCGGGGCCGGTCCAGACGTCGCGGCTCGCCCGGTCGTCAGTGACCATCGCGATCACGAGGTCGGCCGCCTCGGCCGCCTCGCGGGGCGTCGCGGCGACGGCGGCGCGCTCGCGGAAGGCGTCGGCCGGGCCGTCGGATCGGTTCCAGACGGTGAGGTCGTGGTCGTCGAGGAGGTGGGCGGCCATCCGGGCGCCCATGGCGCCGAGGCCGAGAAAGGCGATCTGCATGGGAGGGGTCGTGAGTGAGACCCGAGGGTCGGGAGGAGGCCGGCGCTCGCGCCTGAACCTTGATTCAGAAACGGCGGCCCGGCGGCGGATCCTTGAGAGGTGGACGTCGGTCACGCCCAGGTAGCTGGCCAGGTGATACGGCGCTGCGCCGCTCGAACGCGGAGCGCAACGCGGAGCGCAACGCCGCGCGCGGGGCCGGCCCAAGGCCGACCCAGCGAGCCACGGCGGCGTCGAACGGCGAGAGGGCACCGGGGGGCATGCCCCTTCGAAGCCCCTCCGGCGGACCGGTTTCCGGTGGACTGGGCTAGCGGGCCACCGTCAGCGTCTGCGTGACGGCGGTCCCGCTGTCCGGGTGCCGGACGCGCACGGCATACACGCCCGGCCCCTGGCCCGAGAGGTCCAGCCGGACGGGAAGCAGCCCCGGCCGGTCGGCCGTGAGCTCGCGCGTGGAGACGAGGCGGCCGAGCACGTCGAACACGTCTACCGTGTGGCGCCCCTCGCGCCCCGTCTCGACGACGACGGTGGTCGTACCCGAGGTCGGGTTCGGAGCGATGGAGGCGATGCCGAGCGTCCCCGGCGGCGTCATCCCGCGGACTTCGTCTTCGGTGTCGAGGCGGAGGTCGCGCGTCCAGGCGAACCCGCCCGACCCGAGCACGAGGCCGGCGAGCTGGCCCGTCCGGGGCCACCCGGCGACCGTGGCCCGCACCGTCCACGCGTCCTCCTTCGCGACGGCGGCCTGAAGGCCGACCGGCCCGGCGTAGAGCTGCAGCCGCGTCGGGAGCTCCGCCCTGCCGAGGGAGTCGAGGCGAATGCCGGCCTCGGTGCGCACGCGGAGCGTGACCTGACCGTCGGGGGCCACGAGGAGCGCGGCGGCCGGCGCGGCGGGGTCGAGCGACGTGCGGACCATCACGCCCGCCGTCGCGTCGATGGTGCCGTCGACCGTGGCCGAGACGGCGCCGCCCTCCGCCAGCGGGCCGTAGACGAACGGGGCCGCGTCGACGTCGCCGAGCGAGGCCGGTCCATAGAGCACGAGCGCGCCGTCTCTCGACGTCGCGGGGTCGAACTCGGGGCCGTCGCCGATCCGGCCCGCGACCGTGCCTTCGGGGGAGCCGGCGGTGGTCCCGAGGTCCACGCGGACCTGCGGCTCGACGAGGCCGTTCGTCACCCGGAGCCCGTCGGCCTCGACGGCCACGAACACGACGCGGACGCCGCCCGGCTCCATGAGCACGCGGGGGTAGACGACCGGCTGCCACACGCCGTCGATCAAGACCTCGACCGTGACTCCCTCCGGGATGGCGTCGAGGCCGGGGAGGAGAACGCTCCGCACGCGGAGCCGCCGGCCAAACCGGGCGACCCCGTCGGTCCAGATCGGCGTGGTCGCAGCGAGGACGGCCCCGGGCGCCGCCAGCAGAAGCGCGACCGACGTCGACACCCGAATCCCCTCGCCATCGGTCACGCGGGCCGTCGCCTCATAGAACGCGACCTCCCCATCTTCCCCGTGCGGGAGCGCGACGAACGAGGCCCGTGCGCCCTCGGCCCGGAAGAAGCCTGGGTGCTCGTGGACGTTGTGGACCAGCCGGACCTCCCACTCGACCTCGAGCGCCTCGGCGGGCTCATAGGGGTCCGTCACCTCGGCGTGCAGCGGGACGAGCTCGTTGCCGTACACGACGCGCGCGGAGGGCTCGACGACCGTGAGCGTCGGCGCCGCGCGGCCCACACGGACCGGCACTGTGGCCTGCGACTCGCGGCCCGCCTCGGACGTCACGGTCAGCGTGGCCACGTAGGCACCGGGCTCCTCGTAGACGTGCACGGGGTCGGGGTCGCTCGAGACAGCGCCATCGCCGAAGCTCCAGCCATAGCTCAGCGCCCCGCCCTCCGGATCGAGCGAGTCGGCGCCGCGGAACTGGACGGCGAAGGGCGCCGCGCCCGTCCGGGCGTCGGCCGTCGCGCGGGCGACCGGGGCCGTCGGGCCGCCGCCGGCGTGGCGGAGGTGCAGGAGCCGGCCGTTGTAGAGGTCGGCGAGGACCAGCGCGTCCTGGGCCGGATCCATTTCGACGTCGACGATCCCCGCCGCGCCCTCGATGATCCGCTCGGCCCCCTCGAGCTGGCCCTCGGCGAACCGGCCTGCCGACAGCCAGCCGATGGCGAAGTCGGCGAAGACGAAGGCGCCGCGGTACGCCTCTGGGTAGGCCGCCCCGGTGTAGAACGCGCCGCCCGTGATGGAGTTGGCCGTGACGCCGGGGGGCGCCGAGCGCTCTGGGTAGTAGTGGTTCCAGACGGCCGCCGGGAGCGTGAACGCGCCCGTCCACGGCCCCTCGCAGTCGAAGCCGGCGGGCGCGGTGGCGGCGAAGGCAGGGACCAGGGCCGCCCCTTCGTAGCACGGCCACCCGTAGTTCTCGCCCCCCTCCGAAACGTCGACTTCCTCCCACGTCCCCCACCCCACGTCGCCGATGACCAGGCGGAGGCCGTCCGCCTCGGGGTCGATGGCGAACCGGAACGGGTTGCGGAGCCCGAGCGCCCACACCCGCGAGGCCCAGTCTGCCGGGTCGCCCGTGTAGAACGGGTTGTCGGGCAGGCCGAGGCCGGTCTCGGGGTCGATCCGGACGATCTTCCCGTTCGGGCTCGAGAGCATCTGGGACCGGAAGGCCCCGACGTCGACGGCCGGGTCCGCCCGGCCCTCGGCGAAGCAGTCGGGCTCGTTGCCGCCGACGTCGGCATAGGCGGCGTGGCCCGCGTCGCCGAAGCTGAGGACGAGCGAGCGGTCGGGCGCGAAGAGAATCGTCCCGCCCGCGTGGAACGGGAGGCAGACCGGGACCCCGTCGTCGTAGCTCTCACCGAGGAGGATCGTCCGACTCGCGGAGTCGGCCTGCCAGAGTCCCGGCCCCGCCATCGTGTAGCGCGTCACGCGCCCGACCCCGAACGGCGTCTCGCGATCGAGCGTCGTCCGGTCGTACGCCGTGTAGTAGAGGTAGACGTCGGGCCGCTCCGGGAAGTCGGGATGGAGCGCGATCCCGAGAAGCCCCCGGTCGCCGCTCGAGACGACCTCCGTGTGCAGGTCGAGGACGACCTCACTGCGGACCGTCCCGTCGGGCTCGACGCCGAACACGTAACCGCGCTTGTCGACCACGTAGTAGCCGCCGTCGGGGCGGACGGCGACGTCGGTCGGGAAGAGGAACGCGCCGTCCTCCGTGAGCGGCTCGAGGTAGAACCCCTGCGCGTGGGCCGCTGCGACGGCCAACCAGAGGGCGGCGAAGAAACCGATCGATCGGGTCATGTGGGGATCATATCCACATTGACCCCTCGGCAGAGCCCCGAGCCGGGGCAATCCGGCGTCTCTTCTCACCGCGCAAATGGCCCCTTCTCGCACCCGCCTCCCCCACCTCGGCGCCGAGGCGGGCGGGGCTACGCCTCCCGCATCGCGAGCGCCGGGCTCGTCCGCGCCATCCGCCACGCGGGGTACACGCCGGCCAGGAGCGCCGCACCGACCGCCAGCGCCACGGCCTGGACCAGCACGCCCGATGAGACCGTGAACGCCAGCGTCCACCCGAACGACCGGACGTTGACGACGAACACGAGGACGGCCGCCAGCGCCAGCCCCAGCGGGACCGCCAGCAGCCCGGCCCAGAGCCCCATCAGCCCGGTCTCGGCGAACACCATCTTGCGGACCTCGCCCGGCGTCATGCCCTGCGCTCGGAGCATCGCCAGCTCGCGACGCCGCTCGAGCTGGAGCGCCATCAGCGCCGACAGGACGCCGACGAACGCGACGGCGACGGCCAGAAGCCGGAGCACGCTCGTCACGACGAACGTCTGATCGAAGATCTCGAGGC
Organism: Rubrivirga marina; assembly: GCF_002283365.1. NCBI lineage: Bacteria > Pseudomonadati > Rhodothermota > Rhodothermia > Rhodothermales > Rubricoccaceae > Rubrivirga > Rubrivirga marina. The sequence goes on along the minus strand of NZ_MQWD01000001.1, from coordinate 1,827,940 downwards.
TCGCCTCCCGGAGGTCCCGGTTGGAGCGGACCGTGACGTCCTGGGCGGAGGCCTCGGCGAGCCGCCGGGCGCGCTGGACGAGGTCGGGGGGGTCGACGCCGGACGCGGCGGTAAGGGCGATGCCGGTGTAGCCGGGGTCGCGGAAGGCGGCGAGGAACGGCCGCTCGTCCATGAGCACGACGCCGAGGTCGTTGCCGTAGTCGTAGTAGACGCCGGCGATCGGGTAGGTCCGCGTCCCCCGATCGGTCGGGAGGCGGAGCGTGTCGCCGACGCCGACGCCGAAGCGGAACGCGAACGGCTCGCTGACGGCGACCGCTCCCGCGGCGGCGCTCTGGGCAACGGCCTCGGCCGAGCCCTCCTTGTAGCGGTTTACGCCGGCGCGGACCTCATCGAGCCGCGCCACGACGAGGTCGAAGGGGCCGCTGTCGTCCTCGATCGTCCGCACGCGGATGGCGTCGGCGCGGGCGACGCCGGGGAGCGCGGCGAGGGCTTGGGCGAGCGAGTCGTCGAGGACGGCGCCGCCGCGGCGGAAGACGGTCGCCGGCGGCTGGACGTAGACGTCGGACTGGAGGACGGCCCCGAGCCAGTCGGCCACGGTCGTGCGGAACGACGAGACCATCGTCGCCACGCCGACCGTCGCGGCGACCGCCACGGCGAGCGCGGCGACGGCCACGGAGGTCCGACTGAGGGACGCCGAGACGCCGCGCGCGGCCATCCGCCCGACGGGCCCCAGCAGCGCCCCGAGGACCGGCCGGGCGAGCGCGGCCCAGGCCCGCGTGAGGTAGGGGACGAGGAGCGCGGTCCCGGCCAGGATCCCGAGCATCCCGGCGTACGCGCCGGGCACGCCGGCCGGGACCAGGAGCACCAGACCCCCGAGCGCGAGCACGCCGAGACCCCACACCGCGAGCCGTCCGGCGCCCTCGGCGAACCGATCTTCCTGGGTCGACCGCCGCAGCGCCGAGGCGGGCGCGGTCGAGGCGGCCTCCCACCCGGGCCGGAGCGCGCCCACCACCGTCGCCCCCAGCCCGAGCGCGACGCCCTTCAGGAGCGCGACGGGCGACAGCGCCAGCTCCCGCACGCGGACCACGAAGTACAGGTCGCCGATCGTCTGCGTCACGAGCCGGACGAGGCCGGTCCCGAGCAGCACGCCGAGGGCGAGCCCGATCGCGGTCCCCACGGCGCCGATCACGAGCGCCTCGCCGAGGATGGCGCGGAACACCTCGGCCCGCGTGACGCCGAGCGCGCGGTACGTCCCGAGCACGCGCCGCCGCTGCACCACGGCGAACGTGACCGTGTTGTAGATCAGGAAGACGCCGACGACGAGCGCCAGCAGCGACAGCGCGGTCAGGTTGAGGCGGAACGCGGCCGTCATCGTCGCGAGGGCGTCGGCCTGCGTCGACGCCGGGCGGACCTCGGTCCCCTCCGGCAGGAGCGCCGCGACCCGGTCCACCTCGGCGTCGAGGCGGGCGGGGTCGTCGGCCGGGAGGATCAGGTCGATGCGGGTGAGCGTGCCCGCGTTCGGAGCTCGAGGGTCGGCGTCCAGCGCGGACCCTGACGGGGCCTCTGCACGCGTCGTCATCCCGAACCACTCCTGCGCCGTCGCGACGTCGGCGACAAGGAGGTTCTGGAGCGCGCTCTCGGAGCGGTCGTCGTCGGGCTGGAGGAGGCCGACGACGTGGGCGACCTCGGGGCGGCCGTCGACGGCGAGCCCCAGCGTGTCGCCGACGGCGACGCCGAGCTCGGCGGCCGTCGCCTCGGAGAGGAGCACGGCGCCGGGGACGGTCAGGAACGTGCCGGCGTCGAGGCCGCTGCCCGGCCCGCCGACGAACGGCCGGAACGCGGCCTCGGCGAACGGGTCGACGCCCAGCACCGACACGACACGCTCTGGCTGGCGGGCCACGCGCGCGGCGCCCTCGACGACCGGCGCGACCTGCGCCACGCCGGCCTCGGTCACGAGCCGCGCCACGAGCGCCCCGTCCACGCCGCCCGGCCCGCCGACGACCTGGTGCGTCGCCGTCCCGGTCACGGCCTCGCCCGACAGCTCGAAGGCTCGCAGCGCGCTCGTGTTGGCGAGGTCGACGGCCACGCTCACGGCCACACCGAGCGCCACGCCGAGGACGGACAGCGCCGTCAGCAGCGGGTGCCGGAGCAGGTAGCGTCGGCTCGAGCGGGCGAGGGGCATGGGGGGACGGCCGGGGCCGCGGGGTACGCCACCGCTGGCGGCACGGGTTCTCCTGACCCTGCCCGCCTCGGCGGCTCTCGTGGCGAAGCCGACGGTCCGAGAGGGCCCAGCCAGATTCGGTCCCCTCAAGGAATGCGTTCATCCTGAGCGAATGCGAAGGATCTCATCGAACGCGACCGCCACGCTCCTCGGAGCGCCACGGCGGCCGGCGCGAGATCCTTCACTGCGTTCGGGATGACAAGCCCTCCCTGCTCGCCTCGGCGCCGCGGCGGAGGAGGCCGGGCCGAGGCTCCCTGCCTCTTGCCTCGTCCCCCTCGCCTTTCCCCTACGAGTCCGCTGGCGGCGTCCAGCGGAGGACGGTGAGCTGGCCGGTCCCGTCGCTGCCGTAGACGTAGCCGCCCGGCGACGGCAGCGTCGCGCCCCAGTTGCCGTCCATCGCCACGTCGTCGTTCTTCGGGTACGTGTCGTGGTGGGCGACGACGGCCGGGTTCGCGAGGTCGGCCAGATCCAGCACGTAGACGCCGGCCGAGTAGTGCGACAGGAACGCGTAGCGCCCGCGGACGAGCACGTTGTGGGCGATCCGGTTCGCCCCGAGCCACTCGCCCACGAGCTCCGGGTTCTCGGGGGCCTCCACGTTCCACACCTTGACCGTCTTCTCGGCCGTCTCCTCCGTCGTGAGGACGTGCCGGCCGTCGTCGGTCGGCCAGATGTTGTGGACGTAGCCGGCGTTCGGGACCGTCACGCGGCTGACCAGCTGGGGCGCGCTCTTGTCACTCAGGTCCCAGATCGAGTACGTCGGGTTCCGCCCCTCGGCGACGTAGGCCCGGTCTTCGTGGGCGTACACGTCGTGGACGTCGCCGACGTCGAGCCGGGCGACGACCTCGGGAGCGACGGGGTCCGCCAGGCTGAGGACGTAGACCGACTCGCCGTCGGAGTCGAGCACGTAGGCGTGGCCCGTGGCCGTGTCGATCGACAGGTTGTGCGACGAGACGAACGCGTCGTCGGGGCCGCGGACGACGGCGACCTCCTCGACGCGCTCCGGGAGCCCGCTGAGGTCGAGGATCTGGAGGCCCTCGCTCGGCCCGTAGGCCTCGGTCACGACGTAGGCGTAGCGCCCGTACGTCTTGATGTCGCGCCAGTACCAGCGGGCGTCGTTCGTGGGACCGGGCACACGGGCGACGACCTCGAGCGAGGGCACGGCGACGACCGAGACGCCCTCGATGTCGCCCATGATGGCGTACTCGGCGCCGTCGGGCGCGACGTAGCCCCACACGTCGGAGCCGCCCGTCTCGAGCGAGTCGGTGACGATGGCGGGGAGGTCGACGGTCCCGATGAGCTCGAGCGTCTGGGCGCTGACGGACGCCGTGAGGAGGAGGACGGCGGCGAAGAGGCGGATCATGGCGGTGGTGACGAGGTCTCCTCGGAACGTACGGCCTCGGCGCGGCGCGGCGGCAGCGGGGCGCGGTATCCGATCAGCAGCCCGATCGCGCCGACCGCGATGAACGCGACGATGCGGACGAGCGCCTCGGCCTGCGAGAGGTCCACGAGGAACAGCTTGAGGACGACGGCCCCGAACACCGCGGCGCCGAAGAACCACAGCCCGCGGCTCTCGCGGCGGACGGCGGCGACGGCCAGCACGAGGGCCAGCACGGTCCACGTGACGGCCAGCGCCGCCTGCGCCGTCGACGACGTGTACAGGCCGTCGGCGGTCCACGGCGCGGCGCCGAGGGCGTGAGCCCCGCGGAACACCTCGACGGTGAGAGCGCCGAAGCCGAGGGCGCCGACGAGGACGTCCAGCGCGCGCCGCCAGTCGGGGAGCACACGCCACGCGGCCCGGAGCCCGAGGAGGATCGCGATCGTCGGCAGGCCGAGCGGGTTGAGGGCGGGGAGCGTCGGGAGCGGATCGGCGGCGCCGGCGCTGGACCACGACCCGAGCGTCCATAGCGTCGCCGCCAGCACGAGCCCGGCGACGCTCCACTCCCACGTGCGCGCCGCGGCGGCCGTGGCCGGGATCCGGACGGCCAGGAGGAGCCCGACCGCGATCACGGCGCCGGCCGCGCCCGTTGCCCACCCGCCCGCGGTCGCGGCGCCGACGGTGTCGGCGAGCGCCCAGGCGAGGACGGCGACGGCCAGCCAGACGGTCCCCATGAAGGCCGGCGCTCGGAGCCGGTGCGCCCGCTCGACGCGGAGCGCGAGCCACGCCACGGCGAACACGGCGAGCCACGCGAGGCCTCGCCACTGGGCGACCGCGTCCGCCTCGGTGACGAGCGCGACGCCCCAGAGCGCCCACCCCGCGCCGACGAGCCCGAACGACGACGCCCGAAGCGCGGCCCACCCGAGCGCGCGCCCGAGGCCGAGGAAGAGGGCCGCCGAGAGGGCCGCCGCGCCGAGCATCGCCGCCAGCTGGTGCCGCTCGGCCGCGAGGTCGAGCACGTGGACCGCGGCCGTCGTGGTCCACCAGAACAGGGCGAAGCCGAGGAACGCGCGCGCGGCGAAGCGCTCGACGCGGTCCCACCGCGGACCGGCGAGGACGGCGGTGTGCTCGGGCTCGCCCCCCTCCGCCTCGGCGTCGAGGTCGGCGGACCCAGCCTCGGGCCGGGGGCGGAGCACGTAGGCCGAGAGGCCGAGGCCGAGGGCGACGATCCAGCCGGTGAGCGTCTCGGGCAAGAACGTGCCGGACGGCGCGAGGACGCCCTCGACGAACAGGAACGTCGCGGCGACGGCCTGGAGCGCGAGCCCGCCGAGGCGCATCCACCGCTTGCCCTGCCGGCCGCCGACCCACACGAGCCCGGCGCCCTCCAGCACCCACATCGCCCCGAACACGACGCGCTGGAAGGCCAGCGGAAGCGCCAGCGTCGCGAACGCGAGGCCGATGGCGAGGAACGCGTCGGCGAGGAGCCGCACGCCGGCGCGCTGGCGCAGGAGGCCGGCGCCGACGAGGTACACGACGGCCAGCACCGCCGCGCTCCACGCCCGCCCGAACGGGACGACGCCCTCGACGAGGCCCGCCTGGAGCACGAACGTCGCCGCCGGGAGGCCGAACACGAGCGCGCCGTCGACCGCGAGCGCCCGCTCCGGCGTCGCGCCCGTCTTCGCCGTCCGCAGCGCGAAGCGAACCGCCAGGGCGAGGTAGATTGCGAAGTTGAGGACCACGAACGGCTGGACCGACGCGAACCACTCGGGCCGATAGCTCAGCCCGCCCCACAGCCCCCCCGTCACGAACGTCGACAGGAACCCGACGACGGCGACCGACCGCCAGCCCTTCGCCCACGCCGCGCCGAGCACGCCGAGGTTGAGGAGCGCGTAGTAGCTGAGGAGCAGGACGTGGTTGCCCTCGGCCGTCCCCGCCAGCACCGGCGCCGCGAACCCGCCGGTCACGCCGAGGACCGCCAGCCCGGGCGCGTTCTGGACGACCGCCAGCGCGCCGCACGCGACGGCCACGACGCCCATCAGCACGATCGCCAGGAGCGACGGGAGCAGCCCGTAGAGCGCGTACGCAGCGTAGACCGTGAGGTAGAGCGTCGCCACGCCGCCGCCCTGGAGCGTGAGGCCGAACCCGGGCGTGCCCCTTCGGAGCCGCCAGCCGAGTGCGACGAACCCGAGCCCGACCGCGGCCACGAACGCGAGCCGGACCTCGACCGAGATCACGCCCTGCGCCACGGCGTAGCGGATCAAAAGCCCGAGGCCGACGAACAGGATGAGCAGGCCCATCCGCGCGAACAGGTTGCCGCCCGTCGCGAAGTCCCACGCCCGGCGGAGCGGCGGTGGGAGGTCGTCGAGCGAGAGCGACGGGAGCGACGGCCGCGCCCGCCTCGGTCGGTCGGTCGGGGGGCGCACCCGCCGCGCCGGCTCGGGAGGCGTGCCGACGTCGGGCACGTCGAGAACGGGCACGTCGGCGGCAGGCGGGGCCGAGGCGGCGAGTGGGGCCGAGGCCGCGCCCCGCTCCAGTGCCTCGACGCGCTGCCGGAGCGCACGGAGCCGAGCGCCGTCGACCAGCCGCAGCGCCACGAGCACGCCGACGGCGAGCGCCAGCACGGCAACCGACTCGTCATTTGTCTCCGCCGCGGCCCACAGGGCGACGAGGACGAACAGGGCCGTGAGGAGGAAGCGGAGCACGCGCACGGCCCGAAGCTAGATGCGGGCTAGCTTGGCGTCCCCGTCCGATTGCACCATGCGCCTCGCCGCCCTCCTCGCGCTCGTCGGCCTGTCGGCCCTCGCCCCCGGGGCCCACGCCCAGCCCGACCCGTCGGCGCCCTACGCCGAGGCCGCCGCCCGAATCACCGAGGCGGCCCTGGCCGACAGCGCGGCCTACGACCGCGTCGCCCACATCGCCACGACGTTCGGCCCGCGCCTCTCGGGCTCCGACGCGCTCGAGGCGGCCCTCGACTGGATCCTCGACGCCATGCGCGCCGACGGGCTCGAGGGCGTCCGCGGCCAGCCGGCGCTCGTCCCGACGTGGGTCCGCGGCGAGGAGTCGGCCACGCTCGTGACGCCGCACGGCGAGTTCGACCTGCCGATGCTCGGCCTCGGCGGGAGCGTCGCGACGCCGCCCGAGGGCATCGAGGCCGAGGTCCTCGTCGTGACGTCGTTCGAGGAGCTGACGGAGCGCGCCGACGAGGCCGCCGGGCGCATCGTCCTGTTCGACGTGCCGTTCACGACGTACGGGCAAACGGTCCAGTACCGGACCGCGGGGGCCGCCGCGGCGGCCGAGGCCGGGGCCGTCGCCAGCCTCGTCCGGTCGGTCGGGCCGAGCGGCCTGAGCACGCCGCACACCGGGACGATGCGCTACGGCGAGGGTATCCCCGAAATCCCGCACGCCGCGCTCACGATCGAGGGCGCCGAGTGGCTCCACCGGATCCAGGCCCGAGGCGAGCGCCCGGTCGTCCGCCTCACGATGGGCGCCGAGACGCGGGCCGACCGGATGTCGCGCAACGCGATCGCGCAGGTCACGGGCCGGGAGAGTCCGGACGAGCTGGTGATCCTCGGCGGCCACATCGACTCGTGGGACGTCGGGCAGGGCGTCCACGACGACCTCGCGGGCTGCGTCGTGACGTGGGAGGCCGTCCGCCTGCTCCACGATCTCGGCCTCCGCCCGCGCCGGACCGTCCAGGTGGCGCTGTGGACGAACGAGGAGAACGGGCTCCGCGGGGCCCAGGCGTTCCGCGACTCGCTGGGCGACCGCGTCTCCCACATCCAGCTCGCGTTGGAGAGCGACAGCGGCCTGTTCGACCCCGTCGGGTTCGGCTACTCCGGCGGCGAGGGGGGACGCGAGCTCCTGGCGGCGCGCGTCGAGCCGCTCCTGGAGGGCCTCCTCAAGACGGACGCGGACGCCGGCCCGGCGGGGATCACCGAGGGCGGCGGCGGTGCCGACATCGGCCCGATGATGCGCGACGGCGTGCCCGGCCTCAGCCTGCGGACCGACAACGGCGACTACTTCGTCTACCACCACACGCCGGCCGACACGATCGACAAGCTGGACCCGGCGCACGTCCAGCGCGCCGTGGCCGCGACGGCGATCCTGATCTACGTCGCCGCCGAGATGCCGGAGCGGCTCCCGCACGGTACGTCGGCCTCGAATTAGCCGGGTGTCCCCGCCTCGGCGCCGAGGCGGGGACACCCGGCGGACGTTTGCGCTGCTCTTGCCAAGCTGCCCCCCCTCCAGGCCGGCCCACCCTCATGGAACGCCCCCGTCCCGCCCGCTCCGCCGAGGACGTCTCCGCCGAGTCGGACGACGCCGTCGATTGGCCCGACGCCGCCGGCCTCGCCACGCCGTCCGCCCCCCCGAGCCGCCGACCGAAGACACCGTCGCCGAGGCCGACGCCCGGCGCGTGTGGCGGGCCGCGGCCCGGCTTCAGGCCGAGGCCGCCCGCCGGCTCGACGCCCGCTCCGAGACGCTCGCCCGAACGCACGCGCCGAATGAGCCCGACCGGGCCGCGTTCACGCGAGCGGAGGTGATCGAGATCGCCGAGGCCGCCGGGATCGACTCCGGCTTCTTGGAGCTGGCCTGGCGCGAGGTCGCCGCGGAGGGGCTGGCCACGACCCCGGTCTCGGACGCGCGGCACGCCCGGGCCTCGGCGTTCCTCGGCACCGACGTCGAGCGGCTGAGCGTCACGCGGACCTTCCGGGCCGCGCCCGACGCGGTCCTCGCCGCCATGGAGCGCGTCTTCCCCGCCGACCCCTACCGCCTGACGCTGGCCGAGGTCGTCGGCGAGAGCGACGCCCTCACCGACTCCGTCCTCATCTTCGACGTCCCGCAGGTCGGGGCGATGGCCGCGCAGACCGGCGGCTACACGCCGTTCTCGTATGCCATGACGATCGCCGACCTCACGCGGGCCGTCGTCACGCTCCACCCGCTCGGCGACGGGCGCACCGAGGCGACGGTGACCGTCGACCTCCGCCACGGCAAGGCCCGCAACTTCACCGTCGGCGGCTGGCTCACGGGGCTGGTCGCGGCCCTCGGCGGGGCCTTCGGGCTCGCTCTCGGAATCGCCCTCGGCGACGGCGGCCTCATCGCGGCGACGGGCGCCGGGCTCGGGTCGACCGGGACGGGCGCGCTGACCTACGCCGGCTACCGGGCCGCCTACGCGTCGGGGCTCCGGAAGGGGGAGGCCGCGCTGTCCGACCTGCTCCGGGCCGTCGACGTCTCGATCCGGTCGGGCGGGGCCTTCGCCCCGCCGTCGGCCCGTCCGCGCTCGGGCACCGCCGACGACGAGGCGCTCTCGGGACTGCTCGGCGGGCTCTGAGGCTCCTCCCGCCTCGGCGCCGAGGCGGGGACACCCGGCGGAGTCACAGGACGTCCGCCCGAACGACCCACTCCAGGAAACCGAACAGCACCAGGCCGACCGCCAGCGCCGCGGTCAGCTCCGGGGCCAGCACGTACGTCCCCCACAGCGCGCCCGCCACGACGGCGACGAGGGCGACGACCACCCCCAGGCGGAGGCGCCGAGCGGCTGGGCTCGGCGGCGTGGGGTCGTCCGTGTTCGCCGCATGCTCCTCGGCGGAGACCCGGAGGGGCGCGAGCGGCGCCTCCGATGCACGGAAGATGGCCCCATAGAGCCCCTTGGCATGATCGGCCTTCCGGCGCGCGCCCCAGCGTCCCGCGGCGGACAGCGCCCAAGCAGGCGTGCCGATCCAGACCGACTCGACAAACTGGAAGAACGCCCCGAGCGGCGAGGTCTGGAGCGTCGGCCCCCCCGTTCCCAGCAGCGGGTGTCGAGGCTCGAGGAGGACCTCCTCTCCCACGTGATCGAACCCGAGGAGCGTGGGGGGGACGGCCGGCACAGCGTCGCCGGGGTTGACGACCCGCCAGGTGACCGCGCGGAGGGAGATCGCTTCGGGCCCCGTGGTCAGCGCAGCGTAGGCGGCCGCGAACGCCGGACGTCCGACCCGCGGGGCGCCGATCGTGATCACGGCCTCGACCCACCGGCCGGCCCGCGCGAGTGAGGCCGCGGACAGCGTCGCGAGGGCCCCGCCCAACGAGTGGCCCGCGAGCACGACGGCCTCCGGCTCGACCCGGTCGAACCAGTCGGCGAGGTCGTGGCGGAGACCGCTCCACGCCGTTCCAAAGCCGGGATGGCACCCCGTGAGCGCCGGATCGGGCTTGACCCACGGCGCCTCGGGCACGGACCCGCGCAACGTCACGTTGACGATCCAGTCGTCGAGGTCGTCGGACCCGCGGAAGGCGACCCAGGCCCGGCGACCGATTCGGCACGCGACGGCGAACTGGCTCCCCGACCGGACCGTGAGGACGTCGGTGGCCCCGGCCGCCTCGAGCGCCGCGCGGAGCGGGCCGGGTTTCCAATACGCGGCGAGGGCGAGGTCGACCGCGAGCGGCCCGAGCGTCTGGTACCGCTCGGCGTGCGGAACGGCGCCGGGCGGGAGGAGCCCCGCTGCGTCTCGAGCGGGCTCGGGCGGCGGCTCGGGAGGTGCCGGCGTGGTATGGATGATCATGGGACCGGGGCGCAGCGCCGAACGATACCGCGTAGCCCCCGACCGCCCGGCACGTATGGGACACTCGCCGGGCCGCCCGCGTACGCCCACCCTCCTTCCCCGCGCCGCGCCATGCGCCTCCGCCACCTCGGCTACGCCTGCATCAACACGACGCTGGGCACGAAGTCCCGGACCGTCCGCCTCGCCAACCTCCGCACCGAGGCGGTCATCCCCGTCATCACGCAGAACCTGGAGGACGTCCGCGACGCGCTCCGGTGGAACGCTGAGCACGACCTCCGCTTCTTCCGGATCTCGTCGGACCTGATCCCCTTCGGCCCGCTCCCGGCGTTCCCGTTCGACTGGGCCGAGGCGTTCGACTGGCTGTTCCGCGACATCCGCCGGCTCGTCAAGGCCGAGGGGATCCGCCTCACGAGCCACCCCGGGCAGTACACCGTCCTCAACAGCCCGCGCGAGGAGGTCGTCCAGAACTCAGTCGACGAGCTCGACTTCCAGGCGCAGGTCCTCAAGCTCATGGGCGGCGACACCATGACGCTCCACGTCGGCGGGGCCTACGGCGACAAGGAGGCGGCGATGGACCGGTTCGCGCACAACCTGGACCGGCTGGGCGACGAGGCCCGCGGGCGGCTCGCGATCGAGAACGACGACACGACGTACACGCTCGAGGAAACCGTCGGGCTGGCGGAGCGGACGGGCCTTCCCGTCATCGTTGACCTGTTCCACCACAAGCTCAACCCGTCCGGTGACACGTGGGACGCCGGCCTCGGGGAGCTCCTGGAGCGGGCCGTCGCGACGTGGGTCGGGCGGGCGCCCAAGCTCCACCTGTCGTCCCACAAGCCCGGCACCCGCACCGGCCACGCCGACTACCTCCACATGGACGACGTCGACGAGTTGGTGGAGGTGATGGCCGGCGTCGGCGAGCCCGACGCGCCGTACGACCTGATGCTGGAGGCCAAGCAGAAGGAGGTCGCGCTCCTCGAGGTCCGGCGCTACCTCGAGACCGGCGAGGGGCCCGACCGCGCGATCCCGATGGAGACGCCCGAGGCGGCCGAGGCTACCGCGTGAGCACGACGGGGACCGAGACGGCCGGGCCGCCACGCGACACGCGGACGAGGTAGACCCCACTCGGGAGCCCTCCGGCCCGGAACGGCACAGCCACCTCGGGGTCCGTGACCGCCCCCTCGAAGAGGGTCCGCACGCGGCGCCCCAGCGCGTCGAGCACGTCGACGCGGACCGCCGCCGACGCCGGCATCCGCAGCCGGACCGTGGTCTGCGAGGCGAACGGGTTCGGGCCCACCCAGACGTCGAAGTCGGTTGGCCTCGGCGTACTCGGGAGGGCCTGCGGGCACGCGGACAGGTCGGGCACGGCGAGGTCGGTGAGCGACAGGTCGTGGGAGGCGCCCGGCCACGTCTGATCGCGGAAGGCGAGGGCCTGGTCGCGGAGCCACGCCGCCCGCTCCGGGTAGACGTCGAGGCTGTCGGCCGCCTCGAACGGGTCGAGGTCGATCCGGTAGAGCGCCTCGCGCGGCGCGCGGCGCGACGGCTCGCGGACGAACTTCCACCGGGCCGTCTGGGCCGAGAGCCAGTACAGCGTGTCGGCGTCGACGCGGCGGTACGAGAACAGGACGCGGTCGAGGAGCGCGTCGGTCGGCGGCGCGCCTGCCAGCTGCGCCGACTGGTCGGCGCCGTCGAGCGGCGGGCCGGCCGGGCGCTCCACCTCGACCAGGCTCAGGAGCGTCGGGAGCACGTCGGCGATCCAGACCGGGTGCTCGACGCGGCCCGCTCCCAGCGGGGCGTACCACACCACCGACGGGACGCGGATGCCCCCCTCAAGCGTGAGGCCCTTCCGGCCGCGGAGCGGGCCGTTGCTCGCGCCCTGGCGGTCGTGACCGCCGTTGTCGGAGAGGACCCACACGAGCGTCGGTCGGCCGGTCCGCCGGATGGCGTCCATGACCTCGCCGATGGCCCAGTCGAGGCGGGCCGTCATGGCGGCGAACGTCCGGCGCGGCTCGCCGAGGTGGGCGTAGTCGGCGAGGTCCTCGGGGCGCGCTTCGAAGGGGCCGTGCGACGCCGTGAATGGGAGGTACAGGAAGACCGGGCCGTCGCGAGGGCGCGACAGGACCTCGACGGCCTCGACGGCGAGGAGGTCGGTCGTGTACCCCTCGACCTGTTCGACCTCGTGGTTCCGCCACCAGTCCGTGCCCCAGTACGTGCTCCGGTCGAAGTAGTGCGCCCCGCTACCCAGAACGCCGACGTACGAGTCGAACCCGTGGCGCGTCGGGTGCTGGTGGCACTCGTCGCCGAGATGCCACTTCCCCACCGCCGCCGTCTCGTATCCGGCCGCCCCGAGCGCCTCAGCGAGGGTGACCTCCGACAGCGGAATCCCGATCGTGTCGGCCGGACTCACCGGGTCGTTGATCCCCATGCGGAGCCCGTAGCGGCCCGTCAGGAGCGCGGCCCGCGACGGCGAGCACTGCGAGGCGGCGTAGAACCGGTCGAGCACGACGCCCTCGGCCGCCAGCCGATCCCAGTTGGGCGTTCGGATGTCGGACCCGTTGTACCCCACGTCACCGAACCCGACGTCGTCGGCCACGATGATCACGACGTCCGGCAGGACGCCGCTCAACGGCTGGGCACGGGCCGCCACCGCGGCCACCAGGCAGAGCAGGACGGTCCGAACGGTCGACACGCAAACGAAGTGGACTCGCCTCCCTAGATACCCATCAAGACGGGGGGCGACTCCCTACGCCCCTACCGCGCCACCACGACCCGCGCCGACATCGAGGCGCCCGAGGCCGTCACGCGGACGATGTACACGCCGCTCGGGAGGCCGCCCGGCCGGAGCGGAACCGCTCGCCGCCCGCCGGCCTCGACCGTCCCTGTGAAGAGGGTCCGCACGCGGCGGCCCAGCAGGTCGAACAGGTCCACCCGGACCTCTCGGTACCGGTCCGTTTCGATGCGGACCGCGCTGTCGTCGCGGAGCGGGTTCGGCCCGACGCGGAGCGAGAGCCCGCCAGGGGGCGGCCCGGGGGGCGTCGTGAGGATCCCGGAGCACTCGGCGAGGTCCGGCGGCCGGTCGATCGTAAGCGTCTCGTCGTGGGCCGCACCCGGGAGCGTCAGCTCGGTGAAGGCGATGGCGGCTTGGCGCATCGCGGCCACCTGGCCTCGATACGACCGACTGCTATCGGCCTGCTCGTACGGGTCGAGGTCGATGCGGAACAGATCGACCGCGGTCCGGTCGGGCGTCCGGTGCTCGGCGTACTTCCAGAGAGCGCTCTGGGCGGCGAGCCAGTAGCCATCGGTGCCCGTCCGGCGGTATGAGAAGAGCGTCCGTTCGAGCACGGAGGCATCGGGCGGGGCGCCCGCGAGAAACGCGCCCTGGTCGGTCCCATCGAGCGGGTTCACGGGGGTGGGCGGCTGGGGGAGGAGCCCGAGGACGGTCGGGAGGACGTCGAGGTACCACACGGGGTGCGAGACCTCGCCCGCGCCCCACTCGGGGTACCACACCACGGAGGGCACGCGGATGGCGCCCTCCCAATGCTGGCCCTTGCCGCCACGGAGCCCCCCGTTGCTCCCGCCGAAGTCTTCGACGGCCCCGTTGTCGGACAGGAACCACACGAGCGTCGGGCGGCCCGAGGCGCGGACGGACGCCATGACGCGCCCGACCGCACGGTCGAGCGCCGTGGTCATGGCGGCGAACGTCCGATGCGGTTCGGCGACGCCGGGGTAGAGCACGAGGTCCTCCTCAAGCGCGTGGAGCGGCGTGTGGGGCGCCGTGAACGGGAGGTACAGGAAAAGAGGCCCGTCGCGCGGCCTCGACAGGACCTCGACGGCCTCGGCCGCGATGAGGTCCGTCGTGTACCCCCCCGTGTCGACCGGCGCCGCGTCGCGCCACCAGTCGAGCCCGACGACGTTGCGCCGGTCGAAGTAGCTCGCGCCGCCGCTGAGGAGGCCGACGAACGAGTCGAACCCCTGCTGGAGCGGGTGGAAGGGGCAGTCGTCGCCGAGGTGCCACTTGCCGACCATGGCCGTCTCGTAGCCCGCGTCGTCGAGGTACTCGGCGAGCGTGACCTCCGCCGGTGGGAGCCCGAGCGTGTCGGAGTGGGAGACGGGCTCGTTGATCCCCATGCGGACGCCGTAGCGGCCCGTGAGGAGGCCGGCGCGCGACGGCGAGCACAGCGGCGACACGTAGAACCGGTCGAGCACGAGCCCCTCGGCCGCGAGCTGGTCGAGGTGCGGGGTCTGGATGTCGGACCCGTTGTACCCGACGTCGCCGAAGCCGAGGTCGTCGGCCACGATCAGGACCACGTCGGGTTGGGCCACACCGGGCGCGGCGACGAGAACCAGAAGGGCGGCGAGGACGGCGGTGCGCATGGGCCGCCCAAGCTAGACCCGCCCGCGCAATTCGGCGAGGCACGCGCCAGGGGATGACGGACTACTATTCGAATCGTAGATTCGACTCCCATGCGCTGCTCTCTCCTCCTCGCCGCCCTCGCGCTCGCCGCCTGCGCCGGCGTCGCCCGCCTCTCCCGCGCCGACCTCGTCGGGACCACGTGGCGCGAGGTCTGCCCCGCCCCCGAGATCGCCACGGCCTACGTCCGTCTCCGCCCCGACGGGCTCATGGCGTGGAGCTACGAGCACCCCGACTCGGTCCGCGTCGATTCGGTCCACTCGTGGGCCGTCGAGGACGGCGCGCTCCTCTTGAGGTGGAACCTCGGCAGCGCCACCTCGCGCTACCCGGCCGGCCCCACCCCGCGCCGCCTCGAGGCCGACACCTCGACGTTCTGCCTCGGCGAGCGCCCGTGGCTCGACCGCGTCCGCTAGCGAGGTCGTCCACCTCGGGGAGTGTCCCGAGGCGGGACGGGCTCACGGAACCGTAACCCTGCACCGTGTGGCTTCGTTCGGCGCCTGCGCGGCGAGGCCGTCGCATTTCGCTGGTTTCCCACGGGCTGCGGCCGCACGGTCGGCCAGCTTGCCGAGGCCGGCCCCCTTCCCCGTCGTCCCCCCGACCGGATGCCCCTTCCGACGCTTTCCCGGCTCCTGCTGCTGGCCCTCGCCCTCGCGGCCGGCGCCAGCGCCCAACCGGCCACGCTCAACGGCTACGTCCGCGACGCGGCCTCCGGCGAGACGCTCATCCAGGCCACCGTCCGTGTCGACGGCACGACGCGCGGGGCGGCCACCAACGTCCAGGGGTTCTACACGCTCGGTGGGCTCGACGCGGGTGAGGTCACGGTCGTCGCCAGCTACGTCGGCTACGAGACGGCCCGCCAGACCGTGACGCTGGCGCCCGGCGCGACGCGACGGCTCGACCTCGATCTCCCGCCCGAGGGGCTCACGTCCGACGAGGTCGTGGTCGAGGCCGAGGAGCCGATCGAGGAAGAGCGCGCGCCGGGCACGCAGAACGTGTCGATCGACCTCGTCGAGGCCCTCCCGACCGTCTTCGAGGCGGACCTCTTCCGCTCGATCCAGCTCCTCCCGGGCGTCAAGGCCTCGTCCGACTTCTCGTCGGCCCTCTACATCCGTGGCGGCTCGCCGGACCAGACGCTCATCCTGCTCGACGGGACGACGGTCTACAACCCGACCCACTTTTTCGGCTTCTTCTCGACGTTCAACACGGAGGCCATCAAGGACGTCCGCCTCTACAAGGGGGCCTACCCGAGCACGTACGGCGGCCGCCTCGGGAGCGTCGTCGACATCTACAACCGCGACGGCAACCGGAACGAGACGCACGGATCGCTGACGGCCGGCCTCCTGGCGAGCCGCGTGGGCATCGAGGGCCCCCTCCCGGGCGTGAACGGGTCGTACTCGCTGAACGCCCGCCGGAGCACGCTCGAGCCGCTCCTCGCCGTCCTCCGCGAGAACCTCGACCAGGACGGCATCCCGGAGAGCTTCTACTTCTACGACCTCAACGGCAAGGTCGGCGTGGACCTGGGGCCGAACGACCGGATCTCGCTGGCGGCCTACGCCGGCCGCGACCAGGTCGTGGTGCCCTTCGGCGACGACGCGCGGTTCGATCTCGACTACGGCAACCGGACGGCCTCGCTGGCCTACAACCGGGTCTTGTCGGGGACGGCCTTCGCGCAGGCCCGCCTCACGGCCAGCCGCTACTTCAGTTACCCGGTCGGGTCGTTCGCCGAGACCGAGTTCGAGCGGCCCAACACGCTCACCGACTACTCGGGCCGGCTCGACGTGGAGTGGCTGCCCAACCAGACGTTCGAGGCGCGGACCGGCGTCTGGGGCGGCGTGTTGAATCTCGGCCTCCAGAGCTCGTTCAACGAGAGCGTCCAGACCGACTACTCGAACCCGTCGCGCTACGCCTCGGGCTACGTGCAGGGCAAGCTCCGGCCGGGGAGTGGGTGGATCGTGACCGGCGGCCTCCGGGCCGAGTACTTCCGGAGCGTGACCGACGACCTCACGGACGCCGTTGACCCGGAGCCCTCGGCCTACCTCCGCGTGTCGCCCCAGCTCCAGGTCGAGCGGACGTTCGGCGAGAACGTCGTGGTCCAGGCCGCGGCCGGGCGCTACCACCAGTTCCTCTCGCTCATCTCGAACGAGTCGTTCTCGGGCTTCGACACGTGGGTCACGACGGGCGTCGGCGTGCCGCCGCAGGCGAGCGAGCAGGTCGTGCTCGGCGTCAAGACGAACCTGGGCGAGGCGTACCGGCTCGACGTCGAGGTCTACGGCCGGACGCTCCGCGACCTGTTCGACATCGACCCGAACAACCAGGACGTGGCCGGGCTGAGCTACCGCGAGCTGTTCCGGTTCGGCGAGGGCTACGCCTACGGCGCGGAGTTCCTCCTGGAAAAAGGGCTGGGCCGGCTGACGGGCCTCACGTCGTACACCATCGGCGCGACGCGGCGGCGCTACCCGGACCTCCAGCAGTTCCGGGAAACCTTCCCGCCGAAGTACGACCGGCTCCACGACCTGACGGTCGTCCTCCAGTACGACCTCGGGCGCGGCTGGGAGGCCACGGCCGCCGGCTCGTACGCGACCGGCCAGGCCTACACCGTCCCGAGCGGGCGCTACGAGATCCCCGGCTTCCCGTTCGGCGACGGCACGCTCAACGGGCTGTTCGTCAACGGGCTCAACACGTCGCGCCTGCCGCCCTACCACCGCGTCGACATCGGCGCGACGAAGCGGGGCCGCTGGTCGTTCGCCGACTACGAGCTCCAGCTCCAGCTCGTCAACGTCTACAACCGCCGGAACCTGTGGTTCTTCGTGTACGACTTCGACGAGAACCCGGTCGAGGTCACGGAGGTCCGCCAGCTCCCGGTGCTCCCCAACGTGTCCCTCTCGCTCGCCTTCTAGGACGATGGCGACGACCTCCCTCCCCCGTCATCTTGAGCGCAGCGAACCGGAAGGTCGGCGCAGCCGAGGATCTCGCGTCGTCCGCCTCGGCGTGCCGATGGGCGTTCCGGCCGAGTCCGGCGAGTCCCCTCCTCGCTCCGCCCCTCAGGATGACACCTCCTTGCCGTTCGGCTCTCGCCTGATGCGCGCGCTCCTCCCCCTGCTCCTCCTCGCGCTGGTCGTGCTCGTCGGCGGCTGCGACGGGACCACCGACGACGACCTCGACCCGCAGCTCGTGGTCTCAGCCTCCCTCGGCGTCGGCGAGGCGCTCCCACCGGTGGCGCTCTCCGAGGTCGCCCCGCTCCTCGACGTGTTCGACCCGGCCGACATGGCGGTCTCGGGCGCGACCGTGACCGTCACGCTCCTCGCGGCCGACGGCTCCGACGAGGCCGTCTACCCCTACGCCGAGGCCGAGGCGGGCACCTACGTCCCGCTCGACGGCACGGTGACGGTCCTCCCGCAGCGGACGTACCGGCTCGACGTGCAGGCCCGCGACCGGCTCACGGCCACGACCACGACGCCGCCGGCCGTGGAGCTCGTGCAGGGCCCGCCCGGCGAGGTGGTCTACGGCGCCGGTCAGGGACCCGAGGTCGTCATCACGCGGTCGACGACGGCCGAGCGGCGGGCGGCGTTCATCGCCTCGACACGCGCCCTCGCGCCGGCCGCCTTCGAGCCGGTCGGCGTCGACGGCGACACGCTGTACCGGAGCGTGCCCGACCCCGAGACGTTCCTCCCGGTGCCGATCGTCCGCCGCTTCCTCGACTGCGAGGAGGAGGCCGGCGGGACGCTCCTCTGCGACGAGGACCCGAGCGACGACGACTTCACGACCGGGACCTCGCCCATCATCAACGAGGCCAGCTACATCGAGCGGGCCGACGGGACGCTCCTGGTGCAGGTCCCGTTTATCGGGTTCACGTTCTACGGGCCGTACGCCGTCCGACTGATCTCGGTGGACGCGGCGCTGGAGGCGTTCGTCGAGTCGCAGGCGGTCCAGGGCGGGGGCTCGACGCTGTCGCCGGGCGAGATCCCCAACCTCGTGACGAACGTGGAGGGCGGGCTCGGCGTGTTCGGCTCGTACGCGCTCGTGGAGGTCCGGACGACGCTCCGCGAGCCGTCGTTCTAGCCGAGTGCGCCCGCCTCGTCACCGAGGCGGAGGGGATCAGGCGACGGCCGTCCGCGCGAAGCGGAGCTTGTCGGGGTGCGTGGCCCGGATGAGCGCCCGCGCGAGCGCCCGCGTCGAGTTGACGAACGGGACCCCCTCGTGCCGGCGCTCGGGGACCGCCAGCGGGAGCTCCGTGCAACCGAGGATGACCGCGTCGGCGCCGCGCTCGACGAGGTGCTCGGTCGCCGCCAGGAGCACCTCCCGCGCGCGCGGGTCGGGCGGGGCGCTCTGGGCCTTGAGCCCCCACGGCCCGTAGATGCTCTCCTGGACCGCCTGCTGGACCTCCCGGCTCGGCACCACGGCCTGGTACCCGGCCGCCTCCAGGCCGACCTGGTGGAGCCGGTTCCGAATCGACGACGTGGTCGCGAGCACGCCGACGTGGGTGGCACCCGGGGCCACCTCCCCGACGTTTTCCACGATGGCGTCCACGATGTGGAGGAGACGGAGTTCGCGGCCGTCGGCCTCGAGGCCGTCGAGGAGCCGGTCGTAGATGGGCGCGGCGTGGGCCGTGTTGCACGGGATGCCGGCGACGGCGCAGCCCGCGTCGTCGA
Source organism: Rubrivirga marina (assembly GCF_002283365.1). NCBI lineage: Bacteria > Pseudomonadati > Rhodothermota > Rhodothermia > Rhodothermales > Rubricoccaceae > Rubrivirga > Rubrivirga marina. Next base: position 1,808,751 of record NZ_MQWD01000001.1, on the reverse strand, counting down.
GCCGGCGGAGGACCTCCATCATCCCTGGGAGCGGGCTCGGCGCCGTCTCGTCCTCCAGCCACGTCGCGCGGTCGGGGATCCGGTTGGGGTAGGACATGAGCGCGACCGGCAGGTGCTCCTGGTCGGTGCGCGCGTCGGTCTCGTCGAACACGCAGCGGACGAGGTCGAGGCCGGCGTAGGGCCCCAGCCCGCCGAGGACGCCGATGGCGGTCCGCTCATCGGGCGAGGGCGCGCCGTTCAGGGTGGAGAGAGCGGGGTCGAGGCGGGTCGGCGGGACGTCGGGCACGGGCGTGAAAAGGGGGGCAAGAGCAGTCCGAGCACGAGGACAACGGGCGCGAACGGCGCCCGACGCGTTGACCGGCTCGGGGCGGGCCCTCTATACTCGGCACGCCGGCCCGGCTGGGCCCGCGCGCCTTCGGTACGCGCCCAGCCGCCGCCGGTGCCGATTGCCCGATGGTGTAATGGCAGCACACCACTCTTTGGAAGTGGTTGTGGAGGTTCGAATCCTCCTCGGGCAACGAACGGCCGCCTCGTGGGGAGGCGGCCGTTTCCGTTCGCGCGCGGCTCGTTCTCGTCCGCTAGCGGACGACGGTCAACCGCGCCACGGCCACCTCCGCCTCGGTGACGACCCGGACGAGGTAGAGGCCCGCTGGGAGCGCAGCCGCGTCGACCGTCACGGGGACCGCACCCGCCGCCCGCCAGCCGTCGAGCGGGACGGCCACCGTCCTGCCGAGCGCGTCGACGACCTCGACGCGGACGTCGGCCGCCACGCCGAGGTTGACGGACACGATGGCCACGCTACGCGCCGGGTTCGGCCGCACGGCGACTGCCAGCGCCGTGCCGGGGCCGCCCTCGCCGGCCGTCACCACCCCGCGCTCGACCACGACCCGCGACGCCGGGCCCGCCGCCGCGTCCTCGCCGTCGTCGGCGACGGCCCGGTGCCAGAGCTCGACCGACTCGCCGGCTCCGAGATCCGGGAGCGCGTCGGCCAGCGCGCCGACCGTGAGGCGAACGCTCGGCCCCTGGGCGCTCACCGAAAGCACGACGGCGTCGAACACCGCCGTCTCGGCCAGCTCCCACCGGTACGCGAACTGGTCGCCCTCGGCGTCCGTCGACGCCGTCCACGCGACCGCGACCGGCGTGTCCGGGTCGCCCTCCACCACGAGCACGGCCCCGTCGGCCGGCGCCGTGATCTCGGGCGCGGTCGGGGCGTCGTTGACCGACCGGACGGTCACGCGGACCGAGGCCGTCGAGGTCGCCTCGCCGTCGGAGACCGAGTACTCGAACTGGTCAGTGCCGGAGAAGTCGAGGGCCGGCGTGTAGGTCACGGTCGTGCCGTCGGTGGTCGTCGTCCCGCCCTGGGGGCGCGTGACGACCGTGACGGTGAGCGCGTCGCCGTCGGGGTCCCCGTCGTTGGCGAGAACGGCGACGACGAGCGGCACGTCCTCGTCCGTCTCGACCACGTCGGCCACGAGCGCCGGCGCCCCGTTCCCGGGCGGCTCACCGGGACCGCCCGTCCCCGGCGCGAAGATCCGCTGAGCGAGCGTTGGGTCGAAGGCAAACGGGTTGAGGCACTCGCCCACCCCGCACCCCGACTGGAACTGGGCCACCCGACGGGACCGGAACTGCTCGCCGTCGGAGGCCGGGTCGGCCTGGTGCCACGCGAGGAGGTCGTCGAGCTGGGTGTCGAACCACGCCCCGTCAACGGTCCCCGAGTAGATGGCGGCGACGTAGAACATGGCCCGGGCGACGTCGCCGCGGACGGCGGCCCGGGGCTCGAACCGCCCGCCCGACGACTGGCTCCACGCGTCCGGATCCGACGGCCGGGCCGTCGTCCGCTCACCGCCGCGGTACCAGCTCGATGCGGCGCCGTCGTCGATCGTCCCGAACGGGTCGTTCCCGCGGGCCGAGTTCACGGCACCCCGCGTCGGGAAGAGGTGGTGGAGGTCGCGCTCGGCGGCGTTCCCGTCGGTCCCGCGCGAGCGGGGAAACACGTGCTCCTGGTTGATCCCGTTTGAGCCGTCGTTGTTGTAAACGTCCTGGGACGGGTCGGCGTTGGGGGCGCCGTCGAACGGGACGAAGTGGCCGGTGTACAGGCCGAAGACACCGTCCTGGCCGCCCTGACCGCCTCGGTCCACGGTGTCGTAGAGCCGGTCCTTCGAGTCGTTGAGGGAGAGAACCGAGGACGGGCGGTAGCCGTCGACGACGCACGCGAGCCCGGCGGACCCTTCGAGGCCGGGGCACACGCCCTGGGCGAGGGCCGGGAGGGACAGCGCGGCGACAGCCGCGACGACGAGAACGTGACGCAAGGGCGTGGTGGGAAGACCGGAACGGACGGGGGCCGTTCGAACCGGCGGGCGGAGAGCGTCGCGCTCGCCCCGGAACGCTCGGGCGGCGCAGCCCCCACGCTACGCCGGTCCGATGACGGGCGCGTCACATCCCCGCGAGGTTTGTCTGAATCGGCCGGCAGGGTCCCGTACTCTTCCTCGATCTCCATCCGCTCGCCTCCGAGGGCCGGCCTATTTTGAGGCGAGTGGTCCTCCGCCCCGGTCTGGCCGGGGCCTCTTCCTTCCCCGCGCCGCCGTGTCGACCCCTGCGCTCCCCGTCTCGATCTTCGCCGGCCGCTCGAATCCCGCCCTCGCGCGGAGCATCGCCGAGGCCTACGGCCAGGAGCTCGGCGCCGTCACGCTCAAGAACTTCTCCGACGGCGAGATCTACGTCCGCTACGAGGAGTCCATTCGCGGGACCGACCTGTTCATCATCCAGTCGACGCCGCCGCCGGCCGAGAACTGGATGGAGCTGTTCCTGATGGTCGACGCCGCGCGGCGGGCCTCGGCGGCGCGGATCACGGCCGTCATCCCGTACTTCGGCTACGCGCGGCAGGACCGGAAGGACCAGCCCCGCGTGAGCATCGCGGCGCGGATGATCGCGAAGATGCTCCAGGACGCCGGCGTGGACCGGGTCCTGACGATGGACCTCCACGCGGCCCAGATCCAGGGGTTCTTCGACATCCCGGTCGACCACCTCTACGGCTCGGCCGTGTTCGAGGAATGGCTCGAGGAGCACACGCTCGCCCTCGCGACCTCCAACGGCCAGTCGCCCAAGGACTTCCGCCGGAACCTCGTGGTCGTGGCCCCGGACGTCGGCGCCTCGAAGATCGCGCGGGCCTACGCCAAGCGGTTCCAGGCCGGCCTCGCGCTCATCGACAAGCGGCGGCCGGAGGCGAACGTGGCCGAGGTCATGAACATCATCGGCGACGTCGAGGGGAAGAACTGCCTCGTCATCGACGACCTCTGCGACACGGCCGGGACGCTCACGTCGGGCGCGAAGGCGCTCACGGACGCGGGCGCGCTCGACGTCCAGGCGTTCTGCACGCACCCGCTGCTCTCGGGCCCCGCCGTCGACCGGATCGAGGCCAGCCCGCTCAGCCGCGTCATCGTGACCGACTCGGTCCCGCTCCGCCGGGCGTCCGACAAGATCGAGGTCATCTCGGTCGCCCCCCTCTTCGCCGAGTCGATCCACCGGATCGGCTCCGACGAGTCGATCTCGACGCTGTTCGTGGATTAGGGTCCGAGGAGCGGATCCGACTGGCTGTGTCCGCCTCGGCGCCGAGGCAAAGGCGGTCGGCCTCGCCCCGACCCTGTCATCCTGAGCGAAGTGAAGGGCGAAGACCGAAGCGCGGTCGAAGGATCTCTGGCGAGCACGGCTTCGATGCGCGCTCTCGGCGTCGGCTCGAGGTGGAGTCGCACCAGAGATCCTTGGCTGCGCCGTCGCTTCGCGGTCGACTCCGGCCTGCGGCCTGCGCTCAGGACGACATGGCAGAGGGGCTCTGCTCTGACTCCTCCCGTCTCAGATTTCCCGGTGCCGAGGCGGGGAGAGGGCCGTCCGCGGCGGGTGGGCCGGCTCTTCGCGGATTCGTCGCGGTCTGAGGGGGCCGCCGGTCCGTAGGCTTCTGGTTCCGGGCCCGCGCCACACGCCGTCGACAGGAGACGGCCGCCCCACCGGGGTCCCCGATCGCTGGCAGCCCCGACCGAACCAGACCGAACCATGCAGTCCATCACGCTCGACGTCCAGCCGCGCGAGACCGGCAAGGCCGCCACGAAGGCCGTCCGCCGCGAGGGCCTCGTCCCGTGCGTCCTCTACGGCGTCCACACCGACCCCGTCCACTTCGCCGTCGAGACGCTGGCGCTCCGCCCGCTCATCTTCACGACCGAGACCTACCGCGTCGCGCTGTCCCTCGACGGCGACACCCACGACGCGATCCTCAAGCAGGTCGACTACCACCCGGTCACGGACCAGCCGCTCCACGCCGACTTCCTGGCGCTGACGGCCGGCGAGACGCTGACGATGACGATCCCGATCCGGCTCGAGGGCACCCCGCGCGGCGTCAAGGCCGGCGGCATCCTCTCGCAGCCGCTCTCGTCGCTCGAGATCCGCGCGCTCCCGAAGGACATCCCGGGCCACATCTCGATCGACGTCTCGACCCTCGAGGTCGGCGAGTCGCTCCACGTCGACGAGCTCGGCCTTGGCGGCTCGATCCAGCTCCTGACCGACCCCGCTCGGACGATCGCCACGGTCACCGCGCCGAAGGCCATCGCGGCCGACGAGGACGAGGAGGCGCTCGAGCCCGCCGAGGGCCTCGAAGGCGCCGTCCCGCTCGAGGGCGACGAGGAGGCCGCCGCGACCGCCGAGGAGGCGTAGCCCTCCCCGCCCGACGTGTAGTCCCCGCAGGGGCACGGCCCACCCGCCGTGCCCCTGCGTCGTTTCCGCCCTCCCCGCGCCCGCCATGTCCTGGCTGTCCCGCCTGTTCGGCACCGTGCCCCCGCCGCCGTCGCGGCCCGTGTCCCGGCTGATCGTCGGGCTCGGCAACCCCGGGCCCGACTACGTCGACACGCGGCACAACGCGGGGTTCATGGTGCTCGACCGGCTGGCCGACCGGCTCGGCGTGGGCTTCGAGACCGAGGCCGCGCGGGCGCTCTGCGGCGAGGCCGTCCTCCCGCCCGACCCGGACGCCGACCCCGCCCGCCTCGACGCCGAGGCGGACGGAGCCGACGGAAGCCCGACCGCCGTCGCGCTCGCCAAGCCGCTCGCGTTCATGAACCGGAGCGGGCCGCCCGTCGCCGCGCTCCTCGACCGCTACGGCCTGGGCCCCGACGCCCTGCTCGTCGTCTACGACGACCTCGCGATCCCGCTCGGAACGCTCCGCCTCCGCGGAAAAGGCTCCGCGGGCGGCCACAACGGGGTCCAGAGCGTGATCGAGGCCCTGGGCTCCACCGAGTTTCCCCGGTTGCGTGTAGGGGTCGGGAATAGTTTCCCGCCCGGCGGCCAGGTCGACTTCGTCCTGTCCCCGTTCGACGACGCGGAGCGCGAGGCGGCCGACGCCGGCCTCGACGAGGCGGCCGACGCCGCGCTGACCTTCGCCCGGGACGGGCTGACCGCCGCCATGAACCGGCACAACCGCCGCTAGCGCCTCCGACGCGAGGCCTCTCACCCACAGGACTTCCGACTCGCTCACCCGCACACCATGGAATCCACTCTCGCCCTGCTCGTCCCCATCGCCGGGGTCCTCGCGCTGGGATACGCCTTTTTGCGCACGCGCTGGGTCAACGCCCAGCCGGTCGGCACGGACCGGATGGCCGAGATCGCCAAAGACATCCAGGACGGCGCCGCCGCCTTCCTCCGCCGCGAATACCGCGTGCTCGCCGTCTTCGTCGTCGTCGTGGCCGCGCTCCTGCTGCTGGCCAACCTCGGCCGGTCCGACTCGAGCCCGATCATCGCCGTCTCGTTCGTCGTCGGCGCCGTGTGCTCGGCGCTCGCCGGCTTCTTCGGGATGCGCGTCGCGACGAAGGCCAACGTCCGGACGACGAACGCGGCGCGGACCTCGCTCGGCGACGCCCTCAACGTGGCGTTCTCCGGCGGCCTCGTCATGGGCCTCTCGGTCGTCGGCCTCGGCCTGCTCGGCCTCGGCGGCCTGTTCCTCGTCTACTCCGGCCTGTTCGACACCAACACGACCGCCGGGCTCGACGGGCTTGAGGTCACGCGCGCGCTCAATGTGCTGGCCGGGTTCTCGCTCGGCGCGAGCTCGATCGCGCTCTTCGCGCGCGTCGGCGGCGGCATCTACACGAAGGCGGCCGACGTCGGCGCCGACCTCGCCGGCAAGGTCTACGAGGGGATCCCCGAGGACGACCCGCGCAACCCGGCGACGATCGCCGACAACGTGGGCGACAACGTGGGCGACGTGGCCGGCATGGGCGCCGACCTGTTCGAGTCCTACGTCGGCGCCATCATCGGCGCGATGGTGCTCGGCGCCGCGTTCGCGGGCGCCTTCGCGGCGGCCGGCGTGGCCGCGCTCAACGCGATCATCCTCCCGCTCATCCTCGCGGCGGCCGGCATCGTGGTCTCCATCCTCGGGTCGTTCTTCGTCCGCGTGAAGGAGGGCGGCAACCCGCAGAAGGCGCTCAACATCGGCGAGTTCGGGGCGGCCGGCGTCATGGCCGTCCTCAGCTACTTCATCATCACGGCCCTCCTGCCGGACACGTGGACGCTCGACGGCGGCGACGTCTCCGGCTTCACGACCTACACCGACACGGGCGTCTTCTTCGCGGTCCTGATCGGGCTCGCGGCCGGGACGCTCATCGGCCTCATCACCGAGTACTACACGGCGACGCACACGGCGCCGGTGACGGGCATCGCCCGGGCCTCGGTGACCGGCGCGGCCACGAACATCATCTCTGGCCTCGGCGTCGGGATGTACTCGACGGGCCTGCCGACGATCGTCCTCGTGCTCGCCATCATCGGGGCGTTCTCGTTCGCGGGCCTCTACGGCATTGCGATCGCGGCCGTCGGCATGCTGTCGGTGACGGGGATCCAACTGGCCGTCGACGCTTACGGCCCGATCTCGGACAACGCCGGCGGCATCGCCGAGATGGCCGAGCTCCCGCCGGAGGTCCGCGAGCGGACCGACCTGCTCGACGCGGTCGGCAACACGACGGCGGCCATCGGCAAGGGCTTCGCGATCGGCTCGGCGGCGCTCACGGCGCTCGCGCTCTTCGCGGCGTTCATGCAGCAGGCCGACATCCTCCAGATCGACGTCTCGCAGCCGACGGTGCTCGGCGGCGTCCTCCTGGGCGGCATGCTCCCGTTCGTGTTCTCGGCCATGGCCATGAACGCTGTCGGCCGCGCCGCGGGCGACATGATCAAGGAGGTCGGCCGCCAGTTCAACGAGATCCCCGGCCTCCGCGAGGGCACGGCCAAGGCCGACCACGCGCGGTGCGTCGACATCTCGACCAAGGCGGCGCTCCGGGAGATGATCCTCCCGGGCGTGCTCGCCGTCGCCGTGCCCGTCGCCATCGGGTTCTACGACAAGAACATGCTCGGCGGCCTGCTCGTCGGCGTGACGGTCACGGGCGTGCTCATGGCCATCTTCCAGTCGAACGCCGGCGGCGCCTGGGACAACGCGAAGAAGCGGATCGAGGGCGGCGTCGAGTTCGACGGCGTGACCTACGGGAAGGGCTCGGACGTCCACAAGGCGGCCGTCGTCGGCGACACCGTGGGCGACCCGCTCAAGGACACGTCGGGCCCGTCGCTCAACATCCTCGTCAAGCTGATCTCGGTCGTCGCGCTCGTCATCGCCCCGCTCATCGCGGGCACGGGCGACCCGACCCTCGACGTCGAGGGCAACGAGACGCTCGAGCTCGAGGAGACCGACCTCGGCGCCGCGCAGCCCGAGGCCGACGCGGTCGAGCTCGTCCCGGCCGAGACGCCGGTCGTGGCCGAGCTCCCGGCCGCCGAGTAACTCGGCTCCCGCTGGCGCCCCGCCAGCCGCAGGTTTCAGCGCCCGGCTCCCGATGGGGGGCCGGGCGCTTCTCGTTGAATGCCCTCGCCTCGGCGCCGAGGCGGGCGGGGTCAGGCGCGCTCGGCCGCCTGGAGCGGGCGGATGACGCGCGCAATCACGGCGTCCTCGAGGGCGTCCTCCTCCACCCACTCGTCGTCGATCCACAGCCCGAGCGTCGAGCGGACGCCGGACTTCACGCCCTGCCGCTTTTGCCGGAGGATCTGGGCCTGGTCGTCCCCGCTCTCGATCGCGCGGCGGACGGCGTCGCCGTCGAGCCCGACGGCCTCGGCGTGCTCGGCGAGCTGGGCCGGGCGGAGCGCCAGCTGGTGCTCGTAGAGCCGGTCGTGGAACGCCCAGAAGCCGCCCTGGCGCGCGGCCTCCTCGGCCGCCACCCCGGCGGCGAGAGCGTTCGGGTGCGGCCGCAGCGGGAAGTGTCGGAACACGAACCGGACGCCGTCCGGGTGGTGCTGGCGGATGTCCTGCACGAGGTCGTGGACGTCCTTCGAGAAGGGGCACTCGAAGTCGCCGTACTGGACGAGCGTGACGAGCGCGTCGGCCGGGCCGCGGGCGTGGTCGGCGTCGGAGAGGGGCGGGGCGAGGGGCATCGGAGAGGGAGAGGGGATCGAGGCGGCGAGAGGTCGAGTAGGTTCGGGACGAGGGCCGCCCCCGCGCACCGTCTCACGCGTCACGCGACGCCGCCGGCGCCGCTGACCTCCTCCAAGAGCTCGACGATCTCGCGGACGGTCGTCTGGCCACGGTCGCGGGCGTACCACTTGCGGAGCTCGCGGTAACGGTCCTCCTTCTCCATCTCCTGGCCGTCGCCGTAGAACCACGCCTGGAGATCGGCCGGGCGGGGGCCCCACCACGCGCGCTCGACGCCCCCGCCGTCGAGGACGATCACGATCGGGATCGACCGGGCCGTGCCGTTCGTGAGGTGCTCGTCCATGAGCTCGAGGTTGTCGTCCCGGTCGAGCACGCGGAGGTCGAGGTTCGACGCCGCCGCGGCGAGCGCGGCGACGGGCGGGATCGTGCTCGTGGCATCGAGGCACCAGTCCTCCGAGAGGACGATCAGCTTCCACTCGCCGGGGACCGCCTCGGCGCGGGCCACGAGGTCCTCCGAGACGACGGCGCGAGCCGTGGCCGACGCCCAGAGGTCTTCGAGTTCGTCGGCGGCGTCGAGCCAGTCGATGTACGGCGCGGCCCGCTCCCAGTCGGCCTGACGGTGGGCGGTCTCAGAGGCGGGGTCGAAGTGCGAGGTCATGAGGTGGGGTCGGGGGGAGATCGCGGCGTGTGCCGGGTGCCCTGTACGCCCCACCCTGCGCGGCGCTCCGCCCCGCTGGCGACGATTCCGTGCAGCCGAGCCGCTAGAGTCCGGCCGCCTCGGCGGCCCGCCCGAGGCGGTCGGTGCCGATGTCGACGAACAGGCCGGTCGCCTCGCACGCCGTCGCGCCGCCGGGCCGGCGGAGCGTGGCCGTGACGGGCACCTTCTTCGGCGTCGCCTCGCCGAGCGCCAGCTCGACGGTGACGACCTCGCCGAGGCGGACCATCGACCGGAAGTCGACCTCGATCCGCCCGGCGACGCAGACGCGCCCGGTGGAGAGGGCGGCCATCCCCATCGCCTCGTCGAGGAGCGCCGCGAGGGCCCCGCCGTGGACGTGGCCCGGCGGCCCCTCGGCGCCCGGCCCGAAGACCGCCCGCGCCCACGTCCCGCCGTCCTCGTCCGAGAAGTAGCGGACGCGGAGCCGGTCGCCGTCGGCGTCGGACGAGACGAACGACCGCGTGCCGAGGGCCTCCCAGAAGGGCGTCAGCGGCGTCCAGCCGGGCTCGGGCGCGAGGTCCATTAGAGCTCGATCTCCTGGCCCTGCTCCGGGATGATCACGCGGACGTCCGGGTGGAAGAACTCGATGTTGTCCTTGAGCCAGTCCTTCGCCGCCGTCTCCCCGTGGACGAGGACGACCGTCCGCGGCTTGACGCGGTCGACGACCTCGATTAGGTCGCGGCGGTGGCTGTGGCCCGAGAACCGGAACCGCTCGACGCGGGCCTTGACCTCGACCGGGCCCTCGTCGGGGTCGAACGTCATCTTCTCGCCGGAGGCCGCCGCGATCTGGAGCCGGTCGCCCGGCGAGCCCTCCTTGGAGAACCCGACGAAGAAGATGCCGTGCCGCTCGTCGCCGACGATCTGCTGGGCGAGGTCGAACGACGGCGTCCGCTCGAAGAGCATCCCCGACGTGAGGACGAAGATGCCCGGCCGCGAGAGGGCCTCGGCCTTCTTCTTGTTCGTCCGCGGATAGCGCTCTTGATCGACGCCGTAGACCTCGAACTCGGGGTCGAGCCGCGGCGTCGACTCCCGCGTCTTGTCGTAGATCTCGGCCACGCCGCGCATCGAGCCGGCCGTGTACACCGGGACGTCCTCGTCGATGACGCCGCGCCGCTTGTAGCGGTCGATGAGCGCGAGCATGTCCTGGCTCCGCCCCAGCGCGAAGACCGGCAGGAGCACGACGCCGCCGCCTTCGAGCACGTCGGCCATGGCCTTGCCGAGGCGCTTCTCCTCCGCCTTCCGGCTGGTCGTCTCCGCCTCGGGGTCCGCGCCGAGCGTCGACTCGAGCAGGAGCACGTCGACGGGGCCATCGGGGTAGTCGGCCTCGGGCAGGATCGTCTGCGGCTGGAGGCTCGTGTCGGACGTGTAGAACACGCGCTTCCGGGTGCCGCCCTCGTAGCCCTCGATGAGCAGGCCGACCGCGCCGAGCACGTGGCTCGCGTGGTAGAACGTGCCCGCGAGCGGCCCCTCGGCCTTGAGCCCGGCGATGTCGAACGGCGCGTCGAGGAGGTGCGTCTCGTAGACGTAGCTCAGCGCCTCGGCCATCTCGACGTCGAAGACCGGCGCCGCGCTCGTCGAGCCCTCCCGCACGCGCCGCTTCTGGAGCCGCGCCGAGGACGGGAGCAGCATCTCGGCCAGCATGGCCGTCGGCCGCGACATGTGGATCTGCGCGTGCGGCACCTCGCGCGAGAGGACCGGCAGCGCGCCGAGGTGGTCGTGGTGGGCGTGCGTGACCACGACGTGGTCGACCGGCCGGTCGCGGAGAAGCTCGAACGGTGGGAGCGCCGCGTAGCCGTCCTGGTCCGGGTCCATGCCCGCATCAAGGACGAGCCCGGTGCCGCCGAACGTGAGGTGGTGGCACGACGCGGCGATGTCGTCGGTATCGCCGAGGGAGAGGTAGCGCATCGAACAGAAACAAGGAGTCCCCCGGAGGCTACCGAGCCCCCGGACGAGGTGTTCTGCGCTTTCGGTGAGTTCCGATCCGGCGCTCCGCCGGTCCCGCCCGCCTCGGCGCCGAGGCGGGCGGCGCCGAGGCGGGCTAGGCCTCGCGGTGGACCTGCCCGTTCGCCGGCTCCTCTGCCCCCTGGAGGGCCTCCCAGTCCGAGAGAAATTTGGCGAGGCCCGCGTCGGTCAGCGGGTGATCGATCAGCTTCTTGATCACGTCGAGCGGCATCGTCCCGACGTCGGCGCCGGCCATCGCGCTCTCGACCACGTGCATCGGGTGGCGGATGGAGGCCGCCAGAACCTCGGTCTCATACCCGTAGGTGTCGTAGATCTGGACGATCTGGCGGATCAGGTCCATCCCGTTCGATGAGATGTCGTCCAGCCGGCCGATGAACGGGCTGATGTAGGTCGCGCCGGCCTTCGCGGCCACGAGCGCCTGCGTCGACGAGAAGCACAGCGTGCAGTTCGTGTCGATGCCCTCCTCCGTGAACGTCTTGATGGCCTTGATGCCGTCGAGGATGAGCGGCACCTTGACCACGACGTTGTCGGCGATCTGGGCGACCTCGCGGCCCTCGTCGAGGATCCCCTGGTAGTCCGTCGCCGTGACCTCCGCCGAGACCGGGCCCGGGACGATCTCACAGATCTTGGCGATGTGGCCGTGGAAGTCCTTCACGCCCACCTTCTTCATGAGTGAGGGGTTCGTGGTGACGCCGTCGAGGACGCCCATGTCGTAGGCCTCCTGGATTTCGTCGAGGACGGCGGTGTCGATAAAGAACTTCATGGCGAGGGGGAATCGGGATCAGGTGTGGGGATGGTACGGCGATGGACTCGGCGGGGTCCGGGCGAATCGGTCCGCCAGACGCGTTGCCACAGAATCGTCATGTCGTCGATCCGGGTGGCCATGCCGAGCGAGCGCTGGCGAATGCGCGCGCCATCGTCGAGGACGTCCCAAGCAAATACGAACGGGGCCTCCGGGCGGAGCCCGGCGCGGCCGAAGCGGAGGTCGGCCACGGTCTCGGGGTCGTCGGGCGGGCCGTCGAGTGGCGTCAGCCAGCCGCGCGAGAACCAGACGAGCGTCGCCGCGCCCGGCCGCGGGGCCCCCTCGGCCGGGAACGTCGCCAGAGGGAGGGCGGGCTCGAAGGCGACCTCCTCGGGCGCGTCGGCGACGTGGAGCGAGAACGGGACCGCCTCGTCCCCCTTTTCGGCGACGCCCCGCCACAGGACGGACGTGAACGGCCCGGCCGCGACGAGCACCCGCTCCGGCTCGACGCCCCGCTCCGCCAGCGCCGCCCCGACCGTCGCCGTCGCCCGCATCTGCATCCCGACGCCGGCCACGAGCACGAGCGTGCTCACCACGAGCCCGGCGGCGGCCCACCCGCTCCGCCGTGTCGCGAGCGCGACGACCAGGCAGCCGAGCAGGGGGAGCGTGTAGAGCGGGTCGATGATGAACGCGCTCCCGATCGCGAACGGGACGTCTGAGAACGGCGCCAGCAGCTGCGTGCCGTAGACCGTAAACACGTCGAGGACGGGGTGGGTGAGGAGGCCCCAGAAGAACACGGCCGTCCACGCCCACCGCGCGTCCGGCTCCGCCCGCCTCGACGCCGAGGCAGACGGGCTCCGCGCGGCTCGCCACCGATACCACCGCCACACGGCCCACCCGAGAACGGGTGCGGCGACGAACGCGAACGGCAGCCCGTGCGTCACGCCGCGGTGGACCCGGAGCGCGCCGGCTTCGGTCAGGAACGGGTAGGCGAGCACGTCGAGGTCCGGGATCGTCCCGGCGACGGCGCCCCACAGCGCGGCCCGCCGCCCCAGCTGCTCCCCCGCCACCGCCTCGCCGACGGCGGCCCCGAGTACGGCCTGGGTGAGGGAGTCCACGGAGTTCGGGGTTCGGGGAAGAAGCTGCAGTTGGCGGACGGCGACCGCCAGTCAGACGCACGGGTTCCGTCGGCGAGCACCACCGCGCTCCCGTGCCCTCCCGAGCGGAGCCGGGCAACGGCGGCGTCGACCGCGAAGCGTCAGCGCAGCCAAGGATTCTGGCGAACACCTCGTTCGGACGCCCTCCCGCGCGGTGTGCTCGGCGGAGGTCCTTCGACTCGCTCCGCTCGCTCAGGATGACACCCGTTCGACGCCGTGTCCGCTCGCCCCTTTCCGCCTCGGCGCCGAGGCGGAGGGAGTCCGCCCCGGATCGGGTGCAGCCTGTGGGGGCAACCGGAACTTTTCAGAGGCCGCGCGCCCTATCCGTCCCCCGTCCCCCGTCC
>NZ_MQWD01000001.1:1611153-1795389 GCF_002283365.1 Rubrivirga marina | reverse complement strand
TCCCCCGTCCCCCTATGACTCTCTGCCCCTTCGAGGACGACCGCGTCGGCCACCTCTCCCCGCTCGCGCTCACGCGGGCCGTCTACGACCTCCGCGTCGGGGCGCGGACGCTGTTTGAGGGAATCGCGGCGGCGTTCCCGGCCGACCGGCTGGCGCTCCACACGCGCGCCGCGCTGACGGGCGTCGCGGCCGAAGAACACCCCGAGGCGGGCGAGGTCGCGGGACCGACGCTGTTCATCAACGGGCGGTGGCTCGTCCGCCCCGGCGACGCGCTCGACGCCGTGCGCGGGCTGGTGGGTACGGACGAGGCGCGGGCGTTCACGCAAGGCGACACGCTCCTCGCGCTCTGGCACCCGAACCCGCCGGAGAGCCTCACCGCGACCGACGCGCTTGGCCGGTTCCACACGGAGGGGATCCCGGAGGAGCGCGTCGGGGGGGCGACGCTCGTCACGCACCTGTGGGACCTCATCGCCGACCTCGGCGAGCGGATTTCGTTCGACCTGGAAGCGATGGGCGGGCTCGGCACACACGCCGGCACGATCGAGGACGGCGCGCACGTCGTCGCGCCCGAGTCGGTCCACCTCGGCGAGGGCGCGGTGATCCGGACGGGGGCCGTGGTGCGCGCCGACGCGGGACCGGTGTGGATCGGCGCGGGCGCCGAGGTGGGCGAGAACGCCGTCGTGAAGGGGCCGGTGTACCTCGGGCTGAAGGCCGTCGTCCACCCTGCGGCGCGGGTCGACGAGAGCGTGATCGGGACTTGGTCGAAGGTGGGCGGCGAGGTCCACGGGAGCGTGGTCCACAGCCTGTCGTCGAAGGGCCACGACGGGTACCTCGGCAACAGCTACCTCGGGCGGTGGTGCAACCTCGGGGCCGACACGAACACGTCGAACCTCAAGAACGACTACGGCGAGGTCACGCTCTGGGACGCCGTCGCGGAGGACTTCGTGGGGAGCGGGCGCCAGTTCGCGGGCCTCTTCATGGGCGACCACTCGAAGTGCTCGATCAACACCATGTTCAACACGGGGACCGTCGTCGGCGTGTTCTGCAACCTGTTCGGGTCGGGCTTCCCGCCACGCCACGTCCCGAGCTTCTCGTGGGGCGGAGCTGAGGGGCTCGTCCCGTACCGGATCGACAAGGCGCTCCGAGTCGCCGAGGCGGTCATGGCCCGCCGCGACCGGGCGCTCTCGGACGCCGAGCGGGCGCGCCTGGAGGCGATCGGGGCCGCTGTGTCGTAACTGTTATCGGGTTAGCAGGGCATCACATCTCGCCTGTCTGAGGGTGGGCGGTGCGGGTAGCTTCCGCGCTGCACCTCTCGTCCTGTTGAATGGCCCGTCCGCTACTCGCCCTCTTCGTCGCCCTCCTCGCCGCCGGCTCCGCCCTGGCCCAGACCGGCGGCCTCCGCGGGTTCGTCACCGGCGCCGACGACGGCCAGCCACTCATCGGCGCGACGGTCCTCGCCCAGCCCGTCGACGCGGACGGGAATCCGCAGGGCGACCCGCGCGGCTCGGCGACCGACATCGACGGGCTCTACGTGATCCCACGGCTCGACGTCGGCCCGTACGTGGTCCGCGTGAGCTACGTCGGCTACGAGACGCAGTCCGAGCTGGTGACGATCGACGCCGGGCCGCTCCGGTCGTACGACGTGGCGCTCGCGGTCGAGACGGGCGACTTCGAGGTCGTCGTCGAGAGCGAGCGGTCGGCGGGCGGGGCCCGCGTGACGGCCGGCGTCCAGGCCATCGACCCCAAGGACATCGACATCGTCCCGGCGCCCGACGTCTCGGGCGACCTCGTGAGCTACCTCACGACGTCGCCGGGCGTGGTCACGACGGGCGACCGCGGCGGCCAGCTGTTCGTCCGCGGCGGCGAGCCGAGCCAGAACCTCGTGCTCCTCGACGGGATGGCGCTGTACCAGCCGTTCCACGTCCTCGGGTTCTACTCGGCGTTCCCGAGTGACATCCTCGCCGGGGCCGACCTCTACGCCGGCGGCTACCCGGCCCGCTTCGGCGGCCAGGTCTCGTCGGTCCTCGACATCCAGACCCGCAACGGCAACAAGCGCGAGTTCGCCGCGGCGGCCTCCGTCGCCCCGTTCGTGAGCGCCGCCCGCGTCGAGGGCCCGCTCATCCCCGGGGCAGCCTCGTTTGTGGTCTCGGGCCGGAAGAGCGTGGTGGAGGAGGGCGCCTCGCGGATCGTCGACCAGGACCTCCCCTACGACTTCGGCGACGTGTTCGGGAAGGTCCACGGCGTGCTCACGCCGAACGCCCAGCTCTCGGTCCAGGGCATCCACACGTACGACCGCGGGACGATCGGCGAGGACGTCGGCGGGGACGTGCCGGAGGAGGTCGGCTACCGCAACACGGCGGCTGGGCTCCGCTTCCTCTACCTCCCCAACGTGTCGGCGCTCCGGGCCGAGATCCTCGTCAACGTGTCGCAGCTCGAGAGCGAGCAGGGCCTCGACACGCTCCGGAACGTCCCGCTCCGGGCGTCCTCCATCGGCCGCCTCAACGCCGAGACGAACCTCACGTTCTACCTCCCGTCGGTCGACCTCCACACGGGCGTGTTCGTCCGCACGAACCGGCTGACGAGTGAGCTCCGGCTGGCCGGCGGCGACAACCTCGAGGAGTACTTCACCGAGGCCGGCGCCTACTTCGAGCCCGAACTCCGGCTGGGCGGGCTGTCGCTCCAGGGTGGCCTCCGCATCCAGAGCTACCCCAACGACGGGCGGACCTACCTCGAGCCCCGCGCCCGCGTCGTGTGGCAGGGCGGGTCCCACGAGCTCTCAGCAGCCGGTGGGCTCTACCACCAGGAGGTCAT
Source organism: Rubrivirga marina (assembly GCF_002283365.1). Taxonomy (NCBI): domain Bacteria; kingdom Pseudomonadati; phylum Rhodothermota; class Rhodothermia; order Rhodothermales; family Rubricoccaceae; genus Rubrivirga; species Rubrivirga marina. The sequence continues at coordinate 1,792,578 of NZ_MQWD01000001.1, read as the reverse complement.
CGGCGTGAACGACCGGCGCGACGTGGCCAACGTGTTCACGGCGTGGACGCGGGCCCGGGACGAGGAGGTGCCGTCGGCGTGGCACGGGATCGTTGGCTACCGCGTGACGCCGGCGCCGTGGCTCGAGCTCGTGGCCGAGGGCTACGTCAAGTTCCTCGACAACCTCCAGGTGGCCGAGTGGACGGCGTTCCCGCGGTTCTCGACCGGCACGCAGCCGGCGACGGGCGAGGTCTACGGCCTCGACACGCGCGTCGAGGTCCGCGCCCGAAACGCCTACGCCTACCTCAGCTACGGCCTCTCCGAGGTGACCTACGACGCGCAGGGCCCGAACCTCGAGCTGTGGTACGGGACCGAGACGCTCCGCTTCAACCCGCCGCACGACCGGCGCCACCAGCTCAACGCGCTCGTCTCGACGACGGTCGCCGGCGTCGACCTCTCGGCCCGGTTCCAGTTCGGCTCGGGCCTCCCGTTCACGCGGGCCCTCGGGTTCGACCGGTTCATCTCGCCGAACTCGCCGCCCGACGTGTTCGAGACGCCGGGCACGCGGCGCGTGATCTACGAGCGCCCCTACAACGGCCGGCTTCCCACCTTCCACCGCCTCGACCTCTCGGCCGACCGGACGTTCGCGCTCTCGGCCGGCCTCGACCTGACGGCCCAGATCGCGCTCATCAACGCCTACGACCGGGCCAACGTGTTCTACTACGACACGTTCACGCTCCGGCGCGTGGACCAGCTCCCCCTCATCCCGTCGTTCGGCATCAAGCTCGCGGTCAACGACTAGATGCCGCGCCGCCTCCTCGCCCTCGTGGCGCTCGTCGCGCTCGCGGCGTGCTCCGACGCCGTCGACCCGACGCTGGGCACGGCCCAGGCCTTCTCGCTCTACGGCTACCTCGACCCCACGGCGAGCCATCAGGCGATCCGCGTGGCGCCCATCCTCGAGACCCTCAACGCCGACACCAGTCGCACGCTCGCGGCCCGCGTGACGTCGACCGAACGCGGGACCGGCCGGACCACCACGTGGCGCGACTCCGTCGTGACGTTCCGCGACGGCTCGGTCGGCCACATCTTCGTCGCCGACTACACGCCGACGCCGGGCCAGACCGTTGAGGTCCGGGTCGAGGAGACCGACGGGGACCGCCGCGTGACGACCGTCGAGGTCGACGTCCCCTTTCTGGCGCAGTCGGAGATCGGCGAGCCGCTCTCTGGCGTCGTCGACACGACCTACCCCGTGACGGTCCGCGGCGTGCCGCGCGTGATCGGCGGGACGCTCCGGCTCTACGTCACCGGGGCCCCCTCGGCTCCCAGCGACACGACCCGCCTCGAGGTGCCCTTCGAGCCGGGCCAGCTGACGGTCCGCGAGGAGGCCGGCGCGTGGGTCGCGACCGTCCCGTTCCTCGCCGCGACGCGCGACTACCTCCAGGCGAACGGGCTGTACCAGCGCGGCCTGACGCTGCTCGAGGCGGAGTTCGCGCCGTTCGTCACCAGCGCGTCGTGGGACCTGCCATCGGGCGGACTCGACGAGGAGGCCGTCGTGGAGCCCGGGACGTTCTCGAACGTGACGGGCGGGTTCGGCTTCGTCGGGTCGGGGTTCGAGGCGCCGGTCCGATGGCTCCCCTCGCCGGGGACGCAGTACCGGGCCGGCTTCGCGATCGAGAACGACCCGGCCGGGTTCATCGCCGTCAACGAGGTCGGGGAGGGGTTCGCGGAGCTCTACAACCCGACGCTCGAGCCGGTCACGCTCAGCGGCTACGCCGTAACGGCCGGGGTCCCCGAGGACGGCGTCCGGCTTCCGTTCGGGACCCAGATCGAGGGCGGGGCCTTCCTCGTCGTCAACGGCCCGTTCACCATCGTGCCCGAGACGGAGGTCAAGCTGCTCTCGCCGTCCGGCCGGCTCGTCTCCCGGATGTACATCGAGCCACTCACGGGGGGCCTCGACTACGAGCAGGAGACGTGGGGCTCCTATCCCGACGGGCTCTCGTACCCGGTCCGGGGAAGCGGCCCCAACGACCCCGGCACCGACCTCTTCCATGGGCCGCTCCGGGCCACTCCGGGCCGCCCGAACCGGCCGTCGCTCGTCCCCGCCGTCATCAACGAGCTCTACACCGAGGGCGAGACGGGGTGGGTGGAGGTGCTCCAGACGCGCCCGAACCTCGAACGTGCGAGCCTGTTCTCCGCCCCCCGCGATCTCTTCGACGGCAGCCCGGCCAGCCCCGTCTCCGGGACGGAATTCTGGGTCGCGGAGGAAGGCAGCGGGCTCGTGCTCGGGCAGGCCGAGGGCGTCGTCTACCTGCTGGCCTCCTACGGACCGCTCCCCGACCCCGGCCAGCGCCGGCCCCGGCGCGTCGTCGACTACCGCGCGTACGGGCCCCAGACGCCGGGGCGCTCCGTCGGCTACCTCCCCGACGGGTTGGCCGACCCGCGCGAGCCGGACCTCAACTGGACGGAGGGCCTCCTCCCGACGCGCGGCGCCCCCAACGCCGCCGCCCGCCTCGGTCTCTAGCCCGCCCCGATGCGCCGCTCGCGCCTCCTGCTCCTCCTGACCGCCGCGGCCCTCGCGGCGTGCTCGGACGCCGTCGACCCGACGCTGGGCACGGACCGCGTGTTCTCCCTCTACGGCTACCTCGACCCCACGGCCGACCGGCAGGCGATCCGCGTCGCCCCGATCTATGGCACCATCGACGCCGACACCGTGCGCGCGGCGCCGGCCCGGGTCGCCTCGGTGGAGCGGGAAACCGGGCGGGAGGTCGCCTGGCGCGACTCGGCCGTGACGTTCCAAGACGGGTCCGTCGGCCACGTCTTCGTCGCCGACTACACGCCGACGCCCGGCGCGACCGTCGACGTCCGGGTCGAGGAGACCGCCGAGGCCGGGCGCGTCGTGACCACCACGGTCACGGTCCCGCCCGTCCGCCAGGCCCGGATGGCCGACGGGACCCGCCTGCCCCGGGGGACCTACCGCGTCGAGGTCCAAGACGTCCCGCACGTCCAGGCCGGCGTGCTCCGGGTCCACGTCCTCGGCCTGCCGGGGACCGAGGTGGACAAGGTCGGCGCGTTTGACATCGGCTTCGAGAGCCTCCCCGCGACCGAGGCCGCGCCCGGCACGTGGGCCATCGAGGTCCCATTCCTGGTCCTCGCCCGTGACGAGCTCCAGCGCCGCGGCCTCGCGGGCGTCGTGGAACTGGTCGAGGTGGAGTTCGTCGCGTTCGTGACCAACGAGGCGTGGGGCGCGCCCCTCGCCGATGCCGACCCCGACGCGCTCGTCGAGCCCGGGACGTTCTCCAACGTCGACGGCGGGTTCGGCTTCGTCGGCGCCGGGTACCGGACGGCCCTCCGGTGGACGCCGTCGTTCACGGTCCAGGCCTGGGCCGGGTTCAAGGTCGACATCGACCCTGCCAGCCGGGTCCGCATCAACGAGGTCTCGCTCACCGACGGTTGGGTCGAGTTCTACAACACGACCCCCGACCCCGTCCAGATCGGCGGCTACACCCTGACCGTCTCCGACGGGATTGACGACGACGGCAGCGGGCCGAGCTACCGCATCCCGGACCGGACGACCGTCCAGCCCGGCGAGTTCTACCTCGCCCAGGCCGGCCTCGTCATCGCGCCCGGCGACCGGGTCCAGCTCCTGAACACCGAGGGCAGCGCCGTCCAGGAGCTCTACGTCGACCCGCTGTCGATCGGGATCGAGCCGGCGACCGCCTTCGGCGCCTACCCCGACGGGTTCACCCTCCCGTCGCGCCCGCTCGTCCCCGAGCCCGAGGACGACGGAGGGGCGGGCCCGACGCGGACGCCGCAGGTCGACGTCTTCGCCGGCCCGAACGTCCCGACGCCGGGGGGCCCCAACGCCCCGCTCCACCAGCACGCGTTCGTCAACGAGGTCCTGACCTCCGGGGCCGACGGCTGGGTCGAGGTCCTCTCGCAAGCCCGGACCCGCTTCCACTACCGCATCACGTCCTCGCTCGACCGGATCCTCGAGGCGCCCGAGGTCTTCGTCGACTCGGCCCAGGTGTTCGGCTCGTCGGACGAGGGCGGGCTCTTGGAGCTCTCGCAGACGGGCGGCGAGGTGTTCCTGCTGGTCCGCTACTTCGACCCGACCACCGAGGCGCAGGTGTTCCGTGTCATGGACGTCCGGGCGTACGGGCCCCAGACGCCGGGGCGCTCGACGGGCGCCCTCCCCGACGGCCCCGGCGGCGTCTGGACCGACGGCCTCCCCCCGACGCGTGAGGCGCCCAACGCCGCGCCCCGCCTCCTCGCCGGCTCCGGCTAGATGCGCCACGCCGCCCTCCTCCTCGCCCTCGCCCTCGGGGCGTGCTCGGACACCATCGACCCGACGGTCGGAACGGCCCAGGCCTTCTCGCTCTACGGCTACCTCGACCCCACGGCCGACCGGCAGGCCCTCCGCGTCGCGCCGATCTACGGGGCCCTCGACGCCGACACGGCCCGGACCCTCGCGGCCACCGTCACGTCCGTCGAGCGGGGGACCGGGCGGACGGCCACGTGGCGGGACTCGGCCGTGACGTTCCGCGACGGGTCCGTCGGCCACGTCTTCGTCTCCGACTACACGCCGACGCCGGGGGCCACGGTCGAGGTCCGGGTCGAGGAGGCCGACGGGGACCGCCGCGTGACGACCGTCGACGTCGACGTCCCCGCGCTCGTGGAGCCCGACCTCGGCGACGCCGTCGGGTCGGGCATTGACGTGACGTACCCGCTCCGCATCGACGCCCCGCGCGTGCTCGACGCCGAGCTCGTCTTCCGCGTGGCCGGCCTGCCCGGCTCGACGAGCGACTCGACGGCCGTCCGGTTCGACGGCGTCGCCCCGTTCGAGTCCGGCGCGGCAGGCCGCTGGACGCTTGACCTCGGCTTCGTCTCGACGGCCCGGACCTTCCTCGCCTCGGACGTGGTTGGCGGCGCCTCGCTCCGGCTCGTCGACGTCACGCTCCGCGCGTTCGTGGCCAACGACGCCTGGGCCGTCCCCCCGGACGGTCTCGACGAGGACCGGATCGTGGAGCCGGGGACGTTCTCGAACGTCGAGGGCGGGTTCGGCTTCGTCGGGGCGGGGTACTGGACGGAGGTCCGGTGGACCCCCTCGCTCACGACGCAAGCCCGCGCCGGCTTCGACGTCGACGTCGACCCCGCCGGGCTCCTCTGGATCAACGAGGTGAACCCGGCCGGCTGGGTCGAGCTCTACAACCCGACCCTCGAGGCGGTCCCCGTCGGGCGCTACGCCATCTCGGCCAGCGGGCAGACGGCGGAGTTCCCGGACGGCACGACCGTATCGCCCCGGGGCTTCGCTGTCCTCCAGGTCGGGCCGTCGCTATCGGACGGGCCGGTCGTGCTCCTCAGCCGGAGCGGCGAGCCCATCATCGAGTACGTCGTCGAAGACCTCCCCGTCGAGGCTGCCTTCGGCGGGGTCGGCTCGTACCCGGACGGACGGACACGCCTCATCGGCGAGATCCAGCGGTACCGGGGCGTCGACCTGTTCCGCGGCCCCGTCACCGCCACGCCGGGCCGCCCAAACCGGCCCCGCACGCGACTCGCCCTCGTCAACGAGGTGTACACGGCCGGGAGCGACGGCTGGGTCGAGGTGGTCGCCGTCCCCGGCATCGCCAACGTCCTGCTCACGGACGACCCCGCACGGCCGCTCTCCGAGTGGGTCCCGGCGCCGTTCACGGATGGCTTTGGCGTCGCGGCCGAAACGCTCGGTCGGCTCGATCTTCCCCAAGGCGGGGGCGAAGTCGTCCTGGTCGTCCTGATCCGCGACAATCCTCCGCAGGTGGTCGACGTCCGGACGATCGGCCCGCAGACGCCCGGCCTCTCGTCGGGTGCCCTCCCCGACGGCGACCCCGACGCCTGGACGACCGGCCTGCGCCCCACCCGTGGCACACCCAACGCCGCCGCCCGGCACCTCGTCGCCCGCTAGCCTCTCCCCCGACGCGCCCATGCGCCGCCTCTCCCTCCTCGTCCTCGCCATCGCTGGCGTCCTCCACACCGCCGGGTGCTCGGATGTCGTCGACCCGACGGTCGGGACCAATCAGGTGTTCTCGCTCTACGGGTACCTCGATCCCGCCGCCGACCGGCAGGCGATCCGCGTCGTCCCCATCGGGCAGACGATCGACGAAGCGACTCCCGAGGTGCTCGACGCCGTCGTGACGACGACGGAGGCCGGCAGTGGGGAGACCGTGACGTGGCGCGACTCGCTCGTGACGTACCGCGACGGCTCGATCGGCCACGTCTTCGTCGCCGACTACACGCCGACGCCCGGCGGGCGCGTGTCCGTCAACGTCGCGGCCAGCGACGGGCGGGAGGCGACAGTCGAGGTCGAGGTGCCGCCGCTGGCGCGGTCCGAGATCGGCGCGCCGTTCAACATCAATGCGCTGACGAACTACCCGGTGACGGTCCGCGGCGTGCCGCGGGTGCTCGGCGGGACGCTCCGGCTCTACGTCACGGGCCTCCCGACGGCCCCCGCCGACACGAGCACGCTCGTGGTCCCGGTCGACGAGTACACCATCCGGCAGGAGGGGGCCGACTGGGTCGTCGTCGTGCCCTTCCTCCTCGCCGTCCAGGACTACCTCCGGTCGGCCAACCTGGCCGGCGTGGGGCTGACGCTGATCGAGGCCGAGTTCGCGGCCTTCGTCACGAACGAGGCGTGGGCGGTGCCCGAAGGCGGGTTCGACCTCGACGCCATCGTCGAGCCGGGGGCGTTCTCGAACGTGGACGGCGGGTTCGGCTTCGTCGGCTCCGGCTACGAGGCGCCCGTCCGCTGGCTCCCGTCGCCGAGCACGCAGGCCCGGGCCGGCTTCGCGGTCCCCGGCGACCCCGCCAGCCTCGTGGCGGTCAACGAGGTCGGCGAGGGGTACGCCGAGCTCTACAACCCGACGCTCGAGCCCATCAACCTGGGCGGGTACATCGTGACGGCGGGGGCGCCCGAGGACGGCGTCCGGATCCAGAACCCGACGCTCCTCGACGGCGGCGCCTTCCTCGTCGTGAACGGGCCGTTCGCGGCCACCGAGGCGGCCAACGTCGCGCTCCTCAGCTCGTCGGGCCGGCTCGTCTCCCGGATCTTCGTCGAGGAAGGCGTCGAGGCGTGGGGGTCGTACCCGGACGGCCTGTCGTTACCGCTCCCGCAGAACGGGCCCGACATCTTCCGGGGGCCCGTCGCCCCGACGCCCGGGGGGCCGAACCGGCCGGCCTTCGTCCCGGCCGTCATCAACGAGCTCTCGGCGGGCGACGAGCCCTTCGTCGAGGTCCTCCCGACGTACAACCTGTTCGGGAGCGCGCGGCTCGCGACTTTGCCCCGCGACCTCGCCTTCGGCGGGTCCGACGCCCGGGCCGAGGGCAGGTTCTACGTGGCCGAGGAGAACGACGCGCTCGTGCTCGACCCGACCGGCGGGACGGTCTACCTCCTCGTCCGCTACGGCAACCCGAAGCTGGCCGACGTGCCCACGGGCTACCGCGTCGTCGACGCGCGGACGTACGGCCCGCAGCCGCCGAACCGCTCGCTCGGGTACCTCCCCGACGGCCCCGACGGGGCCTGGACCGAGGGCCTCCTGCCGACGCGCGGCGCCCCCAACGCCGCCGCCCGGTTCGGCCTCTAGCGGGGACCAAATGAAAGGCCCGGCCGAACGGTGTCGGCCGGGCCTCCGAGTCGGTCCGCCTCGGTCGCTCCGCGAGCGGGCCGAGGCGGGGACGGGTGGCTAGTTGAGGTGCGCCACGAGCTCCTCGCGGCGGTGCTTCTGGCGGAGCTTGCGGAGCGCCTTCTCCTTGATCTGGCGGACGCGCTCGCGCGTGAGCCCGAACCGCTGGCCGACCTCGACAAGCGTGAGCGGCTGCTCGTGCCCGATCCCGAAGTAGAGCCGCGTGATCTCGGCCTCGCGCGGGTGGAGCGTCGCGAGCGCCCGCTCGATGTCGATGTTGAGGCTCTCGTTGGTGAGGTCCTCGTCGGGCTGCTCGTAGTTGTCGTCGGCGAGGACGTCGAGGAGGCTGTTCCCGTCGTCGTCGTCGAACGGGGCGTCCATCGAGAGGCTGTGGCGCGAGTGCTGGAGGCCCTCGACGACCTTCTCCTCCTTCAGGTCGAGCTCCTTGGCGATCTCGTCCGGCGTCGGCTGGCGGCCGAGCTCCTGGGCGAGCCGGGCCGAGGCCTTCCGCATCTTCGACAGCGTGCCGACGCGGTTGAGCGGGAGCCGGACCGTCCGGACCTGGTCGGACAGCGCCTTCAGGATCGACTGGCGGACCCACCAGACGGCGTACGAGATGAACTTGAACCCGCGGGTCTCATCGAACCGCTGGGCCGCCTTCACGAGGCCGTAGTTGCCCTCCGAGATGAGGTCGGCGAGGGAGAGGCCCTGGCCCTGGTACTTCTTGGCGACGGAGACCACGAACCGGAGGTTCGCACGCACCAGCTGATGCAGCGCGAGCTGGTCGCCCTGCTTGATCTTCTGGGCGAGCTCGACCTCCTGGTCGGGCGTGAGGAGGGGGACCTGCCCGATCTCCTGGAGATACTGGTCCAGCATCCGCTGACTGCGGGGGACGTACATCGGCGGTTCGTGGGTTAGCGTGACAAAGGTGGCGGGAGCCCTCCGCGTCCGGCAGCCCTCCTGGGCGTAGACACAAGCGCGCAAAGTAGGGAAAGTCCTCGGCGCGGTCTGGGCGAACCCCCGTCCTATCGGCGCCTGGTACCGGAGTTCCTTAACACTTCGGTTTTCGTGCCGCCTCCGCGTTCCCTTTGCAGAGACCGCTTCGGAGCGCTGAGAGGGCGCGGACGGGGGTGGAATGAACGACCTGTTCCCCCGACCAGTCTCAGGCCGGAGCCGTTTCACGGGCTCTCAGTGCGCGCCGTGGGAACGTGCCTGTGACACGCGCGCCGTCCGTCCGGTCAGTCGCTCGTCGGTTCCGCCGCCGCGGCCCGCCCCGCCTCGATGGCGCGCCGGAGGTCGTCCCAGAGATCGCCCGCGTCCTCAAGCCCCACCGAGACGCGGACGAGGCCGGCCGTGATGCCCCCCTTCGTACGCGCTTCGCCGGTCGACACGCGCTGGGTGAGGCCGGCGGGGTGCTGCACGAGCGTGTCGGTCGAGCCGAGGCTGACGGCCGGCGTCGCGAGGCGGAGCGACTGGAGGAGCCCGTCGGCCGCGGCGAAGGCGCCGGGCCCGTCGGGCGCGCCGTCGGGCCCGAGGACCTCGAACGAGAGCATCGGCCCGGGTCCGCTCATCTGCGCACCGACGAGCCCGCGTGGGTCCCGACCCTCGACGCTCGGGTGATAGACGGCTCCCACGCCGTCGTGCCCGACGAGGTGCGCCGCGAGCGCCGTCGCCGTCTCCTCCGAGCGTCGCACGCGGAGCGGGAGCGTCGCGAGGCCGCGGTGGAGGAGGTACGCCGCGAGCGGGTGGAGCACGGCGCCCGTCAGGATCCGGACCTGCCGGAGCCGCGCGGCCCACCCCTCCGACCCCGACACGACGCCCGCCAGCACGTCGCCGTGGCCCCCGAGGAACTTGGTCGCGCTGTGCATCACGAGCGCGGCCCCCTGCTCGATCGGCCGCTGGAGGACCGGCGTCCCGAACGTGGCGTCGACGAAGACCGGCACGTCGCCGGCCGCCGCCACGACGCCGGCCACGTCGACGAGGTCGAGCGTGGGGTTCACGGGCGTCTCGATCATCACGAGGCACGTGTCGGGGCGGACGGCCGCGGCGACGCCGGCTTCGTCGGTCCACGTCGTTTCCAGTCCGAGGAGCCCGGACGTGAGGAGCCGGTCCGTCGTCCCGTAGATCGGCCGGACGCCGACGACGTGCTGCTTTTCCTCGGTCCGCGCGGCGAGGACGGCGGCCGTGATGGCGGCCATCCCGGAGGCGAACGAGACGGACGCCTCGGCCCCCTCGAGCGCCGCCAGCCCCTCCTCGAAGCGGGCCACGGTCGGGTTGTGGAGCCGCGAGTAGATGGCCCCACCCGCCTCGGTCGGCCCGGCCCCGGCCATCATGGCGTCGAGGCTTCCGACGGCGTCGTCGAGCGACTCGAAGGGGTACGTCGTCGAGAGGTCGATCGGAGGCGCGTGGACGCCGAGGCGGCGGAGGTCGTCGCGCCCGGCGTGGACGGCGCGGCTGTCGGGGTGGAGGGCCATCGAGGATCGGGGGACTGGACCCCGAAGGTCCGCGCGGCCGGGCGCCGTGTGCCAGTCGTCAGCCGCATTTCTCTTCGTCGACTCGCTCTGCCTCGGTCACCCCACCGACTGAGCCGAGGCCGAAAGGGCGGCCCGGAGGCGATCCCCAAGACCTGATGCGCGGCGCTGCGGCTTGCGAATGGCAGACTCGACCTCGGCTGCCTCGCCGAACACGTGGACCGACGTCTTCGCTCGTGTCGCCGCTGTGTAAAGCAACTCGCGCGTGACGAGCCCCGCGCCCCGCGTGCCCGGCTCCGGCAGCACCACGCCTACGGCGTCGAACTCCGAGCCCTGGCTCTTGTGGACCGTTAGTGCCCATGCGGGCTCGTGGGGCGGGAGCCGGTGAAGCGAGACGGACTTCCCGTCGGGAAAAACGACGACCTTCTGCCCCTCGTCCCGCCAGCACACACCGACATCGCCGTTCGCCAGGCCGGTGTCACGGTCGTTGACGGTCACGAGGAGCGGCCGGCCACCATAGAACCGCTCGCCGTAGGGGCTCCAACTAACGTGACCGCTCTCCCGAAGCGCCCACTCGACCCCTTCGTTCGCGCCTTCGACGCCACGTGGGCCGCGGCGGACGGCTGCGAGCAGTCGGAATCGCTCGAGCAACGCGTGCGCCTCGATCGGCGACGCGGCAGCGACGACGGCCTGGGCAAAGGGCACGGCCCACCCCACCGCTCGGCCCGCGACCTTCTCCGTCGTGAGCCCGAGGCCGGGGCGCTCGTGGAGTGACGTAAGGGCCGCCTCGGCCTCGCCGTCCCGGACAGCGACCGCGAACACGCCCACGTCGGAGTCCGCGGTAAAGCGGCGACTTTCGGTCAACACCACGACCGACGACGCGAGTGGGGACGCGTCCGAATTAGGGGGGATGCCGCTCAGCCCGAGTGCGTCGCAGAACGTCGTGAAGGCCGGCGGCGGGTCGCCCGCACCAGCGTCGCAGAGGTCGGCGAACGCGGTCCCCACCTCGACCGGCGGCAACTGGTCCGGGTCGCCGAGGACGACGAGGCGGGCCTCCGGGCGCAGCGCGGCGAGGAGCGCGTCGAAGAGCGGGAGGTCCACCATCGAGCCCTCGTCGACGAGCACGAGGTCGTGGACGAGCGGGTTCTTGGCGTGGTGGCGGAAGCCGGACCTCTCGGGGTGCGCACCGAGCAGACGGTGGAGCGTGACCGCCTCGGTGGGCGCGCCGGCGAGGTCGCCAGGCAACCCAGCGGCGCCAGCCGTCAAGCTCTCGGTAAGGCGAGCGGCCGCCTTGCCCGTCGGCGCCGCGAGGGCGATGCGGAGGCCCGGGTGTGCGGCGCGAAGGAGCGCGAGGATCCGCGTGGCGGTGTAGGTCTTGCCGGTCCCCGGCCCGCCGGCGACGAACAAGACGCGCTGGCGGAGCGCGGCGACCGCGGCGAGCGCCTGGCGATCCAGCCCACCGTCGGCGCGGGGTAGGAACAGCCGGCCGAACGCTTCCCGAACGTCCGGCGTGACTTCCTCGGTTACCGTCCCCAAGCGGGTGTGGACGGCGTCGGCCACGCGGCGCTCGGCGTCGACGAAGCGACGCATCGCGACGTTGCCGCCGTCGGCGTCTCGTGTGAATACGAGCGGGCAGGCCGCCTCGGCGCCGCCCGCGGCCGGGCTCGCGTCGAGGTGCGCGTGCCACGTGTTGAGGTCGGGGAACGACGGGAGGCGGCGGAAGACGGCGCGGGCGTGCTCGTCCTCCGGGAACGGCCGGCCGGCGTGTTCGGCGAGCGCGACGGCGCTGTGGCCGTCGCGGCGGGCCCGCGAGACGAGGGCGACGGAGAGCGCGAGCGTTTCGGCACGTCGCTCGTCGGGCGTACCGCGTTCGGCGTCCAGCCCAGCGATCGCTCGGGCAAGAGCGAGGTCGACGGGCGCGGCCGCCTCGGCCTCGGCGATCCGGTCGAGCGCCTCGGTGACGCGAATGGGGAGGCTACGCATCGGGCAGGAGCAGCCGGTCGAGCGCGTCGATGAGGGCCGCCGACGGGCGGTGGGTGAACAGTCCAGCCGTCGATTCCACCTCGTCTCCCCCTTCCGCCTCGGCGCCGAGGCGGGCGGAGTCGGGCGCCGACAGCCCTCGCAGGAAGGCGTACGTCGCGCCGCCCATGAGATCGTCGTAGGCGTAGGCCGCACCGAGCCGAGACCGCAGGAAGCGGTGGAGGCCGAGCGTGTAGAGGTGGAGTTGGAGGCCGTAGTGGTGCTCGCGCATCGTGACGGCAAGCGCCTCCGACGTGTACGCCGACGCATCCGTGCCCAGCCGGTTACTCTTCCAGTCGACAATCCACCAGCGGCCGTCGACGCGGGCCACGAGGTCGGCCGAGCCCGTGAGGTAGCCGTCAACGGCGTCGGCGGAGAGGCGCGCGAGGTCGTCGGCGTAGGCCGCGGCGAAAGGCTCCTGGCCGTGCTCACGGAAGGCGGCCGCGAGGTGCGCCGGGGCGACGGGCGCAAGCGGCACCGTGAAGTCCCACTCGGCCACGAGGTCGTCGGCCTCGCAGGTTCGGAGCCGGCCGGCGCCGAAGAGCGGGGCCGTCGCGACGCGCTCGACCAGGGCCTCAACCTCGGCCGCGGCGTCGAGGCGGATCCGGTGGGCGCGTGGACGGTCGAGCCCGTGCTGGCGCAGATGCTTCGCGACGGTCTCCCGGTTGGCCTCCTGCGCCCTCTGGTCGTCGCCCCAGTGCGCGTGCTGGAGGATCTCGTGGAGGCAGGTGCCCGGCCCGGCGCCCGCCGCGAACGCATGGATGCCGACCGGCTCGGCCTCGGTCCGCGCCTCGGCCGTCCCGGGCTCGTCCGAGGCCGCCAGCGCCCCGGCATGGCCCGAGGTCCACGCCGTGAAGGAGGCGCGCGTCCACGGCGACCCGATCCGGTCGCGCGCGTGGTCAGGGAGGACCGCGGCCCCGCCCGCCGAGGCGATCTCGTCGGCCGCCTCGGTCCGCGCGTCTGTCGAGGCGGGCGTCGGCGGCTCGACGACCCGCATCACCCGTCCCTCCGGGTCGAGGTCGCGGACGACGGCCGCCCAGTCGCGGACGTTGGCGGCCTCGGCGCGCGCGGCGTCGACGTAGGAGACGAGATCGCCGGCCGGTGCGGCGTGCCCGGCGAGGAGGTAGCCGAGGGCCGAACGGTGGTCGAGCCGCCACTGACCGTAGCCGGCCTCACCCCAGACCACGTAGCACCGCTCGCGCGCCCGCGTCAGCACGACGTACGCCTTGCGGACGGCCTCGGCGAGGGCGTCGGCTTGGCGGAGTTTGTCGTGGGCGACGAGGTCGTCGGAGCCGAGGTCGTAGACGACGCCGTCGGGCGTCCGGGCGAGGGCGGGCGTCTGGAGCTTGTAGTCGCGCTCGCTGAGCGACCACAGGTAGGGCGCGAACACGATCTCGTACTCAAGCCCCTTCGAGTTGTGGTGCGTCGTGATGGTGACGGCGTCGGCATCGCGCTCGAGCCGGAGCTCCTTCATCTCGCGCGAGGGGAGCGCCTGGTCGGCCCGGTTCCGGAGCCAGTGCATCAGGTCCTCGGGCGACTTGGCGCCGGCCGTCTCAACCTCGTGGAGCAGTTCGGCGGCGTGGCGCAGGTCGGTCACGCGGCGCTCGCCGTCCGGCCGCGCGAGGAGCCGTTCGAGGACACCCTCTCGCTCTTGGAACGCCACGAGCACGCCGAGCACGCCGCTCCTCCGCCAGAGGCGCTGAGCGTCGCGGAGGCCGGCCGCGATCCGGGCCTCGCGGTCCGGATCGGCGTCGAGGGCGGCGATGTCGTGGGCCGTCCAGCCCCAGAGCTCCGTCGCGAGGGCCGCGCGGCGGGCCCGTTCATCGTCGGGGCGGAGGACGGCGCGGAGGACGAACTCGACCTCCGCCATCACCACGCTCTCGCGCACGTCGTTCGCCCGCGAGACGACGGCCGGGATCCGGAGCCTCTGAAGCGCCGCGAGCACGTCAGCCGCCTCGTAGCGCGTCGGGACGAGCACGGCGATGTCGGCCTCCCGGACCGGGCGGCCGCCGAGGCGGGCGGACCCGAGCAGCCGCGCGATCTCGGCGGCGACGAGCGGCGGGATGGCCTCGTTGAGCGCCCCCTTCCCGAGCGCCTTCCCCTTGTCGGTCGTCGGCGTCTCCCACCAGACGAACGGCGGGAGGTCGCCGTCGACCAGCGTCGACTCCTTCTTCGCTGGCGAAGAAGCGACGCGCCGAAAGGGGATGCCGTCGAACAGGAACGCCCGCTCCGGCCCTTCGAACACGCGGTTGACGGCCTCCACCAGACCGGCCGTGCTCCGCCAGTTGGTCCCGAGCGTGAACCGGCGGTCGGCCTCGCGCTGCGCGCCGAGGTAGGCGTGGACGTCGGCCCCGCGGAAGGCGTAGATGGCCTGCTTCGGGTCGCCGACGAAGTACAGCGGCCGCCCCTCGAAGGCCGTCCGGAAGATGGCGTACTGAAGCGGGTCGGTGTCCTGGAACTCGTCGATGAGGGCGACGGAGAACTGGCCCCGGATGCCCTGCGCGAGCGTCGGCCCCGTCGCCGGGTCGGCGAGCGCGTCGTGGAGTCGCGTGATGAGGTCGGCGAAGGTGAGCTGGCCACGGCGCTCTTTGATAGCGCGGATCCGCTCGTCGACCTCGAGGACGAACGCGCGGACGAAGGCGAGGTCCAGCGCGTTCGCGGCCTCGGCCACCTCGGCGCACGCTTGGAAGCCCGCGTACTGCTTCGCCTCGGCGACAGCCTCCTTCTGCGCGGTGCTCCGCGTGGTCGCCGCCGCGCCGATGGCGTCTGGCGCGCAGGCCAGCGCGGCGCCGAGACCGTCTGGGTCGTCGCCCCGCGCGAACGCGCCGACGCTGGCGAGAAGCCGGTCAGCGTCTGATCCACCGAGCGGAGCTGCCTTGTTCCAATCGATCCCGTCGAGCGCGTCGCGGGCTGCGTCGGCGTCCCAAACGGCGGCGAGCGCGGCCTGCGCGGTCCGGAGCCGCTCGACGGCGTCCCCGAGGCCGAGCGACCCGGGCACGATCCGGACACTCGGGAAGTCGGCCGTGTCGGCGTGGTACTTCTTGAGGGCGTCGGGCGTGCGGCCGGCCGGGAGCGCGGTCTTGGTCGCGAGCGGGTCTTTGCCCGGCCGGCTAAAATGGAGCGCCGTGGCCGTCAGGAGCGGGTCGCCGTGGACGAGCCGGGCCCACGCGTCGGCGGCGGCGCGGGTGCGGAGCGCGTCGGAGTCGGCGTCCTCCACGAACTCCATGTCGAAGGGCGTCCCACTCTCAAAGGCGGCCTGCTGGAGAACCCGCTTGCAGAACCCGTGGATGGTGAAGATGCCGGCCTCGTCGACGCGGTCGAGTGCGGCGAGGAGGCGACCGGGCGCGTCGGGGCGCGTGAGGAGCGGTTCGAGCGGGCGCGTCAGGTCGTCCGGTTCGGCATGGCCGCGAGCGACGGCGAGCGCGGCGCGGAGCGCGGCGCGGATGCGCGTGCGGAGTTCCTCCGTCGCCGCCTTCGTGAACGTGACGACGAGGAGACGGCGGAGGTCGGGCGCCTCCCCTAGCCACTCGCCCTCGAGGACGAGGCGGAGGACGAGGCCGGCGATGGCGAACGTCTTGCCGGTCCCGGCACTGGCCTCGACCAGTGTGCGACCGGGCTCGACGGGCGTCGCCCAGTACTCGAAGGGCGGGACCGCCTCGGCCCGCCTCGGGACGTCATCGGGCGGGGCCGACGCGGCGCCGTCCCCTCCGGCCGGCTCGCCGAGTCGGACGGGCGCGTCGGACGGGTCATCGTCGAACAGGAAGCCCTGGCTCATGACGGGAGGCCGCTCCGGCGGTGGTGGAGGATCGGGGCCCAGAGGCCGAGCGCCCACTTCGCGAAGTGCTCCTCCGGGACGAACGGGTCCCGGTCCCGCGTGACGAGCAGGACGTTCGCGTCGTCGTCGTCGCCCCGCTTCGGCGTCGGGCCGCCCTTGAACGGGCTGAACGCCGAGCGCGCCTTGCCCATCGCCTTCCCGTTGGGCTCGAACTCGACGTCTCGCGGACGGAGGACGCGGGACACGAACTCGCCGATCTGGCCCTCGGTGAGCGTCTGTGCGTAGGCGTACGAGGCGTACTCGTAGAGCGGCAGCGAGCGCGTCTGGACCAACCGCCAGCCCTTGACGAGCGCCGCGAGGAACGTCCGCGCGTCGTCCGAGGGGACGCCGCCGAAGTGGACGACCTCGTCTCGCCCCACAGTGCACGTGCAGCCGACGGGCGTCGCGGCCTCCAGCGCGAGGTGATCGACCCACGCCCCGACGAGGTCTTTGCCTCGAACGGAGCCGGCCCGGTACCGGAGCGCGCCCCGCTCGCCGACCGCCGCGACGGTCCCGACGAGCCGCACGCCGCCGACCTCGATCTCGACGGCCCGAGGCTCGGTCGGCCCCCACGACCGGACGGCCTCGGCGATGGGCGCAGCCTCCTCACGGGCACGCCGGAGCCACGCCGCGCCGGGCGCGCCGCCGGGCAAGAGGCCGCACCGGAGGAGGCGCGCCGAGAGCGCGTCGTCGTCGAGGCCGTCGAGGAGGCCCTCCAACACCTCCTGCCGGATGCGCCATCGCTCCAGCCCGTCGAGCACGACCGGCTCGTCGTCGCGGACCGCGTCGTCGTCGAGGTCGAGGGAGGCGCGGAGCCGGCGGCGGACGACGTACTGGCTCGGGTTCGTCCACGCGGCGGTCAGCTCCGCGAGCGGGAGCGTCGGGACATCGTCGCCGTCCGGCGCCGCGTCGGGAAGAAGCCGCTGGATGTCGAGGAACGGTGCGGGGTCGCCGGTCCGGCCCCGCGCGACGCGATGCTGGGAGGCATAGCTGGGGGGAAGCGGAGCAGCGTCGTCCCCACCCGCCTCGGCGCCGAGGCGGAAGTAGTCGGCCGCGAACGGCTGGAGTCGGTGGCGTACCACCAGCCGGTCGGCGTCGGCGCCCCAATGCTGGCGGGCGGCGTCGAGGAAGGCGTCGAGGCAGACGCTGGCCGCGCGCGGCGCGTTGTCCTTCTGGCTCCGCCCGACGTGGCTGAGGATGAGCCGGTCCCGAGCGGCGAGGACGGCGTCGAGGAACAGCTGCTTCTCGGTCTCGCGCGGGTGGGCGTCGCCCGGGTGCGGGTCGTGGGCGATCAGGTCGAAGCCCGGCAGCGTCTCGGGGCGCGGCCAGACGCCGTCGTTGAGCCCGAGGACTGCCACGACGCGGTGCGGCGCGTGCCGCAGCACGAGCGGGTCCGCGAACGTCACGCGTCCGGTGAGGACCGGCTCGCGGACCTCCATCGTGCCCGTCGCCCCGTCGAGGTGGGCGCGGACGGCACGGAACGAGACGGCGGCCGCCTCCGCCTCGGCGAGCTCGTGGAGCGACTCGATCTCGGCGATCTTGGTCCGGAGGAAGACGACGGCCTCGAGCTCTTCGTCGGCCTCCGGGGTAAAGACGGCGTCGAGGAACAGGAGGAGATGTGCGGGCCAGTCGGCGAGGCGGCGCTCCCGGTCGAGGGCACCGAGACGAGAGAACAGGGCCTCCGCCCACTCCGAGAACCGACCGAGAAGGTCGGCCCCGTCGAGCCCGGCGGCGTCGCAGGGCGCGTGGCCGAGGACGAGGTTGGGCGTGTCCCCCGTCATCACGCCGAGGAGGAGCCGGTCGAGGCCGAACCGCCACGTGTGGAGGTCATCCTCCGGCAGCCCGAACTGCGCCTTCCGCGCGCCCGTCAGCCCCCAGCAGACGCCGGCCTCGGCGACCCACGCCCGGAGCCGCGGGATCTCGTCCTCGCGGATGCCGGCCGCCTGCCGGACCACGGGGTAGCTGAGCAGGTCGAGCAGCTCGCTGGCCGTCACGCGCCCGTCGTGCATCCGGAGCGCCTTGCGGAACGCCTCGACCACCCGGAGCGCCGGCGCGTGCGGGTGGTGGACGACGTGGACCGGCAACCGCGCGCCCTCGGCCGCGTCCTCGGCCCCGAACACGGCGTCGACGAGCGGCGCGTACGTGTCGAGGTCCGGGAGGAGCACGAGCACGTCGGCCGGCCGGAGGTCCGGCATCTCGGCGAACGCGTCAAGGAGCGCGTCCCGCAGGGCCTCCAACTCGCGTCGCGGCGAATGGCAGTCGTGGACGCGGACGGACCGGTCCGACGCGGCAAGCGGTGTCGGAGCCGGCAGCTCGTCGTCCGCCAGCGCGCGCTGGAGCTCCTGGAGCGCCGTGGCCTCCCCCGCCTCGGTGCCGAGGCGGACGGGGCCGAGGCGCGCGGGCGGCGGGGCGCCGAGCTCGCCGAGGACGTGCCAGAAGTGCCGCGTCCGCGTGCCGAGCGCGCGGAGGAGCGGGTGCGCGTGCGGCTGCGTCGTCGGCTGCGGGCCGGACGTGACGGCGTAGAGCGTGACCGGCCGGTGCCGTGCGATCCCAGCGACAACGCGGTAGTAGGCCGGCGGAAAGAGGAGCGCGCCGAACACGGCGAGGCGCGGCGGGAGCGAGAGGTTAGGAGCGGCCTCGGCGAGCCTCCGCTCTAGGGTGGTGAACGCCGAGGCGCGGTCGGGGAGGCCGTCGCTGCGGAGGAGCCGCCAGAGGGCCGCCTGCCACGCGCCGTGCTGGAACTGCGAGTGCGAGTCCCGGCCCCGCTCCCACCCGCGCAGCACGTCGGGACGGTACACCTGGTAGTCGTCGAACAGCTCCGCAAGTCGCTTCGCGAGCGGCATCGTCTGGCCGTCGGTCTTGTCGAGGTAGGCGCGGAGCGGTTCGAAAACGGCCTCGTCGGGGAGCGCGTCGAGGACCGGCTTGAGGCGCCAGGCCAGCGGGCCGGCCTCGTAGGGCTGCGTGCCGCCGGAGACGCCGGCGAGCCGCGCCACGAGCGAAACCGGCGCCGGGAGGTCGAGAGAGGCCGCGCACCCGAGCCGCTGCGCCAGCGCGTGCGTCAGCCATGTCCGGAGCCCCGTGTTCCGCGCGACCACAATCGTCTCGCGTTGGAGCGGGTCGAGCGGATCCCCCTCGACAGTCTCCACCAGCCGGTCGAGCAGCGGCTCAAGGCAGGGCGCTGTGACGACGGAAAAACCGGGGGGGGACGAAGGCACGAACGGGACGACTCAGTTGGGTCCAAATCTAGACCCGCGCGCGCACTCCTCCGGCCCCTGGCGCACATGGAATTCCCACACACCGTTCGACCCGCCCACGAACCCACGCCCCGCGGTCGCGTTCATGGCCGTTCATGCGCCCCCTCCTCCTCGCCCTCCTCGCGCTCGGCGCCTGCGCCGACGGCTCCCGCTCCGCGCCCCCGCCCGGCCCCGACGACGGCGTGCCCTACCGCCTCGACGCGCCCGACGCCGTCCTCGAGCTGCCGGCCGAGCTCCAGGAGATCTCCGGCCTGACGGTCCTCCCGAGCGGCCGCCTCGGCGCCGTCCAGGACGAGACCGGGACCGTCTTCGAGGTCGACCCCGCGACGGGGGCCATCGTCGACCGGCTCGATTTCGAGGGCGCGGGCGACTTCGAGGGCGTCGAGCTCGTCCCCGGCGACGCCGTGTGGGCCCTCCGCAGCGACGGCGACCTCTACCGGCTCGCCCGCGACTCGACGGGCGCGCCGACCGTGCGGAGGATCGAGACGCCGCTCCGGAACCGGAACGACACCGAGGGCTTGGCCTACGACGCCGCGGGCGGGCGGCTCCTCATCGCCTGCAAGGAGTGGCCCGGCGAGGACCCCGACACCGGCGACAACTACGCCGACGTCCGGACCCTCTACGCGTTCGACCTCGACACGGAGACGCTCAGCGAGCGGCCCGTCGTGTCCCTCCCTCGTGCCCTCGTCGACGGCGCCGTCAACTTCCGGCCGTCGGCGCTGGCGGTCCACCCGACGACGGGGCACCTCTACATCCTCTCCTCGGTGCGGACCGCGATCGCCGTGGTCGACATGGACGGCGAGGTGCTCGGCGTCCTCGACTTCCCGCCCGGCCTGGTGGCGCAGCCCGAGGGCCTCGCCTTTACTGCCGACGGCACGCTCTACGTCGCCAGCGAGGGGGGGGCCGGCCCCGGCCGCCTCGTCCGCTTCGCGCCCACCGACTGACCGACTCCCACGCCCTGGCCGCATGCGCCTCGCCCTGACTCTCCTCGCCCTGGTGGCCCTCGCCGCCGGATGCGCCACGACCGCTACCTACGTCGCCCCGGACCGCCGGGCCGAGCCCGTTCCGCCGCTCCCCGACGGGGAGATCGCGCACCAAGTGTTCCTGGCCGCCAACACCGGCGACCTCGGCGCCGGCGGCAACCCGGTCGTCCTCCGCGCGCTCGGCGACGCCGCCCGTGCGGCCGGCCAAGACGTGACGGTCGCCATCCTCGGCGACGTGACTGCCTCCGGCCTCCCGCCCGAGAACGACTCGGACCGCGCCGCGGCCGAGGCGCCCGTCCGCGCGCTCATCGACGCGCTCCAAGGCGTCGAGGGCGACGTGATCGTCGTCCCCGGCGACCGCGACTGGGAGCAGGGCGAGGACGGCGTCCAGCGGCTAGAGGACCTCCTCGACGACGCGTTCGGCACGGACGTCCTCACGCCGGGCGACCAGGCCGGCGGGCCCAAGCAGACGAAGGCCGCTGAGGGCCTCCGCCTCCTCGTGCTCGACACGGCGTGGTGGCTCCTCGACGCCGGCGAGCGCCCCGAGGGCGACGCCGAGGACCAGGACGTCCGGACGCCGGGCGACGTCGCGCGCATCCTCGAACAGGTCGTCCTCGACCGCGACGACGACCGCCTCGTGGTCCTCGCCCACCACCCGATCATCTCGCGCGGGCCGTACGCCGGCTACCGCGGCGACCCGCTCACGAGCCTCGCCTCGCGGACCGTCGGGTTCAGCGCGCAGGACCTCGCCTCGCCCCGCTACCGCGCCCTCCGGGGCTCGCTCGGGCGCGTCGCCGAGCTCCACGACGGGCTCGTGTGGGCCGCCGGCCACGACCGGATCCTCCAGACCTACGACGACGTGATCAACACGCTCCGTCGGCAGACCCACCTCGTCTCCGGCACGGCGGGCGGCGAGGTGGCCGCGGCCGGCGCCGGCGGCGCGCTCTACGTCGCCTCGCAGCCGGGCTACCAGCGGCTCGTCTACTACGCCGACGGCCGGCTCTGGACCGAGACCGTCGAGGTCGCCGACGACGGGACCGAGGCGGTCACCTTCCGCGCGGAGATCGCCGGGGCCAACGCCGAGCTCGTCGACACCGAGGTGCCCAATGACCTCGACCCGGCCGACCTGCCGAGCAACCTCGGCGGGACCGTCACGCGCGCGGCCGACGAGGACTTCGTGACCGACCGGTTCCAGAACGACTGGGCCACGCGGTTCCTCCTCGGCGGGAACTACCGCGACGTGTGGAAGACGCCCGTCGAGTTCCGCGTGATCGACATCGGGACCGAGAAGGGCGGGCTCACGCCGATCAACCGCGGCGGCGGGCTCCAGACGACGTCGCTCCACCTCCAGGCCGGCGACGGTCACGAGTACAGCCTCCGCCTCCTCGAGAAGAGCGGGCTCGCGCAGGTCCCGTACGAGGTCCGCGACGGGCTCATCGGCGACGTGGTCCTCGAGCTCCGGGCGGCCATGAACCCGTACGCGGCGCTCGTCGTGGCCCCGCTGGCGGAGGCCGCCGGGATCCCGCAGCCCGACCCCGAGATCGTCCTCGTCCCCGACGACCCCCGCCTCGGGCGCTATCGCGAGCTGTTCGCCGACCGGCTGGCCCTCTTCGAGATCCGCCCCGACGACGACATGTCGGACGTGCCGGGCTTCGAGGGGATGGACGACCTCGACTCCTCGCCGACGCTCCGCGAGAACATGCGCGAGGACCACGACCACCGCGTCGACCAGCGGGCGTTCCTCCGGGCTCGCCTCTTCGACATGCTCATCGCCGACTGGGACCGCCACGCCGACCAGTGGCGCTGGGCGGCCTACGAGCCCGGCCGCCTCGACTCCACGCTGACCGGGGACGACTCGACGCGCGGCAAGGTCTACCGGCCCGTCGCCCGCGACCGCGACTTCGCGCTCTACGACATCGGCGGGCTCCTTCAGCCGCTCCTCCAGGTGGGTTACGACCGGCGCCTCCAGCGGCTCGACGACGACTACGGCAGCATCGAGGGGCTCACGCAGAACGGGTTCTACCAAGACCGCCGGTTCCTCGGTGAGCTCGACGCCGGCGCCTGGCGCGAGGAGGCCGAGAGCCTCCAGGCCGCCCTCACCGACGAGGCCATCGACCGCGCCCTCCGCGCGCTCCCCGGCCCGATCTACGACCAGCTCCACGACTTCTGGACCGACGTCCTCCGCGGCCGCCGCGACAACCTCGTCGACGGGGCCATGGAGTACTACGAGCTCCAGGCCGGCACCGTCGACGTCATCGGGAGCGACCAACGCGAGCTGTTTGAGGTCGTCCGCCACACCGACGGATCGCTCGACGTGACGATGCGGCACTACGGCGGCGGCGAGGCCGGACGGCTCCTCTACGAACGGACGTTCGTGCCCGACGAGACCGAGGAGGTCCGCCTCTACGGGTTCGCCGGCCGCGACGCGTTCCGCGTGACGGGCACGGGCCCGAACCGGATCGCGGTCCGCATCATCGGCGGGGCCGGCGAGGACGAGGTCACGGCCCCGGCCGGCGGCGTCGCCCTCTACGACACGCCCGACGGCGCGACGCTCACCGAGGCGGGGCGGGACGTCGAGGACCGCCGCTCCGACGCGCCCGACGTCAACCGCTACGACGAGACCGAGCACGTCATCGGGAAGCGCGGCTACGTGCCCGTCGTGGGCTACCAGGCCACCGACGGCGTGATCCTCGGGGCCGGCATCACGTGGAACGTCCCGGGCTTCCGGCTCCGGCCGTTTGCCGCGACGCACACGGTCGCCGTCAACGTCGCGACCGGGACCGGCGGCGTGGCCGGCTCGTACCGGGGGCGGATGCGAGAGGCCGTCGGCGCGTTCGACCTCGACGTCGACGCGCTCGCCTCGACGCCGCGCTACGCCCGCAACTTCTACGGGCTCGGCAACGGCTCGCCGAACGTCGACAGCGACCTCGCCCGCGTCGACCTCGCCCGCGTCCAGGCCCGTGCCGGGCTGGGCACGCCGCTCGGCGAGGGCCTCCGGCTCGTCCTCGGCCCGACGGCCCGCTACGCCGACCCCTCGCGCGACTCGCTCCTCGTCCTCCCCGACGGCTCCGGCCTCGCGCCCATCTCGCGGCTCGCCGACCCGCTCTTCGAGGGGCAGGCCCACGCCGGCGGCTTCGCCCGCCTCGAGGCGTCGACGACCGACGTGCGCGCGAACCCGCGGCAGGGTCTCCACCTCGAGGCCGAAGGCTCGGTCTTCGCCGGCCTCTCGGGCGCGGCCGAGACCTACGGGACCGTCGGCGGCCAGGCCGTCGCCTACGTCCCGCTCCGGGTCGCACCTCAGCTCACGCTCGCGCTCCGGACCGGCGCCGAGCACCGGTTCGGGGAGTTCCCGTTCTTCGACGCGGCCGTGCTCGGCGGGCCGGGCTCGATCCGCGGGTACCGCCGCGAGCGGTTCGCGGGGCGGACGGCCGCCTCGGCCTCGGCCGAGCTCCGGGCCAAGCTGTTCAACGTCGACGCCTACGTCCTCCCCCTCGAGGTCGGCGCGCTCGGGTTCGCCGACGCCGGCCGCGTCTGGGCCGACGCCCCGAATTGCGCGCTCGACGTCGCCTGCGAGACGCTCGACGCGGCGACCTACCCCGGCGACGACCTCCAGCTCGGCTACGGCGGCGGCCTCTGGTTCGGGCTCCTCGACCGGGCCGTCGTGAACCTCACCGTCGGCGCCTCGGACGAGGCCACGCTCGTGACCGTCGGCCTCGGCTTCGCGTATTAGCCTGCCCCCTCGGACCCCAGGTCGCTCGTCTCGGACGTTTCGACGCTGCGGCCCGTATCCTCCGCCAGCCCCACGACGCCATGGACACTCCCTCCACTCCCGACACCATGACGGGCGCCGCGGCCGGCGACGGCGCCCCGCCCGCCCCCGGCGAGACCGTCGACATGAGCCAGGTGGCCGGGCCCCGCGACGTGCCGGTCCCCGCGGACGACGACGCGCCGAAGAAGAAAAAGAAGAAGGACAAGGCCGCCCACGAGATGACCGACATCGGCTCGACCGAGGGCGCCATCGCCGCGGCCGACGCGGCCATCAAGGAGCTCGGCACGAAGCGCGGGATCGAGACCCTGTTCCGGTCGAGCTACCGGGTCAACATGGACCTCACGACGCTGGCTGACGCCAAGGCCAACATCATGATCTCGATCAACGGCCTGATCGTCTCGATCCTCATCGCGTCGATCGCGCCGGGCATGGAGAAGAACCCCTGGCTCTACGTCCCGACGTCGCTGTTCCTGCTCGGGTGCCTCGTCTCGCTCGTGTTCGCCGTGCTCTCGGCCCGGCCCCGTGTCCAGAACGTGGCGGTCACGCCCGACGAGGCGCTCCGGGAGCGGAAGAACCTCCTCTTCTTCGGCAACTTCAGCCACATGACCCAGGGCCAGTACGTCGACTCGCTCAAGCAGGTCGTGA
Organism: Rubrivirga marina; assembly: GCF_002283365.1. Lineage (NCBI taxonomy): Bacteria > Pseudomonadati > Rhodothermota > Rhodothermia > Rhodothermales > Rubricoccaceae > Rubrivirga > Rubrivirga marina. The sequence goes on along the minus strand of NZ_MQWD01000001.1, from coordinate 1,767,992 downwards.
TGGACCCGAACCGGACCTACGAGATGATGATGAAGGACATCTACGGGGTCGGGAGCGTGCTCCAGAAAAAGTACCGGCTGCTCCAGGCGTCGTACGGCGCGTTCCTCGTGGCCCTCGTCGTCGGCGTCCTCGGGTTCATCCTCGTGTTCGGGTACACCGTGTTCTTCGACGTCGGCGGGGCGGCGGTGCCGACGCCGCAGGGCACCGTCCCGTCGGCCATGCCCCACACCGGCATCCTCCCGTAGTAGCCCACGCATGAAGACGATCCTCCTCCTCCGCCACGGGAAGTCCGACTGGGACGCCGACTACGGCGCCGACCACGAGCGCCCGCTCGCCGACCGCGGCCAGAAAGGCGCCCGCAAGATGGGCCGGTTCGTGACGACGGCCCGCGTCGTGCCCGACCGGGCGCTCACGTCGTCGGCCGTGCGGGCGCGCGAGACGCTGGCGATCGCGGCCGAGGCCGGCGGCTGGTCCGGCCCGGCCCGCGTGACGGACGCGCTCTACGAGGCCTCGCCGGAGGCCGTCCTCGACCAGATCCGCTCGGAGCCCGACAGCGCCGACACGCTCATCGTCGTCGGCCACGAGCCGGCGTGGAGCGGGCTCGTGTCGCTCCTCATCGGCGGCGGGCGGATCGAGATGAAGACGGCCTCCCTCGCCCGCGTCGACGTCGAGGTCGCCTCGTGGGCCGACGTGGCGCCGGGCCGCGGGAGCCTGGCGTTCCTCCTCCCGCCGGCCGCGCTCCGCCCGAACGCCTACCGGAAGCTCAAGAAGAGTATCGACAAGGCCATCGAGGCACAGAAGAAGGCGGAGGCCCGGGCCGAGAAGACGGCCGCGCCGAAGGACCCGCCGTACCGGCCGGCCTCGCTCCCCCGCGGCGGCGTCGAGGCCCCGAAGGAAGGGTAGCGGACCGGACCGGCTCCGCCCGCCTCGACGCCGAGGCGACGATGGACGAGAGGGCGGGCGGCTCCGGCATGCCCCCCGCCCGCGCCCCGTGTGCCCGGGACCCGACACGCGGGCTCCGTCGTCTCCGCCGTTCGCCCTCCGCCCCTCATGCCCGATCCCGACGCGCCCCCGCCTGACGGCGCCCCCGAGGCGGGCGCCCCCGACGGCGACACCGAAGACCCCGTCCTCAAGCACGCGCCCGAGGACAACGGCGACTCGGCCGTCGAGGAGGCCGCGCGGCGCCAGTTCGGCCTCCGCACGTGGGACCGCCCCGCGCTCTACCGCGAGACCGCCGAGGCCGGGACCGACACGGACCTCCCGTTCTGGCTCGTCCTCTTCCTCTCGGGCGCGATCGCCACGCTCGGGCTCGTCCTCAACTCGACGGCCGTCGTCATCGGGGCCATGCTCGTGGCGCCGCTCCTGGGCCCGCTCCTCGGCCTGTCGCTCGCGCTCACGGTCGGCGATGGGCGGCTGTTCGTGCAGACCGGGGCGGCCGTCCTGCTCGGGGCCCTCGGGATCGTGGCGCTCGCCGCGGGGCTCACGCTGCTCCTCCCGTTCCAGACCGTGACCGACGAGATCGCGGCGCGGACGCGGCCGACGACGCTCGACCTCGGCATCGCCGTGTTCTCGGGACTCGCGGGCGCCGTCGTCACGGCCTCGCGCGAGGCTCGGCTCTCGGCCTCGATCCCGGGCGTGGCCGTCGCCGTCGCCCTCGTCCCACCGCTCGGCGCCGCCGGCTTCGGCGTGGCGACGGCGCAGTGGAGCATCACGCGGGGCGCGCTCTTGCTCTTCGGGGCCAACCTCGCCGGGATCGTGCTCAGCGGGATGGCCGTGTTCTTCCTGATCGGGATGCACCGGGCGCCGGTCGTCGAGGCGGCCCGCCAGTGGCACCGGTCGGGCACGGCGACCGGCCTCGCGGCGCGGCTCAGCGGGGCCCGCTGGCTCGACCGGCTCCCCGGGCTCGCCCGGCCGCAGACGCGGGCGCTCATCGTCGTCGCGTTCATGGCCGCCGTGTCGGTCCCGCTCACGACCTCGCTGATGCAGATCGTCCGCGAGGCGCGCGTGGCGGCGGCCGTCGACGCCGTCGAGGCCGACCTCCGGGCCGAAGACCGGGCGTTCGTGCTCGACCGGGAGGTCCAGCACGGCGAGGCCACCTCGGCCGTCCGCCTCCGGGTCGCGACGACCTCGTGGATCACGGAGGACGAGGAGGCGGCGCTCGCCGCGCGGGCCACGGGCCTGGCCGGCGAGGCCGTCACGCTCGACCTTGAGCAGGTCCTCGCCTCGTCGGGGGACCTCGCCGCGTTCGCCGCGGCGCTCCCGTCCCCGCCCTCCTCTCGGTCCGGCGCGGCCACGCCGCCCGAGTTGCCGACGGCGCTCGCCGTCGTCCGCGGCCGGCTCTCGGACGCGCTCCAGAGCCTCGCGCTCCCCGACGGCGTCCAGATCGTCGGCGGGCGGATCGTGGTCGAGGCCGACCGGTCGGGGCCCGTGCTGGAGGTCGCGTACGCCGCGCCTCGGCCGCTCCCGCCTGAGGCCGAGGTGACGGTCGCCCGGCAGGCCGCGCGCGCGCTCGGAGTCGACGGGGCCCAGGCCCGGACGCGGGCCGTCGTCCTCGGCCCGCGCGCGCTCCCCGACTCGGCCGCGGCCCGGCCCCTCGCGTCGCTCCTCGCCGCCTACCCCCGCCTCGGGCTGGCCCTCGAAGGGGACACGACCTCCGTCCGCGCCGCCCGCCAGCGGCTCGTGGGCGCCGGGGCCCCCGCGAGCCGCGTCACGGTCGCCCCGGACTCGACGCCGCCCCGCGCCCGCCTCACGCTCGCGCCCGACACGGTTCGCACACAGACAGGCGGTTGACACCGGCGAGCGATACGCTCGGGCATCGCACTCCCCCGCCCCGATGCTCGGTGCCTACGACTCCTCCGCCATCGTCGCCGTGCGCGACCTCGACCGCGCCCGCGCCTTCTACGGCGACCTCCTCGGCCTCGACGCCGAGGCCGACGCGGGCACGGGCGTCCTCCTCTTCAAGACCGGCGCCACGACGCTCGTCGTCTACCCCTCCGAGGAGGCCGGCACCAACCGCGCCAACGCCGTCGTGTTCAGCGGCATCGCCGACCTCGACGCCGTCGTCGGGGGCCTCCGCGACCGCGGCGTGACGTTCGAGCACTACGACCTCCCCGGCCTCACGCTCGACGGCGACGTCCACCGCCGCGGCGACGACGGGTTCGTGTGGTTCAAAGACCCCGACGGCAACCTCCTCCACCTCACAACCCTCTAGCCATGGCCGACCTCCGCCTCCTCACCCCCTGCCTCTGGTTCGACGGCCTGGCCCTCGACGCCGCCGAGCTCTATACGTCGCTCTTCCCCGACTCCGGCATCGACCACGTCGTGCGGACGCCCGGCACCGGCCAGGAGGTCCACGGCCGCGAGGAGGGGAGCGTGCTGACGGTCGCGTTCCACCTCGCCGACCAGCCGATGCTCGGGCTCAACGGCGGCCCCCACTTCACGTTCGACGAGGCCGTCTCGCTCGTCGTGACCTGCGCCGACCAGGCCGAGATCGACCACTACTGGGACGGCCTCATCGCGGGCGGCGGCCGGCCGAGCGACTGTGGCTGGCTGAAGGACCGGTTCGGCCTCTCGTGGCAGATCGTGCCCGACACCATGGGCGAGATGATGGCCGGCCCCGGAGCCGGGCGGGCGATGGACGCGTTTCTCACGATGCAGAAGATCGACCTCGCCGCGCTCGAGGCGGCAGCGGCGTAGGGCCTACGCCGGGACCACCGAGATCTCGCCGGTCCGCTCGACGAGCGCGTAGCGGACCTGGGCCATCCGCTCGAGCCCGTGGAGCCGGCGGGCCGCCAGGAGCACGTCGTCGGCCCCGACGCCGACCGCCGCGGCCTGGTCCTTCAGCAGGCGGCCGTCGGCGACGACGAGGACGGGCGGCCCGCCGCCGAGCACGCGCTCGGCCCGGGGCAGCCGGTCCTTGATCGCGGCCAGCCCGAGGTGGAGCCCCAGGAGCGTCAGGATGAGGAGGGCCGCGTTCGTCACCGAGTAGTCGTCCCCGAGGAGGGCGAGTTGGGTCGACTGCCCGATGATGATGAGGAGCACGAGGTCGAAGTTGGTGGTCTGCACGAGCGTCCGCCGCCCCAGCGCGCTGAACACGACGACCAGGAAGAGGTAGACGGCGGCCCCACGGAGAACGGCGTCCATGGGCTCAGGGGTAGACGACGGCGCGGACGGCCAGCCGCTCGCCGCCGTCGAGCGCGACGGCCCCGCGGAGCACGCCGAACCGGAGCGGCCGGGCGTGGACCGTGACAGCGGCCCCGGGCGCGGCGTCGAACGCGTAGCGGACGCCGCCCGCCACGGCCGCCTCGGCGCGCGCGGCGGGCGAGACGGCCTCGACCTGGAGCCCGTCGGCGAAGTCGGCCTCGAACGTCATCGCCGACGCCCCGCGGGGCAGCCGGACCTCGACCGCGACCGGCGCGTCGAGCCGCGCGAACCGGTCGTAGCGGACGGCGAACCCGCCCTCGCCCGCGACCGTCGTCCGGGTGAGCGGCCCGCCGCCGCCGAACACGCCGAGCAGGGCGAGGCCCACCGCGACCGCCAGCGCGCCGCGGGCCCACGCCCCCACGGCGGCGGCCCGGCGCGCGTACTCCGGGTCGGGGCGGACCTCCAGGCCCGGAGCGAGCGTCGGCGTCACCTAGGCCGTCGCCGTCCGCGACGGGGCGAACGTGCCGGCCTCCCCGTTCTGCTCGATCGTCCGGAGCGTGTTGGCGGCGAGGAACCCGAACCCGACCTTGGCGGCGATGTCGAGGATCGCGTAGAGCATGGCCTCGACGGGCCCGCCGAAGACGGCCAGCCCTTCCGGCGAGAGGAGCCACACGACGGGGTACGCCGTCCACAGCACGAGGTGGACGAGGACGAGCCGGTCGAACACGGACGCCGAGGCGGGCAGGGCCGCCTTCGCCTCCCGCTTGTACCGCCCCAGGAAGGCCCACGCGATCGCGAGGTAGGCCCCGGTCGAGATGGTCCACCAGACGAGGTGGAGTGCGGCCGGCGTGTCCTCGGTCAGGACCGTCGCCACGAAGCCCGTCGCGATCATGAACGCGTTGGCCCCGAGGAGTCCCCCGGTCAGCGTCGACGTCGAGCGGCCGAGGTACGTCAGCGCCAGCAGGAGGAGCGGCGTCGACAGGAACCACGTGACGTACCGGATCCAGACCGTGTTGTGCCCGCCCTCGGCGAGGTACGCCCCGTAGTCGGTCGCCATGACGAGGTACAGGGCGAACGCGATCAGGCAGATGAAGAAGTACAGCGACCAGAGGACCTGCCAGCGGCGCTCGGTCGCGCGCGCGGCCGCGAGCCCGAAGTAGGCCGAGCCGGCGGCCATCGAGGCGACGCCGATCCAATACCACGTAAACGTCATGAGGGGACCCGGGACGGGTGAGTCGGGAGAGGGGACCCGGCCGGAGGGTCGGGCAGCCGGAAAACCACCCGCCCTCACGTCCGCTCCCCGGCCGGCCAGAATCGGGCGGCACCTGACCGCGCCGCAGCCCGGCGGAACAGGAGCGGCAGACCGGGCGGTACACACGGCGCCCCCCTCCCCGACCCGTGCCCGCCCTCCCCGACCACTACGAAACGCTCGGCGTCGCCGAGGACGCCTCCGCCAAGGAGATCAAGAAGGCGTACCGTACGCTCGCCCAGCAGTACCACCCCGACCGGAACGCGGGCGACGCCGCGGCCGAGGAACGGTTCAAGGAGGTCCAGGCCGCCTACGACGTCCTCGGCGACGAGACCAAGCGGAAGGCCTACGACCGGGCCCGCCGCGACCCCTACGGCGGGCAGTACGAGGGGACGCCGTTCGACGGCTTCGGCGGGCCCGGCGCGGCCGGCGGCCGGTTCTACCGCACGCCCGACGGGACCTACGTCCGCGTCGACGCGACGGGCGCGGGGCCGGGCTTCGACGACGACGCGTTCACGTTCGGCGGGGGCGGCGGCCTCGGTGGCATCTTCGACCAGTTCTTCGGGGGCGCGGGCGGCCCCGGCGAGACCCGGTACCGCGGCGGGCGCGACGTCGAGACGACGGTCCGGCTGACGTTCGAGGAGGCGCTCCAGGGCGGACCGCGCGAGTTCCGCACGCCCTCCGGCGACACGGTCCGGATCACGGTCCCAAAGGGGGCCCGCGACGGGCTCAAGATCAAGCTGGCGGGCCGCGGCGAGCCGTCGCCCGGCGGGCGCGGTGCCCCAGGCGACCTGTTCATCACGTTCCGCGTGACCCCCGACGGCCGGTTCGAGCGGGACGGCGACGACCTCGTCACCACCGAGACCGTCACGGCGGTCGAGGCCATGCTCGGGACGTCGCGCGAGGTCCGGACGGCGACCGGCAAGACAGTCCGGGTGCGGATCCGGCCGGGCACGCAGCCCGGCACGCGGCTCCGCGTCCGGGGCCAGGGCGTCGAGACGGCCAAGGCCAAGGGCGACCTCTACGTCGTCGTCGAGGTCTCCGTCCCGACCCTCTCGGAGCGTGCCGCCGAGGGCCTCCGCCAGTGGGCCGAGGCCGAGGGGCTGGCCGACGCCGCCGCTACGCCCTGACGACGTCGCGGGCGGTCGAGGCCGCGCTCCGACGTCGGGCCGCGCGGTCCATCGCCTCGCGCATCGAGTCGAGTTGGACCGGCTTCGAGAGGTAGTCGTCGGCCCCGGCGTCGAGGCACGCCTCGCGGTCGCCCTCCATCGCGTTCGCCGTGAGCGCGACGATGTGCGGCTGGTCGGTGACGGTCCCCGACGCTCGGATGGCGCGGGTGGCCGTCAGCCCGTCCATCACCGGCATCTGGACGTCCATCAGCACGACGTCGTAGCCCTCGCCGAACCCGGCGCGGCGCTCGACCTCGGCCACGGCCTCGGCCCCGTTGGCGACCACGTCGACGGTGTAGCCGAGGCGGCCGAGGAGACGGACGGCCACCTTCTGGTTGACCACGTTGTCCTCGGCGAGGAGCATCCGCAGGTTGCCCGCAGACGACTCGGGCGCGGCGGGACGGGCCACCCAAGCCGTCGGCGCGTCGGCCGTCCGAGGCGCGGGCGGCGTGGACGCCTCCGGCACCGACCGCGCGGCCGGCCGGCCCTCGAACGCCTCGATGAGCGCGTCGTAGAGCTGCGACGGCTTCGTCGGCTTGTAGAGGACGGCGTGGACGCCGGCCTGACGAGCCTCGTCGCGGAGCGAGCCCTCCCGGTGGATCGACGTGAGCATGACGAGGACCGGCGGGCGGCCCGGCGCGCGCGCGACGATCCCGCGGGCCACGTCGAGCCCGTCCATCTGCGGCATCTGCATGTCGAGCAACACGAGGTCGTACGGCCGGCCCTCGGCGAGCGACGCCTCGTACGCCGCGAGCGCCTCGGCGCCCGAGCGGACCGCGACCGGGTGCATCCGCCAGCGCGTCGAGAGCCGCGAGAGGATCTCCCGGTTCACGTCGTTGTCGTCGACGACGAGCACGCGGCGGCCCTGGAGCGCCGGCTGCTCGCTGCGGAGGAACACCCGCTTTTCGGACGGGGCCACCTCGGCCTCGATCGAGAACGTGAACGTCGACCCGACGCCGAGCTCGCTCTCGACGCCCACCTCGCCGCCCATCATCTCGACGAGCCGGCGGCAGATCGAGAGGCCGAGGCCGGTGCCGCCGTACTGGCGCGTCGTCGACGCGTCGGCCTGTGAGAACGACTCGAACACGGCTTCGAGCTTGTCGGGCGCGATCCCGATGCCCGTGTCCTCGACGGCGAAGCGCACGTCGGCGAGGGTGCCCGCCTCGGGGTCGGGCGGGGCCGAGTCGACGCGGACGCACACGCTCCCCGCCTCGGTGAACTTGACCGCGTTCGAGAGGAGGTTGACGAGGACCTGGCGGACGCGCGTCACGTCGCCCCGGACGGTCCGCGGGACGCCGTCCTCGACGAGGTACGCCAGTTCGACGCCCTTCGCGGCGGCCGGCGGGGCGACGAGGTCGAGCGCCTCCTCGACGCACGTCCGGATCTCGAACGGGTGGGTCTCGAGCGAGAGCATCCCGGCCTCGATCTTCGAGAAGTCGAGGATGTCGTTGATGATCGTGAGCAGCGCGTCGCCGGACGTCCGGATGGTCTCGACGAAGTCGCGCTGCTCGGAATCGAGGGCCGTGTCGAGGAGGAGCGACGTCATCCCGATCACGCCGTTCATCGGCGTCCGGATCTCGTGGCTCATGTTGGCGAGGAACTCGCTCTTGGCCCGCGTCGCGTCCTCGGCGGCCACCTGGGCGGCCTCGGCGGCCTCCTTGGCCTCGATGAGCCCAGCCTCGGCCGCCTTCTCGGCCGTCACGTCGCGCGAGATGCCGACGAGGCCCGTGATCTCCCCGCCGGGCCCAACGAGGGGGACCTTCGTCGTCGAGACGAACCCGCCGTCCCGCGTCGACTCGACCCTGTTGATGAGCGGCTCGCCAGATTCCATCACACGGCGGTTGTCGGTCCAGTAGGTCTGGGCGAGGTCCTCCGGGAACAGGTCGAACTCGCTCATCCCCACGGCCGCCTCGGGGTCGTCGATGCCGTGGGGGGCGAGGCTGGCCTTGTTCCGGAGCGTGAACCGGCCCTCCCGATCCATGGCATAGATGAAGTCCGGGACCGCGTCGACGATGGTACGGAGCAGGCGGCGCTGCTCGGCGACCTCGGCCTCGCGAGCCTCGGCGGCCTCCTTGGCCTCGAGGATCGCCGCGCGAGCCTCCTTCTTCTCGGTCACGTCGCGCGTGATGCCGATGAGCCCGACGACGGCGTCGTTCTCGTCGCGGAGCGGGATCCGGGACGTCTCGAGCCACCCCGTCTTCCCATCGTACGCGTAGCGCTCCTCGTGGTCGAGGACGGGGTCGCCGGTCTCCATCACACGCTCCTCCTCTTCCCAGTAGCCCGCGGCCACCTCGGGGTCCTCGGACTGGTCGAACACCGTGAGGCCGACGGCCTCGGCGGGGTCGTCGAACCCCATGTGCTCGGCGCTGTACCGGTTGCGGACGAGGCACCGCCCCTCGCGGTCCTTGACATAGATGTGCTCCGGGATGGCGTCGATGACGGTCCGGAGCAGGCGCTCGCGGGACTTCAGTGCCTCGCGGCCCTCCCAGAGCGCTCGGCGGATGCGGACCTGAGCGGTGGCCCCGATCCCCGCCAGCGTGGCGAGAACGACGAAGTAGCCGCCGATCATGAGGGCCCCGTCGCTCATGGCCCCGACGGCCACGAGCGCCCCGATGAGCGCGCCGACGAGGAGGCCGACGGCCGCCCACACCTGCCGCACCGTCCGGGCGTAGGGGGCGACGGCGAGGACCGAGGCGCTCCCTGCCGCGAGCACGCCGACCGTCCACGGCACGTCGAGACCGTTGAGGGCGCCCAGCCACGTGAAGTAGACGACGAGACCCGTCGAGGCGATGAGTGCCAACGCCCACACGGTCCGGCGGACGATCGAGCTCACGTAGGTGAGCGACCACAAGGCGAGCATGAACCCGCCGTACCCCGCCCGGTACGCGAACGGATCGACGTAGTCGGGGTCGATGGCGTGGTAGACGAGCCAGAAGGCCGGCACGGCCAGGGCGCCGACCAGCAAGATCCAACGGAACGCAATGACGGTGGCAGACGGGCGGTTCGGGTCGGGCACGGGCCGGTCGAGGTGGGACCCGCCCGGTATCGGCGGGGGTAGGGCCGACTAAACCTGCGGCACATCCCCCCCGCGTACCGTTCGGGGACGCCGACGCGGCGCTCGCGAGTGGCGTGGCGGCCCCGCGACGCCTCCGCTCAGTCGCCGCGGCGGGAGACGTCACCGGAGCCCATCACGCGGCGCGAGACCGTGGGCGAGCCGAAGTAGTGGACGTCGCCGGAGCCCATGATCTCGACGTCGAGCGCCTTCTCGACGCGGACCGTCACGTCGCCGCTGCCCGCGACCGACACGGAGGCCTCCCCCGCGGCCAGTCCGCTGGCGTCGACGTCGCCGGAGCCCGCGATCTCGACGTCGAGGCGCCCGGCCCGGCCCGACAACGTGACGTCGCCGCTTCCGGCCACCCGGACGTCGACGGCCTCCGCCCGGAGCCCGTCGAGCGCAAGCGCCCCAGCCCCTGCGATCGCAGCGTCGAGGTCGTCCGTCTGGACGTCAGACGCCTCGACCCGGCCCGAGCCGGCAACCTCGACGCCCTCCAGCCGCTCGACCCCGATGCGCATCCGGAGCGGCCGGTCCAGACGGAACGACGCGCCGGGCGGGACCTGGATCGACAGCTCCCCATCGTCGACCTCGACCTCGAGCCGGTCGACGAGGTTGTCGTCGCCCTCGATGACGAGCGGCGCCGCCCCCGGCGTGATCACGAGCGTGCCGGGCGCCGCCAGCCGGACCTCGCGGACCCCGTCGGCGTCAACGGTCCGCCGGCCCTCGGTGCCGGAGCCCTCGACGCGCTCGCCGTCGGTGGAGACGTTGAAGCATCCGGTGGTGAGGACGGCCAGGAGAAGCAGGAGCGCACGCATGGCACAGGGGGCGAGAGGAGGCGAGGCTACGGACGGAGGCCCGGATGGGTGCGAACCGGCCCCGCGGCAGTGTCGTGTGACGGCAGACACGGGCGGCCCGCGGGTTGTGCGAAGGCCGTCCCAATAACGGATGACAGGGTGACAGTCACCTCCTCCCTGGCACGCCCTTCGCTCGTCATTGGGCGAGACTGACACCGACCGCCGGGCCCGCCCGGCGACCCGACACCCGACCCGAATGAACCTCCAGAAGTTTACCGTCAAGGCGCAGGAGGCCGTCCAGCAGGCGGCCGAGATCGCGCAGTCCAAGAACCACCAGGGCATTGAGCCGCCCCACCTCCTCAAGGCGTTCCTCCAAGACGAGGGCGGCCTCGTCCCGACCCTCCTCTCCCGCCTCGGCGCCAACGCCGGCACGCTCGCGGCCCTGGCCGACCGGTCCATCGACAAGCTCCCGACCGTGACCGGCGCGAGCGTGTCGGGCCAGTACGTCGGGACCGACCTCAACAAGGCGTTCGACCGGGCGCTCAAGGAGGCCGAGGCGCTCGGCGACGAGTACGTCGCCAGCGAGCACCTGCTGATGGCGCTCGCCGAGGGCGACGGCGCGACCGCCAACGCGCTCCAGAGCCAGGGCGTGACGAAGGACGCGCTCCTCAAGGTCCTCCGCGACGTCCGCGGCGGGCAGCGCGTGCAGGACCCCTACGCCGAGTCCAAGTACGACGCGCTCAACCGCTACGCCCGCGACCTCAACGAGGCGGCCCGGAAGGGCAAGATCGACCCCGTCATCGGGCGCGACGACGAGATCCGGCGGGTCTTGCAGATCCTCTCGCGGCGGACGAAGAACAACCCCGTGCTCGTGGGCGAGCCCGGCGTCGGCAAGACGGCGATCGCTGAGGGGCTGGCGATCCGGATCGTCGAGGGCGACGTGCCCGAAGGGCTCCAGAGCAAGCGGATCCTCGCGCTCGACATGGGCGCGCTCATCGCGGGGGCCAAGTACCGCGGCGAGTTCGAGGACCGGCTCAAGGCCGTGGTCAAGGACGTGACCGACTCCGACGGCGAGGTCATCCTGTTCATCGACGAGATCCACACGCTCGTGGGCGCGGGCGGCGGCGAGGGCGCCATGGACGCGGCCAACATCCTCAAGCCGGCCCTCGCGCGCGGCGAGCTCCGGGCCGTCGGCGCGACGACGCTCGACGAGTACCAGAAGTACTTCGAGAAGGACAAGGCCCTGGAGCGGCGCTTTCAGATGGTCCTCGTAGACGAGCCGAGCGTGGACGACACGGTCGCCATCCTCCGCGGGATCAAGGACCGCTACGAGGTCCACCACGGCGTCCGAATCACGGACGGCGCGATCGTGGCCGCGGCCGAGCTATCGGACCGCTACGTCACGAACCGCTTCCTCCCCGACAAGGCCATCGACCTCATCGACGAGGCCGCGTCCCGGCTCCGCATCGAGATCGACTCGACGCCGGAGGAGCTCGATCAGGTCGAGCGAGAAATCCGCACGCAGGAGATCGCCCGGGAGGCCGTCAAGCGCGAGGGCGACGACGCCCAGGTCGAGGCGATCACCGAGCGGCTGGCCAACCTCGAGGAGGAGCGCGACCGGCTCCGCGCGAAGTACGAGCAGGAGCGCGACCTCGTGACGACCATCAAGGACTCGAAGGCCGAGATCGACCGGCTCAAGATCGAGGCGGCCGACCTCGAGCGCCACGGCGACTTCGGGCAGGTCGCCGAGATCCGGTACGGCCAGATCCCCCAGTTGGAGCAGGCCATAGAGGGGGCCACGCAGAAGCTGGCGGACGTCCAGAAGGGCGGGGCCATGCTGAAAGAAGAAGTCGACGCCGAGGACATCGCGGACGTGATCTCGCGGGCGACGGGCATCCCGGTCTCGAAGATGCTGGAGACCGAGCGCGAGAAGCTCCTCCACCTGGAGGACGAGATCGAGAAGCGCGTCGTCGGGCAGCCCGAGGCCGTCGAGGCCGTGGCGAACGCCGTGCGCCGGAGCCGCGCCGGGCTCCAAGAAGCGAGCCGGCCGCTCGGCTCGTTCATCTTCCTCGGGACGACCGGCGTCGGCAAGACGGAGCTGGCGAAGGCGCTCGCCGAGCAGCTGTTCGACGACGAGTCGGCGCTCGTGCGGATCGACATGTCGGAGTATCAGGAGCGGCACACCGTCTCGCGGCTCGTGGGTGCGCCTCCCGGCTACGTCGGCTACGACGAGGGCGGGCAGCTGACCGAGGCCGTCCGCCGCCGGCCGTACTCGGTCGTGCTCCTCGACGAGTTCGAGAAGGCGCACCCGGAGGTCTACAACGTGCTCCTCCAGGTCCTCGACGACGGGCGCCTGACCGACTCGAAGGGCCGCGTGGTGGACTTCACGAACACGATCATCATCATGACCTCGAACCTCGGGTCGGAGCTGATCACGCAGAAGCTCGGCACCGACCGCGAGATCACCGAGGCCGAGATGGACGCGCTCCGGGACGAGCTCACGGCGCTCTTGCGCCAGCGGCTCCGGCCGGAGTTCTTGAACCGGATCGACGAGACCGTCGTGTTCCGACCGCTCGGGCGCGACCAGATCCGCCAGATCGTCGAGATCCTGTTCTCGAACACCCAGCGGCTGGCGGCCCGCCAGGGCGTCCGCCTCGTGCTGACGGACGCGGCGAAAGACGCGCTGGCCAAGGAGGGCTTCGACGCGGCGTTCGGCGCGCGCCCGCTCAAGCGGGTCCTCCAGCGGCAGGTGGCGAACCGGCTGGCCGAGCAGATCCTCTCCGGCCTCGTGGCCGAGGGCGACGCCGTCGTGATCGACGCGGCGCCGGGCGGGGGCGTCTCGCTGGAGACGGTCCCCGCGGGCGAGCCGCTCCCCGACGGCTCCGCCCGCCTCGGCACCGAGGCGGAGGACGATGAGGCTCAGACCCGGCCGATGGCGCCGGCGGGCGCGGCGTAGACCGCTCCGCCCCGCTGGCGTCCGTGCCGGCGCGGCGGTTACTCGGCCTCTCCCCAGACCGCGAGCTCGTTCCCGCTCGGGTCGAGAAAGTGGAACCGGCGCCCGCCGGGGAACGAGAACGGCGGCGTCGAGATCGTCCCGCCCGCGGCCTCCACGGCGCGCTGGCTGGCCTCGAGGTCGTCGGAATAGAGGATCACGAGCGGTCCGCCCGTCCGGGGCGCCTCGGCCTCGGCCATCCCACCGACTTCGCGCTCCGGTCCCTGAATGCCCGCGTACGTCGGGCCGTAGTCGGTGAAGGTCCAGCCGAAGGCGGCGGTGTAGAACCGCTTGGCCTCGCCCAAGTCGCGGACGGTGAACTCGAGGTAGTCGATGGCGTGGTGCGTGTGCATCGGCGTGTCCGGAGGGCGCGCAAACCTATCCCGGAGCGGCGGATGGCACGTGCCTTTCTCGCCGGCGTCGTCGACGTGACGGGGCGTGCGCCAGATGGTTCGCGCCCGGCCCGTCCAGGCACCCGCTGCGCTCGACGGCGACCCGGGCCGTGTGGACACGCTCATCGTCCCGTCGCGGGCGCTCTCCGCTTCCGCCGCCCCGCCCCCCCCGCCTCGGCGCCGAAGCGGGAGGGCCGGATCCGGGCTGGCGGACTCACACGTCGCTCTGCGCCCGGAGGGCCTTCTCGCGTTCCTGGAGCTCCGGCGTCAGAGCCCCGCCGAAGTCCGCGTCGGCGAAGACGGGGCGGACCTCGCTCGTCCCGGTCCCGACGACCCCGCCGAACCGCTCGCACCACGGCCGGAGCGCGTCGAGGGAGTCGGCCTGGTAGACGGCGTAGCCGCCGATGACCTTGGGCTCGGGGAATGGGCCGGGGACGACGTTGGGGTCGCCGTTGGTGTACTTGACGCGGGCGCCGTCGCCGGTGGCATGCAACCCGCCGGTTTCGAGGAGCACGCCCGCGTTGGCGGCATCGGCCATGAACCGGGCCATCGCGGCCTGCTCGGCGGCGTCAGGCGCGGGCGCCGCCGACTCGTCGTGCATGAGGAGCGCGACGAATCGGGGGCGCCCGTCGGGCCGCGGCGCGCGGAACGACGGGAGGGGCTCGTGGACCTGGCGGACCTCGAGCGTCACGTCGCCGTCCTCGCGGGGCCAGCGGAGGGCCCACGCGACGGCGTCGTCGAGGGAGGGCGCATCGATGACCGTGATGCCGGCCACAAGCGCGTCCGTTCCGGCGACCGGCCCACCGGTGAGGGTCGAGGTGCCGCCGTCGTGGTCGTAGCGGGCGCCCTCGGCCGACGGCTTGAGGCCGTAGCCGTCGAGGAGCACGCCGGCCCGCGCCAGGGACTCGTTGTAGGCCGTCATGGCCTCGAGGAGGTCAGTGGAGGGCAGGAGGCCGGCCTCGGTGTCGGCGTCGGCCTTGCGAAAGATCATGAACCGCATCGTCGGGAGGGCTGGTGGGTCGGGGGAGCGTCCCCCTCCTCCCCTACCGAGAAGCAGCCCCCCCGTCCGTCAACGCCGCCCGGTTTTTCGCGCCCGCCTGCCTCGGTCGCCCCAACGAGACGCCGAGGCGGGCGGGGCTAAACGACGGTCGCCTTCCAGGTCCCACGTCGGAACAGGACCGCCGCGACGGCCGCCATCAGCGACTCGGCGAGGACGACGGACCAGAACACGCCGTCGACCCCCCACCCGAGCGGGATCGCCAGCCCCCACGCGAGCGGCACCTGGAAGGCCCAGAAGCAGCCGAGGTTGATCCACGTCGGCGTGAGCGTGTCGCCGGCCCCGTTGAACGCCTGCGGGAGCACCATGGCCCACGCGAAGATGACGTACCCGTAGGCCATCACGCGGAGCCCGTCGGCCCCGACCGCGACGACGGCGGCCTCGTCGGTGAACAGGCGGATGAGGGCCTCGTCGAACACGATGTAGCCGATCGAGACGAGGCCGAGGAGGAGCGACGTCACGCCGCCCGCCACCCACACCGAGCGCTCGGCGCGGTCCGGCTTGCCGGCCCCGAGGTTCTGCCCCACGAGCGTCGCCGCCGCGTTCGACAGGCCCCACGCCGGGAGGAGCGTGAACAGGAAGACGCGGATGGCGATCGTGTAGCCCGCGAGGGCCTCGGCCCCGAACTCGGCCACGATCCGCACCAGGAACACCCACGACGACGTCGCCACGGCGAACTGGGCGATCCCGCCGGCCGACGTCTTCAGGAGCCGGCCCATCACGTCGGCCCGGAGGCGGACGTGCTCCCACAGGACGCGGAGGTGCTTCCCGCCGCGCATCAGCACGACGAGCTGGACGAGGACGGCGAGCCCGCGGCCGGTCGTCGTGGCGATGGCGGCGCCGGTCACGCCGAGCTCCGGAAACGGCCCCCAGCCGAAGATGAGGAGGGGGTCGAGGACCAGGTTGATCCCGTTCGCCAGCCACAGCACGCGCATGGCGATGGCCGCGTCGCCGGCCCCGCGGAAGACGGCGTTGAGCACGAAGATCAGCATGATGACGGCGTTGCCGCCGAGCATCCACGCCGTGTAGCCCGTGCCGATGGCGACGGTCTCGGCGTCGGCGCCCATGAGCCGGAGCACGTCGGCCGCGAAGAACACGCCGACGGCGGCGAACGGGAGCGACGCCGCGACCGCCACGGCCACGGCCTGGACCGCCGCCCGCGAGGCGCCCTCGGGGTCCTTCTCCCCGATCCGCCGCGACACGAGCGCCGTCGCCGCCATCGCCAGCCCCATCGCCACGGCGTACATCAGCGACAGGACCGACTCCGTGAGGCCGACGGCGGCCACGGCCGGGGCGCCGAGCGACGCCACCCAGTACACGTCGACCACGGCGAAGACGGACTCCATGACCATCTCCAGCACCATCGGCACGGCGAGGAGCAGGAGCGCCTGGCCGAGCGGGCCCTCGGTGTAGTCACGGTCGGTCCCGCGGAGCGAGGCGCCGAGGTCGCGGACGAGCCCGCGCAGGCCCCGCCCCGGGACGGGCGGTGGCAGCGGGGCCTCCTCGAGGGGCGGAGCGGAGAGGGAGTCGACCACGGAGCGGAGGGGCGAGGGCGGGCGACGCTCCCGCCGGAGACGTCTGCGATGATCGCGCTCCGGAGCGACACCCGTGCGTCGCGTGTGCGAAGGATGCGCGGAGCCTGGCCCGTCCGCGGGAGGCCTCCACACGTCCCCCCGCCCCTGGCTCGTCTCGCCTCGGGCGGATCCCGGGCCGGCCCCATCGGGGCGCCGAGGCGGCGGGAGACGAGCACGATCCGGTCGGCGCCCCCGTCCGGAACGGCCCCTCGCGTGCACTGGACGGGGGCAACAGGCGGTGACATGCGTCGCCCCCAACTCTCGTAGTACGGGGTGCACCCCCCACAGACCTATGTCCCGACCCACTCCCCTCGCGCTGACCGCGTTGGCCCTGCCCCTCGTCGCGTCGGCGCTCGTCCTCAGCAGTTGCGCCGCCACCGTGGACCGGATGGCCGACGCCGCCGGCCGCGCCGTCGACCGCCAGGTCGACTACCGGACCGACCGCGCCGTCCGGTCGGCCATCGACGGCATGTTCGACGCGGGCGAGAACGCCGTCCGCTGCGTGTTCACCGACCAGGCCTGCATCGAACGGGCCCAACGCGACGGCGCCCCCGTCGTGATGACCGACGCCCGCGGCACGCCCGTCGACCGGAGCGGCACGCCCGTCACCACGGCCAACGCCGAGGACGCCGTCGTCCGGGCCGGCGGGCCCGGGGTGAGCGGCGTCGACGCGAACTACGACTTCGTGCCCGGCGAGCGCGCCCTGTTCGAGGAGGACTTCTCGCGGGACAACGTCGGCGACTTCCCGCGCCGGCTCACGTTCCGCGAGGGCTCGATGGAGATCGTGTCGTACGCCGGCGGCCGGGCGCTCCAGGCCAAGACCGACGGCGAGTTCGACGTCGTCCTGCCCGAGACGGCGCCGGAGACGTTCACCGTCGAGATCGACTACTTCGGGAACGAGGACTACAACGACTTCCGGTTCTTCTTCGTCGGCCCCGACGGCGAGCGGGCCGGGACGAACGCGATCGTCGTCGACAACTACGCCGGCACCGGCGTCGGGCGGCTCGTCCGTGAGGACGGCGTCGTCGAGGCGGTCCAGGACGACCGCCGGATTCAGACGCAGACGCTCCCCATCCGCGTGATGGCCGACGGCGCGTACGTCAAGGTGTTCGTCGGCGAGGAGCGCGTGGCGAACGTCCCGAACGCCGACCTCGGCCGCTCGGACCGGCTCCGGTTCGAGCTCACCGACGTCCGCCAGAAGCCGATCTACTTCGCAAGCATCCGCGTGGCGGCCGGCGGGCGCGACCTCTACGGCGCGCTCCAGGCCGAGGGCCGCGTGGTGACCGAGGGGATCTTCTTCGACACGGCCAGCGCGACGCTCCAGCCCGAGTCGTTCGCCGTCGTACAGGAGATCGCAGCCATGATGGAAGAGCACCCCGACCTCCGCATCCGGATCGAGGGCCACACCGACAACACGGGCGACGCGGCCTCGAACCAGAGCCTCAGCGAGCGCCGCGCCGCCGCCGTCCGGACGATGCTGACGGGCCTCGGGATCGCGGCCAGCCGGCTCGAGTCGGCCGGGATGGGCCAGACGCAGCCCGTGGCCTCGAACGACACCGAGGCGGGCCGCGCGCAGAACCGACGCGTCGAGCTCGTCCGGCTCTAGGCCTGCCCGGCCGCCGAGGCGGCCCCCCTCGCCCCGATGGCGCTCGCCGCCGGCGGGGCGCTCCGTGACCGCGCGTCCCCTCCACTCCCCTTCCTGCCATGCGCCGCCTGACGCTCGCTGCCCTGCTCGCCCTCGTTCTCGCCCTGCCCGCCTCGGCCCAGTGGCCGACGAACGAGTGGACCATCCTCGAGGAGAGCGGATACGGCGAACCCGAGGGGGAGCGCGTGGCCTTCGCCGCGAAGCACCAGGCGCTCTTGGCCAGCGCCAGCCGATGGTTCGAGTCCCTCCAGCTCCCGAGCCCCCTCGTGCTCACGCCCGACGGCGACGTCAATGTGGGGAGTGGCGAGCCCTACGTCGGGTTCCTAGGAAGCGACCCGTCGGCCATCGGCTCCTCGCACTCCATCGGTGGGTTCATGAAACTGACGACCCACCCCGGCTTCCTGTCGGCCGACACCCCGACGTGGAGGCTCATGGAGGCCTCGGCCGTCCACGAGCTGTACCACGGCGTCCAGTACGGCGCCAGCCCGTCGCTGGTGAGTCGGTTGGACAGCGATCCGTCCGAGGTCGAGGGCTGCCTCGGCGACAGCGACCTCGACTGGCTCGTTGAGGGGACGGCGGCGATGGTCCAGATCCGCTGGCTGGAGGGTCGGGAGGGCGTCCCCTACGGGCATCCGTTCAACGGGTCGTACCGCGCCGCGTGGGTCCGCGAGTTCGACCAGCCCCTCGTGCACGGGTCGCAGCCGTACGAGCACCGGATGTCGAGCGTCGAGCCCGACATGACGTCGATGGAGACGGTCTCGTGGGCCTGCGACTACGGGACGTGGTACCTCTGGTACGCCATCGGCGACCTCATCGGCCGGACGCCGGCCGAGAAGGTGAGCTACACCCAGTTCCTCTTCAACGGCGTCGAGCCGTGGGACGACGGCGGGGTCGCCAACGTCGACATCGGGCTGCGGGCGGCGGCCGCGGCCTACGACGCCATCGGGCCGTACCGCGGC
The DNA here is from genome assembly GCF_002283365.1 of Rubrivirga marina. Classification (NCBI taxonomy): domain Bacteria; kingdom Pseudomonadati; phylum Rhodothermota; class Rhodothermia; order Rhodothermales; family Rubricoccaceae; genus Rubrivirga; species Rubrivirga marina. The sequence goes on along the minus strand of NZ_MQWD01000001.1, from coordinate 1,748,963 downwards.
GGGCTCTACGATCTCTACCCGGAGGTCGTGGCGCAGTACCTCACAGCAGACCGGTTCTACGGCGACCTGGAGGAGGTCGAGTTGGAGGCCCCCGGGCTGTACCAGACCGCGACCCAGGACGAGCCGCTCGGCCCGCTGGCCACGCGCGCGTGGCGCGTCCGCGTCCAGCTTCCCACGAACGCGAGCCCGATCCCGTACAACGTCCGGTTCACGCTCGAGGCCGAGGGTGGCACTGACCGGGACGCGCTCCACCTCATCGTGGACGACGACGTGGCCGGGCGCCCCGCCGAGGACGCGACGCCGTACACGGCCGTCGAGCGGACCGATCTCGCCACCCCCACCGATGATGGCGCCATCGAGTACCTCGTCCGCGTGGCGAACGTGGCCGAGGAGGCCGCGGACACGGAGCCGGCCGAGTTCTCGCTCCGCGTCGAGGTCGACGGGTTCTACGGCAGCGACGTCGACGACGACCCGACGCCCGGCGAGGTCGGCGGGGAGCTGCCGCCCGGGTTCGCCGTCAACGGGCCGGGGCCGTGGTCGTGCCGCGGCGGGAGCGACTCCCGCGCCGTCTTCGACCTCGTCACGCCGGACGAGATGGGCAACGACATCGACCGGGCCCTCCCCGAGATGGCCCAGGACGCGGAGGAGATGCTGGACGACCTGGAGATCATGATGCAACGGCTGGAGCGCCAGGGCCAGCAGAGCGGGATGTCGCGCGAGCAGATCGACGAGATCCGCGCGCAGGCCCGCGCCGCGATCGCCCAGGGCCAGGCGGAGGGCCAACCCAGCATCGACCGGGCCGCCGCCGAGGCGCGCAGTCGGAACACCACGGAGCTGATGGCCACCTTCGTCGGCGACGCCGCGGGCGACGAGTGCCAGATGACGCTCCACGCGACGCTCAGCGGCCGCGAGGGCGGCGCGCAGATGATCCCCGGCGCCGTCGATCGCGACCGGTACCCCGAGGACGAAGCGCCGGGCTTCGACGTGGCGCCGTTCCCCGCCGAGATGCTGGACGTGATGCGGTCCGGGTTCACGGGCGCGCTCGACGCGGGGCCGGGCCAGATCCCCCGGGGGCTCGCCGGGATGGCCGAGTTGGAGGAGATCTACGACGGATGGGACGTTTGCACCATGACCGACGAGGAGCGCCGTCGGGCGCGAGAGGCCGCCGCCGGGTCGGACTGCCCCGCCGTGACCTGCACGGCGGGCCGGCTCGTGCTCGAACGCGCGGAGCAGGGCCGCATCGCGGGGTCGTTCCAGTTCGAGGTCCTCCAGTGGCCCGAGGAGTCGACCGGCCGGTGCCACCTCCCGTCAGGTCGGGACACGGTGACGGGCCACTTCAACGTGGCCTCGACCGACGACGGGACCGACGACAACAGCCTCTCGGGCTTCGGGTTGGGCACGGTGCTCAGCGGCGCCTCCCCCATGATGCCCGGCATGCCGATCCTCGACCTGACCGACCTCGACGACTGAGCGGCCCACCGCACTGGCGGGGCCCATTCGCCCGCCGCATCAGTTGGCGAAGACCGGCGGCCCGTCGCCGTCGATCACCGTCACGTCCTGGACCGCGAACCAGCCCTCGCCCTCGGCGCCCGCCGAGTTCTTGTACGGCACCTCCTCCCCGTCCGGCCCGCGGCCCGGCACGATGTCGACGACGTAGACGAGGTCCTTCTTGATGTCGCGCCCCTCGGCGTCCTGCCCGACCGTCACGCCCGGCGACACGTCGGCCACGCGGCCCTCGATGGCGCCGAGGACCCGGCCCTCGCGGGTGTAGAGGTGGACGCGGACCTGCTTGCCGACGAGGCGGTAGTCGGGAGTGGACATCGGGACCGGAGGGAGGAACGGCAAGATCGCGACTCCGCCCGCCTCGGGCCCGAGGCGGACGCACCCGGGGGCGACTACCAGCGAACGGGCTCGCCGCGCGTGTCGACGTGGACGAACGGGCCCCGGTGCGGGGCCGGACCGTAGATCCCGAGCCCGCCGACGAACGGCGCGTACCACGGCTGGTCGGCCAGGTCCTCGACGACGGCCGCCAGCCACTCGGCGTCGGCCTCGGTCACGGCGCCGTCACCTGTCACGTCGTCCATCACGCCATCGCCGTCGGCGTCGACGAAGACGTCGGCGGCGTCGCCGTAGAGGTGGCGGCTGTAGGTCGTCTCGTTGCCGATGGCCGCGTTGTAGGCCGGCGTCCGGTAGCCCGAGAGGACCGTTAGCGTGTGGGCCTCGACACCCGCCTCGTTGACGGCGTAGAGCACGCGCTCCAGCTTCAAGAGGAGCTCTGGGCTCAGGACGAGGTACTTCGGCCAGTCCGACTCCTGCTTGGCGAGGAACTGGCCGAGCTCGAAGTGCGGCGCGACGTCGACGTCGGCGAGCTCCCGGGTGACGCGGACGAAGCCCGGCGGCTCCTCGTAGGCCGGATTCCCGTCCATCGGCTCGTCCTCGTAGTCCCCGATCCGGTAGTCGCCGATGGCGTCCGACTCGTGGTCGAAGGGGACGAGCGTGAACGCGTGGAGAGAGATCGTCTCGTCCTCGGCGCTCGTGACCTCGATGCGGGCGAGGCCGGGCGTCTCGGGCGCCGCCCAGCGCCACGTGCGCGGTCCGGCCTCGGCGAGCGTCCCGTCGGAGGCCCCGGCCTGTGCGTCCGCCACGAACAGGGCCTCGAGGCGGAGCGTGTCGCCTGGAAGCGCCGTCACAGCGAACGTGTCATAGGGGATGGCGAGGTCGTCGACCTGCACGGCGAATCCGGCGGCGCCGTCGAGGAAGCCCTCAGGCGCGGGCTCGGCAGGCGGGAGATCGGGCTCCGGCTCCGGCTGGACCAACCACAGCGCGCCGAGGGCCACCACCGCCATCGCGAGCAGGGCGAGGAGCGCCGGCGTCAACGATGGGCGCGTTCGGACGACGGGGATCTGGGCCATCTATCCGAGGAGGTCGTAGACGTCCTGCGAGAAGTGGACCTCGCCGTCGGCGTCGGCCCAGACCGGGAGATAGACGATGTAGACCGGGATGGTCTCCTCGAGCTCGACGCGCTGGCGATCGCCGGTCGTCATGTTCTCGCGGACCCGGGCCTCGTCCCAGCCCTGCGGGCCGAGGACCCACGCGCCGAACTCGGCCGGGCGTTCGAGCCGGATGCACCCGTGGCTGAACGCACGGTCGGCCTCCTCGAAGAGCTGGTCGGCCGGCGTGTCGTGGAGGTAGACCGCGTAGTCGTTGGGGAACATGTACTTCACGAGCCCGAGCGCGTTGTCGGGGCCGGGCCCCTGGCGGATCCGGAGCGAGCCGTTGGCCACGCGCTGGAGGTTCGCGGCCGTCATGTCGTAGACCGTCGCGTCGACCGCGTAGTGGCTGATGATCTCGAAGTCCCTCTCTTGGAGCGCCGCGGGCCCGTCCGGCACCAGCTCCTCGGTCGCGATCGACGGCGGGACGTTCCAGTAGGGCCGGAAGATGACGTGCTCCATCGTGTCGTGGAAGAGCGGCGTCGCCCGGTCGTCGTAGCCGGCGCCGACGACGACCTCCATCTGGAGCGCCTCCTCACCGCCCTCGAACGCGCGCACGGTGTACTCGGGCACGTTGACCATGACGTAGCGGGCGTCGGGCCCGGTCGGGACGTCCGGCAGGTCGTCCCAGCGGTCGAGCGTCGTCTCGATCTGCGCGACGCGCTCCGAGGCCGGCACGTTCAGGGCCTCGCGCGTGTTGCCCCCGAGGAGGCTGTCGACGACGAGCCCGTGGCGGGCCTGGAACCGGGCGAGCGCCGCGACGAGCGGCCCGTCGTAGACCGCCCCCGCCTGGGCGGCGTCGCCGAGGGAACCGGTCGCCGCGAGCCGCTGGCGGAGCGCCTCGACCTGCGCGGCAGCCGAGTCGCCGGGCTCGACGAGGTCGCCCTCCGGGATGGTCGGCCAGCCGCCGCCGTCGGCGATCCGGCGGTAGCGCGCTCGAGCCTCCTCCAGCCGCGCTCGGGCCGCGACGAGCGAGTCGGCCGACATGGCCGGCGACGTCGCCGAGGAGTCGACGACGGGGCGGACGGGAGCGTCGGACCGGTCGGTCGTGGAGACGGACGCGCTCGGATCCGGGGCCGTCCCGTCCACGCCCGAAACGGGCGCGGTCGAGGACGCGTCGCCGCAGGCGACGAGGGCGAGGAGACAGGCGAGAAGGGCGTAGGGCTGAAGCATAGTCGGGGGTGGTCTACCCTTTGGACGGATGCCGCCCCCTGCCTGTTTGGCCCTTCGCCGGGTGTTCGTCCGGTCTGGTGGACCGCCCCACCCCGCCGTGCGGGTGGCGCGGACGTTCTGCCCCCCTCCGCCTCGACACCGAGGCGGAGGGGCCGAGGCAGAGCTACCCGAGGCGGCCGTACGGGTCGGACGCGAACCAGACGGCGCCGTCGTCGCCGGCCCAGGCGGCGAGGTACGCGATCACGACGGGCACGCGCCGGTCGAGGTCCACCTGCCGGTAGCCGCCCTCGGCCATCGCCGACGCGACGGCCGGCTCGTCCCAGCCCTGCGGCTCGAGGAGCCACGCGCCCATCGCCGCCGGGCGCTCCAGCCGGACGCAGCCGTGGCTCAGGGCGCGCTCGTCGCGGGCGAAGTGCGCCTTGGCCGGGGTGTCGTGGAGGTAGATGTTCTGGGCGTTGGGCAGCATCACCTTGAGGAGCCCGAGCGCGTTCGAGGGCCCGGCGGCCTGCCGGATCAGGAGGTGGCCGTCGACCAGGCGCTGGAGGTTCTCGGCCGTCATCGGGTGGACCTCCGCGTCGGGCGAGAACCTGCGGACGAGCTCGAACCCGTCGGCCGCGAGCCGCTCCGGCCCCTGCGGGACGAGCTCCGCGACGGCGATCGAGGTCGGGACGTTCCAGAAGGGGCGGAAGACGAGGTACTCGATCTCGTCGGAAAAACGGGGCGTCCGCCAGCCATCCGCGTCGGCGCCGACGACGGCCTTCATCGCGATCGCCTCGCGGCCGTTCTCGAAGCCCCGCACGCGGTACTCGGGCACGTTGACGAGAACCCACCGGCCGGACGTCGGGAGGGCCAGCGTGTCGAGAGCGGCCAGCGACCGCTCGATCTGGCGAGCCCGATGGCCGGCCGGCACGTTGAGCGCGGCGCGCGTCTTCGGACCGATGATCCCATCATCGTCGAGCCCGAGGCGGGCTTGCGTGCGACGAAGCGCGGCGGCGAGGTCGGCGTCGAGCACGTCGCCTGTAACGCCGGCGCTGCCGAGCACGCCCTCGGCGCGGAGCCGCTGGCGGAGGGCCGGCACCTGCGCCACGTCGGCCTCGCCGGGTCGGACGAGTGGGCCGTCGGGGATCACGCCCCATCCGCCCGCCTCGGCTACGGCATGGTAGCGGTCGAGGGCGTCGGCGAGGCGGGCCGTCGGCGGCGTCGCGGACGCGACGGCCGCGCACGCCGCCAGCAGGGCGAAGAGAATCAGTCGAGCCATGGTCGGGGGGACGCTCGGGGAGACCTCCAACGTACCGCCGGGCGCCTCGGTCTCCGACGCGGCGCGCAACCGCAGCGCGCGCGGCGGGTTCGACCCGGCCTCTCCCCCTCCGCGCCATGCACCCCGACCAGTCGACACCCTCCGGCCACCGCTACTCCGCCTCCGACAGCCAGGCCAGCCGCCCCCAGCCGCCCGAAGCCGACCAGGACGACGACGCCATCGATCCGGAGGACGACGCGGCCCCGGCCGCCCAGGAGGTCGACGAGGGCGCCCGCGTGGCCGAGGCCGGCAACGCCTACGTCGGCCGCGAGATGGACGACAGCCTCAAGTCGAGCCCCCGCGTCGAGGACGGCGACGAGGCCGTCGACGAAGACCCGACCACGCCCGGCGACGACTGAGCAGGGGCTTCCCCCGTCCGCCTCGGTGGGCACACGACCGAGGCGGGCACGGCCGAGCGATGGCGAGCCGGCGTAGACTCTGGGCGGACTGCCCCTACCCCGATGCGCCGCCTCCTCGTTCTCCTCCCGCTCCTCGCCGGCCCCGTCGTGCTCTCCGCCTGCGAAGAGGGCGGCGACGTCTCCCCCGCCGAGGTCGTCGCCTTCGACGCCTCCTCCGCCCCCGACGCGCCCGAGGCGGCCCTGGCCGCCATCGACACGGTCGGCCTCCGCGAGCACATCGCGCGGCTGGCGTCCGACGAGTTCGGCGGGCGTGGGACCGGGACGCCCGGCGAGCAGCTCACCGTCGACTACATCGTCGAGCAGTTCCAGCGGGTTGGCCTGGAGGGCGGGATGCCCGACGGGTCGTTCACCCAGGACGTCCCGCTCCGGAGCGTCCGCGTGACCGACGCCTCGCCGCTGACGTTCACGCCGGACACGGGCGAGCCGGCCTCGTTCGACTTCGTCGAGGACGCCGCCCTGGGCACCGACGCCGACGCGTCGTCGGTCGCCCTCGACGGCGCCGACCTCGTGTTCGTCGGCTACGGCATCACGGCCGAAGGCTACGACTGGGACGACTACGCCGGCACCGACGTGGCCGGCAAGGTCGTCGTGTCGTTCGTCAACGACCCGCCCGCGACGGCCGAAGAGCCGACCCTCTTCCAGGCCGACACGATGACGTACAACGGCCGCTGGACCTACAAGTACGAGGAGGCCCGCCGGCGCGGGGCCCGCGGCATCCTCCTCATCCACACCGAGGAGACTGCCGGCTACCCGTTCGGCGTCGTGGCCGACGACGCGTTCGGGGCGCACCCGTCCGGCGCCGAGCCGCCGGAGGGCGCGCTCGAGGTCCGCGGCTGGATCAGCCGGGACGCGGGCGCGGCGCTCGCCGAGATGTCGGGCGCGTCGCTGGAGGAGTGGATGGAGCGGGCCGGCACGCGGGGCTTCACGCCCGTCGAGTTGCCCGTGACCGCCAGCGTCTCGATGGAGGTCGAGCAGACCGCGAGCCTCGTCGGCCAGAACGTCGTCGCGAAGCTGCCGGGGCGGAGCGCGGAGGCCATCGTCTACGGCGCCCACCACGACCACCTCGGGACGAACGACGACCTCGTCGCGGCCGGGCAGGACGGGATCTACAACGGGGCCATCGACAACGCCTCGGGTGTGGCCATGATGATCGAGATCGCCGAGGCGTTCGTCGAGGCGCGGGAGGCCAACGGCGGCCCCCTCGACCGGACCGTCTACTTCGTCACGTTCACGGCCGAGGAGGCCGGGCTCCTCGGGTCGGCCTACTTCGCCGAGCACCCGCCGGTCCCGCTCGGCCAGATGGTCGCCAACGTCAACGTCGACAGCGGCAACCTCTTCGGGGAGACCGACGACATCGTGGGCATCGGGTCGGAGCGGAGCGACCTGCGGGCGCTCCTGGAGCGGGCGGCGGCGGCCGAGGGGATGACGGTCTCCGGCGACGCCGCGCCGAGCCAGGGCCTCTTCTTCCGGTCCGACCAGCTCGCCTTCGCGCGGGGCGGCGTCCCGGCCGTGTTCGTCAACACGGGCGACCGCTACCGGAACCGCCCGGCCGACTACGGGCAGCAGGTCCGCGACGCCTACCGCGCCGACCGGTACCACCAGCCGGCGGACGAGCTCACCGACGACCTGTCGTTCGGCGGCATCCTGCAACAGACGCGGGTCGCCTTCCGTCTCGGCTACGCCCTCGCCGCGAGCGACCTCGCGCCTCAGTGGCGGCCCTCCGAGGCGTTCGCCGAGACGCGTCGCCAGTCCCTGAGCCAGTAGGCCGCGTCCCAGCGGGGTCTTCTCCCTCCCCCCGAGCCATGCGCCGCTCCCTCCTCACCGCCCTCCTCAGCGTCGCCGGCCTGTCGGCCCTCGCCGCCTGCGGATCACCCGATCCCGACGAGAACGTCGCCGAGGAGGTCGAGCGCGAGACGTCCGACCTCCACTTCGACCTCGACGACGTCGACCTCTCGTCGCGCCTGCCGGGCACGCCCATCGACGCCGTGTCGACGCGCGACGGCGAGATCGAGCTCGGCGTGACCGACAGCGTCCTCTACACGCGCCTCTCGCCGGAGCTCCGGGCGCGGATCCAGTCGGAGATGGCCGACGAGACCGGAGACGAGAGCGGCCTGGGAAGGACCATCGCGCAAGCCGTGACGGGCGCCGTGGCGCAGGGCCTCGCGATGGCCGTGAGCGTCCCGCTCGACGAGGTCCGCGACGTCCGCTACGAGGACGGCCGGCTCGTGATCGAGATGGAGGACGGCGGGGAGTCGCCGTTCGACGGCTCCCGCAACGACGACGAGCCGATGCTGGAGCAGTTCGACCGCGAGGCCGGCGAGCGATTGGCCGAGGCCTTCGACAAAGCCCGCGGCCGTTGATCCGGTCAGTCGGTCCGCCTCGGCTCGGCGAGCGACGGGAGCGACGGGTGGCTCGGCGGCAGGTCCGCCGCGTCCTCCCCGCGCCTCGACTCTCGGAACAGGGCGACAGATCCGGCGAGCGCGGCCAGGCCGACGGCCAGGGACAGAGTGAACATGAAGCCCGGTGCTGTGGTGGGGGGCCCGTCGGGCCCGAGCCCACGGGGTATCGCCGGTCGGCGCGCGGCTGTTAGCCCGCCCCCCCCATGCCGGGGATCGCCCCACCCCGTCCGCCTCGGCGCCAAGGCAAATGCACCCGGCCCCCAAAACGGCGCGGGGCGCGACCGTGATGGCCACGCCCCGCGCGCTCTGTCGTCCGCCGGGGGTTACCTCACCACCGTCAGCTGGCGGACGAGCGACTGGTCACCGGCCGTGAGCCGGTACACGTAGGAGCCAGTCGCGAGGGCCGACGCGTCGAGGCTCACCTCGTGGGCGCCCTCGGCGAGCGGGCCGTCGGCGAGGACGGCGACCTCACGGCCGAGCAGGTCGTAGACGGCGAGGCGGGCCAGGCCGGCCTCAGCGAGCGAGAACGCAATCCGGGCGCGGCCCGCGGTCGGGTTCGGCGCAGCGCCGTCGAGGGCGAGGGCGCCGGCGTCATCGGCCGTGGCGAGGGCCGGGAGACCGAAGCCCGACGATTGCGTCCCACCGTTCGTCGACTGCGCGGCCGGGTCGGTCGGGCCGTAGACGTCGAGCAGGCGGACGGCGGCGACGGCGTAGGCTCCGCGCGTGACGGTTTCGCCCGGCGAGAAGCTGGCCGTGAGCTTGGGCTCGAGGTCAAACGGCCCCTGCGTGAGCGCGAACCGGGCGTTGAGGAGCCCGGCGTCGAGCGCGAGCTGGACGTAACCCCTGAGGCTCTGCGGGATCGCGTTCGAGTCGGAGAGCTTGATCCGCTGGCCGTCGTAGGAGACGAACACGTCGCCGGTGTAGCCAGATGCCACGCCGTGGAGCCCCAGGGCCCCCACGAGCGAGTACGCGAGGTCGGCGCGGTTGACCGTCCCGGTCCCGTTGAACTGGCCGTTCTGGAGACGGACGAGGCCGGGCGCGAAGCCCTGCCGGTCCTTCAGCGCGGCGCCGCTGGCGGCGACGGCCCGGGCGTACGGCGCGAGCCCGGTCGCGACGGCGTCGGTGAAGACCGGCGACCCGATCGTCTGGCGGACGCCGGCTCCCATGACAAGGAACTGCGCGAGCTCCTGGCGGAGGAGCGGGGCGTTCGGCCCGAACGTCCCGTTCGCACGGCCATCGATGACGCGCCGCGAGACACCGTTCTGGATGAACGCCTGTGCGGGGTGCCCGGCGATGTCACCGAGGCCGGAGAACCCGCTCGTCCGGACCGTCTCGACGTCGACCGAGATCGTGCCCGGGAGCGCTGTCCCGTTCGTCACGCCGAGCGGGTCGAGCCCGACGCCCGAGACCGAGCCGATGCCGGAGATGTAGACCTTCCACGTCCCCGGCTCGCCCGGGCCTGAGGTCCCGGCGATCTCGCCGAGGAGCGGGAGCGTGATGCCCGAGCCGTACCGCTTGCCGGTCGGCGACTCGAGGACGACGGCGATCGTGTTCGAGGGCACGATGGCGCGGGCCTTGACGAGCGACACGTCCGACCCGACCTGGAACTCGTGGACCTCGCGCTCGCCGACCGGCGAGAAGTCGAGATCGACGGTGAAGGCCGAGCCCGGCGTCGTGAGGGCGTTGGCGTTGAACGTCCGGAGGTTGTTGACGAACCCGGCCGAGCTCACGTCGCGCCCGAGGACGGCCGCGACGGCGGCGTAGGCGTTGACGTAGCCGCCGCCGACCTCCCAGGCCTCCCGGCCGGGCATGTTGGTGGCGGTCTCCTGGAGGATCCGCTTGACGTCGAGCGGCCCGAGCGTCGGGTCAGCCTCGAGCATCAGGGCCACGATCCCGGCCACGTGCGGGGTCGACATCGACGTCCCCGAGATCATCGTGTAGAACGGGAGCTGGGCCGGCGGGATCGCGTCGACGTCGGCGTCGCCGCCGTTGGCGCCGAGGTTCGTCGCGGCGCGTGCCGAGATGATGTCGACGCCGGGGCCGACGACCGTGATGTCGTTCTTGTAGGTCCAGGTCTGGCCGTCGAAGGTCTGGAAGTCGTAGCCCTCGCCCTTCTTGCCGCGGCTCGAGAAGCTGGCGAGGCCGCCGATCTTGTCGCCGGCGCCGATCGACAGGACCCAGGGGGCCTGCGCGTAGATGTTGTGCGTGTCCTCGCCCGGGCCGCTGTTCGAGGCCGCGAACAGCGTGACGATCCCGCGCTGGTAGGCCCGGTAGCTCGCCTGGACGATCGGGCTCTCCGGGGCGAACTCGCCGTCGGAGCCCCACGAGTTGGTGATGACGCGGATCGGGTTCTGGAAGCTGAACTGGTGGGTGATCGCGTAGTCGAAGCCACCGAGCCCGTCGAGGATGGCGATGACGGCGCCCGAGCCGTAGCCGACGAGGTCGGCGCCCGGGGCGACGCCCGCGTGCTGGCCCGCGCTCCGCACGCCGAGGCCGGCGACGGTCGCGGCACAGTGCGTGCCGTGGCCCGAGTTCGTGTCGGTGTTGGGCGTCCCCTCGATGTATGTGATCGGGAGGAGCGTCGAGACCGCGTTGAGGTTCGTGGCGCCCTGGACGTTGGCGACGACCTTCGACCCCATCGGCAGGTCGGCGTGGGTCGCGTCGATGCCCGAGTCGTTGACGACGACGGTCACGCCCTGCCCCGAGTACGGGAGGCCCTGGCTCGTCCGGAATGAGGGGTCGGTGCGGAGCCGGTCGACGCCGGTGATCTGGCGTGAGCCCTCGTTGAAGTAGGTCAGTTCCTCGTTCAGCCACACCGACGCGACGCCGGGGAGTTGGGCGATCTGACCGATCTGGGCCGGGAGCGCGACGATGCCCGCCATCGGAAGGCTCTCGAAGAAGACGCCGCCGCCGCCGAGCGCTGAGAGCGCCGTCCGCTGGACGAAGGAGAGGGGGCCCTGCTGGTCGAAGGTCACGACGATCTCGACCGGGGTGAGGGGACCGACTTCGGCGAGCACGTCCTGGAGCGTCTCGCCGAGAACGGCGCCGCCCTGCGCGCTCGCCGAGCCGGCGAACAGAAGGGAAAAAAGGAAGACGAGGCCGCGGAGCCGCCCGAGCACGGACGCGGTGGAATATCGAGGGGTCATGTGTGGGAGGTGGAGAGGGAGAGAAGGGCGTGGGCCCGGCTCTCAACCTCCTAGACATAGTGCCCCGTCACCAGCGGACATCCCCTCCCCTCCCCGTCGGATCGTCGACCGCCGCCGTGTCGGACTCGTCCGACACAGCGCCCGAGGCGGCCGACGTCGGGCACCTCGTCGGCGCCCCCCTCCCTCCACCGGCCTACGGCATCTTCTTCCGCGCTCGGCTCCGTAGCTCGGGGCCGGGCTCGACGACGAGCGGCGCCGTTGCCGTCGCGCCGCCGACGGACACCTCGACCGTGTACGTGCCCGGCACGAGGTAGAAGGCGCCTGTGTCTTCGCCCGCCTCGGCGTCGTCTTCGAGGGCCTCGTCCGAGACGAGGTTGTAGGCCATCAGGTTGAGGCCGGGCTCCGCCGCGTCGTCCCACTGGCGGACGACCCCGCCGTCGGCGTCGAGCACGCGGACGCGGGCCGTGCCCGCCGCCGTCGTCCAGTACCCGACATCGACGGACGGCTCGCTCGGGTCGGACCAGGTGTAGCCACGCTCGCCCCAGTTGGACTGATGCTCCAGCGTGTCGGGCGGGAAGACGTGGAGCGTCCGCGCCATCACGTCGGCCGTGAGCCGGCTCACGAGGCCCACGTCAGCGATCCACAGCGACCGGCCGTGCGTGCCGACGGCGAGGTCGCGCTCGCGCGCCTGCACCACGAGGTCGTGGACCGGCACGTACGGCAACCGCGAGCCTTCCTCGACCTCGTCGAACGGCCCGGCCTCCTCCACCTCGGTGCCGAGGCGGGCGCGCTGGCCGTGGAAGGCCGAGAACGACTGGCCGCCGTCGAGCGAGACGTAGAGCCCGCCGTCGGTTCCGACGTAGAGGACGTCCGGGTTGTGCGGGTCCTCCTTCGCCACGTTGACCGGCTCGGCGGGCAGGTCGAGGCCGATCCGCTCCCACGTCCGCCCGAGGTCGTCGGAGCGGTAGACGTAGCTGTCGAAGTGGTCCCAGCGGTAACCGTTGAGCGCGACGAGGAGCCGGCGCGTCTCGTGGCCGGAGAGCTCGACGCGGCTTACCCACAGATCCTCGGGCAGGCCGGCCGAGCGGTCGCGCCACGTCCGGCCGCCGTCCTCCGTCACCCAGACGTGGCCGTCGTCGGTGCCGGCCGCCAGCAGGCCGAACTCGAACGGCGACTCGTGGAGGCTCGTGAGCGTCCCGTACGGCACGTCCCCGGGCCGGCCGCCGCCGGTGAGATCCTCGGAGAGCGCCTCCCACGTCTCGCCGCGGTCGAGCGAGCGGTGGACCTTGTCCGAGCCCATGTAGAGGACATCCGGGAGATGGCGGCTGAGCCAGATCGGCGCCTGCCAGTTGAACCGGAACGGCCGCTCGCCGAGCTCGTGCTCCGGCACGGTCCGCTCGATGGGGCCGCCGTCGCGCGTCGTGCGGACGTAGTTGCCGAACTGGAGGCCGGTGTAGACCGTCCCGTCGCGCTCGTCGACCTGGACCTGCATCCCGTCGCCGCCGAACAGCCGGCGGTACGGGTAGTCGCCCTCGGCCCGCCACTCGGGCGACGGCTCGTAGGTGCTCGGGCCGACCCACACGCCGTTGTCCTGGAGCCCGCCGTAGACGTTGTACGGCTCGGCGTCGTCGACCTGGACGGTGTAGAACTGGCCGACGGCCGGACGGTTGAGCTTCGTCCACGTCGCGCCGCCGTCGTAGGTCAGGTTGAGGCCGCCGTCGTTGCCAGACAGCGCGAACCCGGGCCGCTCGGGGTCGAACCAGAGGTCGTGGTGGTCGACGTGGACGTGCTCGGCGTCGGCGCGCTCCCACGTCGCGCCGCCGTCGACGCTCGCCACGAGCGGGACGCCCAGGACGTAGACGCGGTCGGCGTCGGCCGGGTCGACGCGGACGATGGCGAAGTAGTAGCCGTACGAGTAGAACAGGTCGTCGAGCGTGTCCTCGTGCGTCCGGGTCCAGCTCCGGCCGCCGTCGTCGGAGCGGTAGACCTCGGCCCCGATCACAGGCGTGTCGAAGAGCTGGGCGTTGGCGTCCTCCAGGAACGCGATGAGGTCGGCCGGGTCGAGACGGCCATCGCGGACGTCCTCGAGGATCGACTCGGCGGTGTAGCTGTAGGGGACGTTGTTGGCGTCGAGGAACGCGTTGAGGTCCTCCTCGGCCAGCTCGAGGAAGTCGGCCCGCGAGATCGTGCGGAGGCGGTCACGGGTGACGGCCGGCTCGTCGTCGTCCGGCTCGTCCGGCCGCCGCGCCTGGTTGTCGACGACGGCGTAGAGCACGCCGCTCGGGTGGGCGTCGAGACCGATCCGCCCGACCGTCGCGCCGGTCGGGAAGCCGGAGCCCTCGACGCTCAGGCGTTCCCAGGTCGCGCCGCCGTCGTCGCTCGCCCAGATGGCCGAGCCGGGGCCGCCCTCGCGGAAGTCCCACGCGCGGCGGCTTCGGGTCCACGTCGCGGCGTAGACGCGATCCGAGTTCGTCGGGTCGAGGATCAGGTCGATGGCGCCCGTGTCGTCGTCCACGAAGAGCGTCCTCTCCCACGTCGCGCCGCCGTCGGTCGTGCGGTAGACGCCGCGCTCCGGGTTCGGCGAGTAGAGGTGGCCAGTGGCCGCGACGTAGACCGTCTGCGGGTCGTCGGGGTGGACCGCGACGCGGCCGATGTGCTGGGTCTCTTCGAGCCCGACGTGCTCCCAGGTCGCGCCGCCGTCGCGGCTGAGGTAGACGCCCGTCCCGGCGTACGACGACCGCGACGAGTTGGCCTCGCCGGTGCCCACCCACAGCGTCGGTCCGTCGCCCTCGGGGTCGCGCCAGTCCACGTCGAGGTCGCCGATCGTGATCGTCGGCATGTGGTCGAAGAGCGGGACGAAGCTGGCGCCGCCGTTGTCCGTGACCCACAGCCCGCCCGAGGCGTAGGCGACGTAGAACGTGGACGGGTCGCCGGGGCGCCCCTCGACGGCGGTCACGCGCCCGCTCATGACCGTCGGGCCGACGGAGCGGAACGGGACCTCGGCGACGGGCGACGCCTCGGCCAGCCGCTCGCGCTGAGCGGCCGCCTCCAGCCGCTCGGCCGCCGGCGTCGGCGCGACGTCGTTGGGGAGGTGGACGACGGGATCGACGTTTTGGGCGTCGGCGAAACTCGCGAGCAGGGCGAGGAGGGCGAAAGCGGAAACGCGGCGCATCGGTCTGGGGGAGTCGCTGGAAGGTACCCGGCCGGCGGGGGGCGGACGGAGCCGGCTGGCAACCGTGGGGCCTCCGCGACGTACCATGCCCACGCCTCCCCCGACCCGACGTGGCCTCTTCTTCCGACCGCTCCACCGCCCGCCGCGGCCTCCGCCTCGTCCGCGAGGACGCCGAGGAGCTCGCCGACCACCCAAGCCGGCTCCGCGCCGTCATCCGCCGCGCGCAGTCCCAGCTCCGGGAAGACCGTAGCCGGATCGGCTCGCTCCGCGCCGACGTCCCCCGCCTCGTCCGCCTCGCCGGCGCGGTCGCCAAGGGCGAGTACCGGCACCTCCCGTGGAAGAGCATCGTGTTCGTCGCGGCCGGCCTGCTCTACTTCGTGACCCCCGCCGACCTGATCCCGGACTTCATCCTCGGAACGGGCTTCTTGGACGACGCCGTCGTCGTCGCGTACATCATGAAGGCCATCCGCGACGACCTCGCCCGGTTCGAGGACTGGGAGCTCACGAACGCCCCGGCCGACCCGGAGACGCTCAACCCGCCGTACTAGCCCCGGCGGACGGCCGGGCCGATTCCGCGACCGCGCCGACATAGGACGGCCCGCCCGGGTGATGAACCGAGGCGGGCCGTGTCGTACGGAGCGCGGGGCTCAGACGATCAGCTTGTAGAACTTCTCGTCGACGACCTGGCCGTCCTCCCAGGTCTGGACGGCGACCTGGTCGTACTTCTGGTCGCCATAGTCGGCGTGGGTGAAGTCGAAGTGCCACTCGACGAGGGCCTTGCCGGCCTCCTCGTCAACGCCGACGCCCTTGACCTCGGCGCCGCGGAACTCGGTGAGGCCGTTGACGAAGGCCTCCTCGTAGGTCCGGTTGACGTCCTTGCCGACGCGCGGCTCTTGGCCGGCGTCGGTCATCACGACGTCGTCGTGGTAGTAGTCCTCGAAGGCGCCGAGGATGTCGCCCTGGAGGATGCGGTTGTTGAGGTCGTCGACCTTGTCGCGGAGCGTGGCCATGGGGGTGGGGGGGGGGAGTGGGTTGAGGCATAGGTATTTGTTGCAACAGATAACGTTCTCCCTCCGCCGTTTCTTCACCGATCGCAAGGGGGAGGCGCTCGAGGCCGCGCTCGACCTCGACTGGCGGACCGGACGGCCGCCCGCGTCGCCTTCCTCGTCGCCGATGCCCCGCCGCACGACGACCGCGTGGACCGGACGCTGGCCGCCGTCCGCGAGGCCCGCGCGCGCGGCCTCCGCCTCTACCCCGTCGCCGCCTCCGGCGTGGCCGACGAGGCCGAGTACGTCACGCGCGCCCCGCCGTGCTGACCCAGTCCCGTCACCTCTTCCTGACCGACGACAGCGGCGTCGGCCTCCCCAACGCCGAGCCGAAGACCGCCCGCTACCAGGTGACCCCGCTCAACGGCCTCATCGTCCGCGTCATCGCGAGCGAGCTCGAGGGCCGGCGCGTCGAGGCGAGCCGGGACGAGGTGATCCGCGAGGTCGGCGACTACGACGCCGGCGTGTGCGAGCCGGAGGTCGTGGTCCAGCGCCCGCAGCGCCGCGACCGGCGCCAGAGCAAGCTCGGCTACGTCGAGTAGGTCCCGGCTCCCCCCGCCTCGGTGCCGAGGCGGGGCACCTCAGCTCGTCTCCGCGTCGGGCGGAGGCGCCCCCTTCCCCTCCCACACGCAGAGGTCGTAGACCGGGCAGCGGGAGCAGGCGGGGCGCCGGTAGTAGCAGCACTTCTGCCCGTGGAGCATGAGCGCCTCGTGGTGGTCGTAGACCCGCTGCGCGTCCCAGTCGCCCGGGACGAGGGCCGCGAGGGCGTCGTGGCTGGGGCCGACCGCCATCGACATCGGAATCAGCCCGAGCCGCTGGGCCACGCGGTGGTGGTGGCTGTCGACGGGCAGCGCGGGGACCCGGAGCCGGCTGAAGAGGAGCACGGCCGCGCTCGTCTTGGGTCCGACGCCCTTGAACGCCTGGAGCCAGCGGCGGGCGTCGTCGGCCGGCCAGTCCGCCAACTCGTCGAGGCCGAGGCCGTCGACCTCGGGCGCCTCGGTGATCGCGCGGAGGACGGCCTGGATGCGCGGCGCCTTCTGCTCGGGCCACGTGCAGGGCGCGATGGCCTCCTCCACCTCCTCGGCCGGCGCGTCGCGGACGGCCTCCCACGTCGGGAAGCGCTCGCGGAGCTGGGTGTAGGCGCGGCCGCTGTCGGCGTTCTTGGTCCGGTGCGAGAGGAGGGCCGAGACCAATTCGCTCAGCGGGCCCTTATCGGAGAAGTAGGGGACGGGGCAGCCGTAGGCCTCGCACAGGATCTCGTGGATGCGGAGCGCCTTGACGCGGAGGCGGTCGGCCTGACTGCGTCGACCTGTCGGTTCGGCGGCGGCCTCGGGCGAGTCGGGGGGCGGGTCGAACAGGTCCATGCCCGTGAGACCTCCGGCGGCGCGAGCGGGTCGGCGTCGGGTAGCTTTTCGGGCCCCGCCCCACTGGACCGCCCCTCCAATGCCCGCCGCCCGCCGCGTCCCCGCCGCCGTCGTCCGCCCGTTGCGGACCGAGGCCCTCCGCCCGACCTGGACCGACCGGCTGGCGACGTACGACCAGGACGAGACCGTGGCCGTCCACGTCGCCGCCTTCCGCGACGGCGCCGCCGAGCCCGACGGCGTCGGGACGGTCTACGCGGAGGCGCCGCCGGACGCGAACCGCGACGAGATCCCCGAGGCGGCCTACGCCGACGGCGCGAGTTGGCGCCTCCGCGGGATGGCGACGTCGGGCGCCGCGCGGGGGACCGGGCTCGGGCGCGCCGTGCTGGAGGAGTGCTTCGCCGTCGTCCGCGAGGGCGGCGGGCGGTTCCTGTGGTGCAACGCGCGCCTCGTGGCCGTCCCGTTCTACGAGCGCCTCGGGATGATGGCCGTCGGGCCCGAGTTCGACATCCCGGGCATCGGGCCCCATTTCGTGATGTGGCGAGAGGTGTGAGCGGGCCCGGACGCGCGCTCCGCCAGGAGGCGAGGCCGCCACGGCGCGGCCCCTCGCGCCAGGGCGGAGCGCGCCTCCCCGCTCGTTGAGACCCGGGAGCGCTTTCGGAGTACCATGGCCCTCCCTCCTCCCCGCGCCCGATGAAGATCCCCTCGCTCGTCCTCCGCCAGCTCTACACCAACGGGAGCCTCACGCCCACGGACGGGGGCCTCGCCTTCAGCCTCAAGAACCGGCTCACCGACGCCAAGCTGACCGGCCTCCAGAGCGTGTCCGTCGACGGGCGCGAGGTCTCGGCCGACCAGCTCTCGCTGTCGCTCGACGACGGGACGACCCTGCCGGCCTCGGAGGTCTCGTCGTCGAACCCGGTCGCGTTCCCGCTCCGGAAGGTGGTCACCGTGAACGTGCCCGGCGTGACGCCCGGGGAGGGCGTCCACGAGATCCGACTCCGGTTCGCCATCGAGGGGATGGGCGACCTGTCGTTCAAGGTCAAGGACTCGGTCCAGCCCGACCGCCCGAACCGCGTGACGGTCCCGCGCGACGCCCAGGACGACTACGCCGAGGCCGCCATCCACGAGCGCCAGGAGTTCGTGGAGGCGTACACCGGCAAGGCGTTCGAGCACGTCAAGTCGTACTCGTTCGACCCGCACGTGGCGGCCGGCAACGTCGAGAGCTTCATCGGCGTGGCCCAGGTCCCGATCGGCGTGGCCGGGCCGCTGAAGGTGAACGGGGAGCACGCGCAGGGCGAGTTCCTCGTGCCGCTCGCGACGGCCGAGGGAACGCTGGTCGCGAGCTACAACCGCGGGATGAAGGTGCTCAACCTGTCGGGCGGCGTGAAGTGCACGGTCTCCGATGACGCGATGCAGCGGGCGCCCGTCTTCATCTTCGAGGACGCCCGCGCGGCCCGCGACTTCCGCGGCTGGCTCGACGAGAACTTCGCCGAGATCGCGGCCCAGGCCGAGTCCACGACGTCGATCGGCAAGCTCCAGTACATCGACACGTACCTCTCGAACCACTTCGCCTTCTGCCGCTTCAACTTCTCGACGGGCGACGCGGCCGGGCAGAACATGGTCGGGCGGGCCACCTTCGCCGCGTGCTCCTGGATCCTGGAGCGGAACGACACCATCCGGCGGTTCTTCCTCGAGTCGAACTTCGCGACCGACAAGAAGGCCTCGATGGTCAACATCATGAAGACACGCGGCAAGCGGGTCACGGCCGAGTGCCTCATCAAGGGCGACGTGCTCCGCGAGGTCATGCGCGTCGAGCCGAAGGGGCTGGCCTACCACTGGGGCGTCGCGGCCGGCGTCGGGAGCGTGCTCTCGGGCGCCAACAACAACGGGCTCCACTCGCCCAACGGCATCACGGCCATGTTCATCGCGACCGGCCAGGACGTCGCGAACGTCTCCGAGTCGTCGGCGGCCATCCTCTACGCCGAGCACACGGACGACGACGACCTCATGCTGTCGATCACGATCCCCAGCCTCATCGTGGCGACGTACGGCGGCGGGACCGGCCTCGCCACGCAGCGCGAGTGCCTGGAGATGCTCGGGTGCTACGGCCGCGACAAGGTCCGGAAGCTGGCCGAGATCATCGCCGGCGTCGTGCTGGCCGGTGAGATCAGCCTGGCCTCGGCGATCTCGGCCAACGACTGGGTGTCGAGCCACGAGAAGTTCGGCCGGAACCGCTAGGTCGGCGTCGCCAACCGCTGGCCCCCGACTCCGCCCGCCTCGGCGCCGAGGCGGGCGGGCTCGGCGTCCCCGCCCGGTCGTCCTGAGCGAAGGCGCGCAGCGGCGGAGGGAAGGATCTCGTCGGACTCACGCGTTCCGCTGACGACGAGCGGACCGCCAGCGGACGCGAGATCCTTCGCTCCGCTCAGGATGACAGTGAGACGGGCCGAGCGATCCCTAGACGCTCGCGCCTACCGCCCCCCTCAAGGGAGCCCGCGGCGCGGCCGATGGTACCATGTGCCATGCCGCCCTCCGACCGCGACCGCAGCGAGCCGGTCCCTGCCTCCGAGGCCGGGCCGGTCCACCCGCCCGACGACGCCGTCGGCGCGGGCGCGGCGCCCTTCGAGGGCGACGGGGCACCGGCGGACGACGACGCGCCCGCGGAGTATCGGGAGCGCGACGAGCCGTCGATCACGGAGGCGGAGCACGAGACGGCCGAGGAGGGCGACGCCCGCCCGGCCGGCCCCGCGGGCGAGTCGCCCAGCGCCGCGCTCCACGCCGAGGCCGCGCCCGGCCCCGTCCGCGCCGACCCGACGGACCCGCCGCCGCGCGCGCACCGAGCCGAGAGCGAGCAGGCCGTCGCCGCCGACCTCCGGCGCCTCGCCCGCCTCCGCCGCCGCCACGGCACGCACGACGTGCCGGCCCTCGACCCCGGCACCGAGGTCGCCCGGCAGGCCGGGTTCGAGGTCATGGACGTCGGCGAGCCGCCGTCGCTCGTCCGGCGCTACTTCACGACGCTCCGCCACGCGACCGGCCTCGTGTATGGGAGCGCCGTGGCCGTGGCCCGCGACCGGGAGCAGTTTGCGTTCGTCAAGGGCTTCCCGCTGTTCCTCATCAAGCTGGCGGCGTTCTTCGTCAAGCCGCTCGTCCGCCGCGACATCCGCGGGCTGCCGATCGAGAAACAGCTCCGCCGCCGCCTCGAGCTCCTCGGGCCGACCTACATCAAGCTCGGGCAGGTGCTGGCGCTCCGCGAGGACCTCCTGCCGCCGTTCATCACGGAGGAGTTGAAGAACCTCCTGGATCGGCTCCCGGTGATGCCGTTCCCGGAGTACCTCGACCGTGTGGCGAAGGGGCTCGGGCGGCCGGTCGACGAGATGTTCAGCTACATCGACCCGAAGCCGCTCGGGAGCGCGTCGATCGGCCAGATCCACGCGGCGACGACGGTCGACGGCGACGACGTCATCCTGAAGGTCGTCAAGCCGCACATCTACGTCATCCTCAAGCGGGACTCGCGGCTGCTCGGCTTTTTCGGGTCGTTCCTCCAGGTGTTCTTCAGCCGCTACCAGCCGAAGAAGGTCCTCGACGAGTTCGCCGAGTACACGCTCCGGGAGGTCGACCTGCGGCGGGAGGCCGACAACGCGGAGCAGATGGCGATCAACTTCGCCGACCAGCCCGACATCCGGTTCCCGACGATCTACCGGGAGTACTCGAGCCGGCTCGTCTTGACGATGGAGCGGTTCCGCGGCATCCGGCCGGACACGCCCGCCAGCCGCGCGTTGCCGCTCGAGGCCCGCGAGAAGCTCGTCGACCTCGGCGCGCTCACGATCATCCGGATGCTCTACCAGGACGGCTTCTTCCACGCCGACCTCCACCCGGGTAACATGTTCGTGCTCGACGCCGAGCCCGACGCCGAGGGCCGCGTCGACCCGAAGGTCGGGTTCATCGACCTCGGGATGGTCGGCTACTTCGACGGCGACCTCCGGCGGACGCTCCTCTACTACTACTTCTCGCTCGTGACCGGCGACGCCGAGAACGCCGCGCGCTACCTCGCGTCGGTGTCGCAGGCGGGCAAGAAGGCCGACCCGCGCGGCTTCCAGCGGGCCGTCGCGGAGCTGTGTCGCCGGTTCTACCGGGCGCAGAAGTACGGCGAGGTCAACGTCGGCCAGCTCATCATGGAGTCGGTGGGGCTGGCGGGCCAGTACCGGATGTACTTCCCGGTCGAGCTCGTGCTCATGACGAAGGCGCTCGTGACGTTCGAGGGCGTCGGCCAGACGCTCCTGCCGGGGTTCGACGTGGCCGAGGTGAGTCGGAAGCACGTCAACAAGCTGTTCCTGCACCAGTTCAACCCGGCGGCGCTCCTGAAGGAGAGCCTCCGCGGCGCGCCGGAATTGGTCGACCTCATCGTCAAGAGCCCGACGCTGATGGCCGAGGGCATCCGCTTTCTGGAGTCGCGGATCCGGAGCCCCGACGCGTCGCCGCTGGCGGGCCTCCGGACGGCGCTCCTCTCGGGCGCGAGCCTCGTGTCCGGCGTGATCGCGGTCACGACCGGCGGCCCGTGGTTCCTGTGGGCCCCGCTGTTCGCGCTCGCGGCCGGCTTCGCCCTCAAGCGCAGCTAGCCCCGCCTCGGCGCCGAGGCGGGGCCAGTCGCCGTTACATCGTCGGGTCGCCGCCGGTCACGCCGACGATCTCGCCGGTGATGTAGCCCGACTCCTGCGTGGCGAGGAACACGTAGGTCGACGCGATCTCGGCCGGCTGGCCCGGACGCCCGAGCGGGACCTGCTTCCCGAACTCCTCGATCTTGTCTTGAGGCTGCCCGCCGGAGGGCTGGAGCGGCGTCCAGAACGGGCCCGGTGCGACGCCGTTGACGCGGACGCCGTCCTCGGCGAGCTGTTTCGCGAGCGCCTTCGTGAAGCCGATGATGGCGTACTTCGTCGAGGCGTAGTCGAGGAGGTTCGCCGATGGCTTGTAGCCCTGGATCGAGGTCGTCGTGATGATCGCCGAGCCGGGCTCGAGGTGCGGGACGGCCGCCTTGGCCAACCAGAACATGGCGTAGACGTTGGTCTTGTAGGTCTGGTCGAACTGCTCCGTCGTGATGTCGCGGATCGACTCCTGCGACGTCTGTTTCCCGGCGTTGATGACGAGCACGTCGAGCCCGCCGAGCGCCTCGCGGGCGTCGTCGATGAGCGTCGTGCAGAACGCCTCGTCGGTGAGGTCGCCCGGGAGGAGGTGGAGCGTGCCGCCCTCTCCCTCGATGAGGTCCTTCAGCGATTCGGCGTCCGGGCTCTCCACGTCGAGGTAGTTGATGGCGACGGCCGCGCCCTCGCGGGCGTAGGCGATGGCCGCCGCGCGGCCAATCCCGGAGTCGCCGCCGGTGATGAGCGCCCGGCGGCCCTCCATCCGGCCGAAGCCGCGGTAGCTCTCCTCGCCGTGGTCCGGCACGGGGTCCATCTTCGTAGTGAGCCCCGGCGCGTCCTGGGGCTGACGCGGGAAGGGCGGCCGCGGGTACTGCGTCCGCGGGTCCTGCATCGTGTACTGGTTGGGCGTCTGGGCGTCCGACATGGAATGGAGGGGAGGGGTGGAAGAGGGGATGTCGTCAACGCCCCTCCCCTGCCCCGGGGTTGTCCTGAGTTCACGTCCCACTCCCTCTCCCTCGGCGTCGAGGCGGGCGAAGAGAGGGCACGGACGCCGGTAGCTTCGAGCTCGCCCGTCGCCCCGCCCATGCCCCGTCGTCTCCCCTTCCTGCTCGCGCTCCTCGCCGTCGCCGCCTCGGCGCAGGTCCCCACCCCGGAGGGCTTCCTCGGCTACGCCCTCGGCGAGCGGTTCACGCCGCACCACCGCGTGGTGGACTACGTCGAGGCCGTCGCCGAGGCGAGCCCGCTCGTCACGCTGACGCCGTATGGCGAGACGGTCGAGGGCCGGCCGCTCCTCGTGGCCGTCGTCGCCGAGAGCCCGGAAGCCGCGGAGTCCACGCGCCGGAGCCAGATCGGCGCCACGCGCGGCGAGGGCGTGCCCGAAAAAGCCGTCGTCTGGCTGAGCTACAACGTCCACGGCGACGAGGCCGTGAGCACCGAGGCCGCCCTGCGGACGCTCTACCGCCTCACACAGCCCGAGTCGCGCGCGCTCCTCGGCGACGTCGTCGTGATCCTCGACCCGTGCCTGAACCCCGACGGCCGCGAGCGCTACGTACACGGCTACCGCCAGCGGTACGGGGCCGAGCCGAACGCCGACCCCGACGCCCGCGAGCACGAGCAGCCGTGGCCCGGCGGGCGGTTCAACCACTACCTCTTCGACCTGAACCGCGACTGGGCCTGGGGCACGCAGCCCGAGACGCGCGCCCGCCTCGCGCTCTACCGCCAGTGGATGCCCGCCGTCCACGTCGACTTCCACGAGCAGGGCGTCGAGAGCCCGTACTACTTCGCGCCGGCCGCCGAGCCGTTCCACCCGCGCATCACGCCGTGGCAGCGCGAGCTCCAGACGCGGATCGGCCGGGCCAACGCCGAGGTGTTCGACCGCGAGGGCTGGCTCTACTTCACCCGCGAGGTGTTCGACCTGTTCTACCCCGCCTACGGCGACACATGGCCCTCGTTCAACGGGGCCGTGGGGATGACGTACGAGCAGGGCGGCAGCGGCCGGGCCGGCCTCGCGATCCGAACCGCCGAGGGCGACACGCTGACGCTGGCGGACCGGATCGACCACCACGTGGCGACCGGGATCGAGACCGTGCGGACGGTCGCCCGCGACGCCGCCGAGGTCCGCCGCCAGTTCGCGGCCGGCTTCGAAGCGGCGCCAGAAGGCGCCCCGACCTACGTCGCGCAGGGCGACCCCGCCCGCCTCGACGCGCTCGCCGACCTCCTCGACCTCCAGGGCATCGCCTACGGCTGGGCGCGCGGCGACCAGAGCGTCCGCGGCGTCCGCTACGGTGGAGGCCTCGGCGCGCCGACCGAGGCGGAGCGGGTCGCGGTGGAATCCGGCGCGCTCGTCGTCTCGACGGATCAGCCGGCTGGCCGGCTGGCGGCCGTCCTGTTCGAGCCGAACCCGGCCCTCGCCGACTCCGTGACGTACGACGCGACGGCGTGGGCGCTGCCCTACGTCTACGGCGTCGAAGGCGTCGCGGCCGAGGCCGCCGTGGCGACCGGCGGCCCAGCCCCCCCGGAGCCGGCCCTCCCGACCGGACGGCCGTATGCCTACGTCGCCGGGTGGAGCGCGCCGGGCGACGCGCGGCTACTGGCGCGGCTGCTCCGCGAGGGCGTCGGCGTCCGCGTCGTGCCGGAGCCGTTCGAGGCGAACGGTCAGACGTTCGGGCGCGGGACGCTCGTAGTCACGCGGGCCGGCAACAGCCGCCTCGGCGACCGGTTCGACGAGGTCGTGCGACGCGCCGCCGCGGAGACCGGCCGGCCGCTGGCCGCGCTCGCCAGCGGGTTCGCCGAGGCCGGCCCAGACCTTGGATCCAACCAGGTCGGCTTCGTCCGCCGCCCGAAGGTGGCCGTCCTCGCGGATTCCCCCGTCTCGCCGACGGCGCTCGGCGAGGTCTGGCACTGGCTCGACGCCGTCGTCGCGTACCCCGCGACGCTCCTCACCGCCGAGGAGGTCTCGGCGTCCGACCTCGACGGCGTCGAGGTGCTCGTGATGCCCGACGGCGGCTACGGGGCGTGGCTGACGACCGACCGCGCCGACGTGCTCCGCCAGTGGGTGCGGGCCGGCGGCCGGCTGGTCGCGATGGAACGGGGGGCGACGGCGCTCGCGGGCCTCGATGGGTTCGGCCTCGACACGCGCGACGCGCCCGACGCCGACTCGACCGCCGAGGCCCGCCTCCGACGCTACGCCGAGCGCGACCGCCAGAGCGCCTCCGGCGACGTGCCCGGCGCCGTCTACCGCGTCGCCCTCGACAACTCGCACCCGCTCGCCTTCGGCTACCCCGACTGGACGTACGTCCTCAAGCGCCGCGTCGCCCCGTCCGACTTTTTCGAGCCCGGCGACGGGTGGAACGTGGGCGTCGTTCGCTCTGGCGCGCCGGCGGCCGGGTTCGCCGGCGCCGAGGCCCAGGGCCGGCTGGAGGACTCGCTCGTGTTCGGGGTCGAGGAGATCGGCAGCGGGTCGGTGGTGTACCTGCTCGACTCTCCCCTCTTCCGCGGCTTCTGGGCCGACGGCCAGCTCCTGTTCGCGAACGCCGTCTTCGGGATGGAAGCGTTTTAGACGCTCGCGCGTATGCCCCCCATGACCGACGACTCCCCCCCCCGCACGACCAGCGGCACGGCCCTCGCCGCGCTCGGCGTTCTCGCACTCGTGGGCTACGGGGCCCTCGGCGCCTCGCCCGAGTCGCCCGGCCTCCCGACGGCCCAGCTCGTGCTGGCGGCGCTCCTCGTCGTGACCGGCATCGCGATCCGAGAGGGCCGGGGGCCGCGCTGGATCGACTTCGCGGCCGGGGCGCTCGTCGGCGCCCTCGCCCTCGACCTCCTCAACCGGTTCCTCGCCTAGGCGCCCGCGCGAAGACCGGAGGAACACGCGCCCGCCCCCTTGGGCCACCCCGAGGGCTCCGCTACCTTCCGTGTCTGCCCAGAGGCCCCGATTCCGATGCAGAACGACATCCACCCCGACTACCCCTTCGTCACCGTCACGCTTGCGGACGGCACCGAGTTCACGACGCGCTCGACGATGGGAAGCGACTACAAATCCGAGGTCGACTCGTCGAACCACCCGTTCTATACGGGCAAGAAGACGATGGTCGACACGGCCGGCCGCGTTGAGAAGTTCATGCGGCGCTACGGCAAGTCCAACGCAAAGCAGGCCGCGGCGAGCCAGGAGGAAGACGCGAAGGCCGAGGCCGAAGCGGCCAACGCCGAGGGCTAACCGCCCCTCCGCACCGATCCCCCCGAGGCGGGCGGCCCCAGGCTGCCCGCCTCGATCTGTTTGTGGGCGCCCCGGCGAGCGATCGGTGCGCCGGGACGCCCCTGCGATCCCGCCCTACGGACGGAGCAAGACCTTCCCGCGGTTCTTCCGCTCCTCGAGATAGCGGTGCGCCTCCGCCGCCTCGTCGAACGAGAACACGCGGTCGACGTGGGGGCGGACCTTCCCGGCCTCGGCATACGCGAGGAGGGAGCGGGCCCAGCCGGCGACGCGGTCGCGGGCGGTCCACAGGTGACCGAGGTTGACGCCGAGCACGCCGTGGTTCGCGTTCATGAGCGCGAACGGGCTCGTCCGGACCCACGGCACCTTCAGGGCCATCCGCGCGAGCGCGAGCCGGCCACCGCCCGCCACCGACGACACGCCGTAGACGACGAGGCGGCCCGCCGGCGCGAGCGCGTCGAGGCTCCGCCCCCAGTGCGCCCCGCCGATCGGGTCGAGCACGAGGTCGACGCCCTCACCGTCGGTCAGGTCCCTCACTTCCGCCACGAAGTCCCTGTGTCGGTAGTCGATCGCGTGGTGGTAGCCCCGCTCACGGACGTAGCCGTGCTTGGACGGCGAGGCCGTCCCGAACAGCTCGACGCCGTAGATCGTCCCGAGGTCGCCGCAGGCCGTCCCGACGCCGCCCGACGCGCCGTGGACGAGGACCCGCATCCGCTGCCCGCCCAGCTCCCGCGCGTGGCGGACGCTCCCCATCACGACCATCATCTGGTACGCCGTGAGGTAGTTGACCGGGATGGCCGCGCCGTCCTCCGCGCTCATCCCCACCGGACGTTGGAACACCGCGGCCGCGGGCGCGACGACATGCGACGAATAGCCCCCGAACCGCGTCAGAGCGACCACGGGGTCGCCCTCCTCAAGTCCCTTCACGCCGTCGCCGAGGCGGGCGACCGTGCCGGCCACCTCGTAGCCGACGACGGCCGGCAGGTCGGGCGCGTCTGGATACAGCCCCTGCCGCGCGAGGACGTCGGCGAAGTTGACCCCGGCCGCCTCGACGGCGACGAGGACCTCGCCGGGGCCAGGCGTGGGATCGGGCGCCTCGCGGACCTCGAGGACGTCGGGGGCTCCGGTGCGGGGGATCCAGACCTGGCGCATGGCGAAAGGAGGTGGGAGAACGCTGCGCGGGGTGAACGGGACGGGCACGCCTCGTACCCTGTGCCCTCCCCCACACCCCGCGAACGCCTCACCCCGTGGCGCGTTCGGACCCGCCCGCAACGCCTCTGCCCGTGCCCGACCTCAACGTCGTCCGCCTGATCACCCGAAAGCGCGACGGCGGCGAGCTCGCCGCCGACGACATCGAAGCTCTCGTCGCCGCCTATACCGCCGGCGACGTGCCCGACTACCAGATGGCGGCGTTCCTCATGGCCGCCTTCCTCCGCGGGCTCAGCGACGACGAGACGGTCGCGCTCACGCGGGCCATGCTCCACAGCGGGACCGTCCTCGACCTCAGCGACGTGCCCGGCGTCAAGGTCGACAAGCACTCGACGGGCGGCGTCGGCGACAAGGTGTCGCTGATCCTCGCGCCGATGGTCGCGGCCTGCCAAGTCCCCGTCCCGATGATCTCGGGCCGCGGGCTCGGGCACACCGGCGGGACGCTCGACAAGCTGGAGGCGATCCCCGGCTTCGACGTCGGCCTCAGCATCGAGCGGTACCGCGAGGTGCTCGGCGAGGTCGGCGCCGTGCTCATCGGGCAGACGGGCGAGATCGCCCCGGCCGACAAGCTCCTCTACGCGCTCCGCGATGTGACCGGCACCGTCGAGTCGATCCCGCTCATCGCCGCGAGCATCCTGTCGAAAAAGCTGGCCGAGGGCATCGACGCGCTCGTGCTCGACGTGAAGGCCGGGCGGGGGGCGTTCATGAAGGACCAGACGCGGGCCCGCCAGCTCGCCGAGACGCTCGTCCGCGTCGGGCGCGGCTTCGGCACGCCAACGGTGGCGCTGCTCACTCAGATGGACGTCCCGCTGGGCCGGGCGATTGGGAACGGGCCCGAGACGGCCGAGGCCGTCCGGATCCTGAAGGAGGAGACGCCGGCCGGCGGGCCGTGCGACGACGTGATCGAGGTGACGCTCGCGCTCGCGGGCGAGATGCTCCACCTCGGCGGGGCCTCGGAGACCCCCGAGGCCGGGCGCGGTCTGGCCGCCGCCGCCCTCCGCGACGGCTGGTCGTTCGGCGTCCTCCAAGAGATCGTCGAGGCCCAGGGCGGCGACGTCGACGCGCTCGACGACCCCGACTCGCTCATGGGCGAGCCCGTCGCGACCGTCACCGCCGACGAATCCGGCTTCGTGACCGACATCGACCCGCTCGCGCTCGGCTACGCCGCCGTCGACCTCGGCGCCGGCCGGGCCAAGAAGGAGGACGACGTGGACCCGAAGGCCGGGTTCGTCCTCCACAAAAAGCCTGGGGAGCCCGTCGAGGCCGGCGAAACGATCGCCCAGATCTACGCCTCCGACCCCGACCGCGCCGACACCGAGGCGGTCCGGGCCGCGTTCACCATCGGCGCCGCCCCGCCGGCCCCGCGCCCGCTCCTCCTCGACCGCTTCGACGGGACGGGATGGGGTGGGGGCACGGGAGAGGAGCACGAGGGAACGGGCTGATTGGCTGCTCTGACGCCAACGCTCGACGAGCACCCTCTGCCAGCCTCCGCGTCTCACGTTCCCCATGTCCCGCGAGCGAAACGAGCGGACAACCATTTTCCCGCACCGCCGTACGACACGAGCCCGCGACGCACCCCGTAGTTTCCCGCGTCCGCTCTCACCCGACCCGACTGCCCCATGTGGAAGCGATTCTCCCGTCTCATCAAGTCTCTCTTTGGGGGGGCCATCTCCGCGATGGAGGACCCCCGCCTGATCCTCGAGCAGAACATGCGCGAGTTGAACGATCAGGTCCCGAAGATGAACGAGAACATCGCGACGGTGAAGGCCAACGTGATGCTGCTTCAGAAGGAGCACCGGAAGTACACCACCGAGCAGACCTCGCTCACGTCGAAGATCAAGGCCGCCATCCAGGCCGGCCGTGACGACATCGCCCAGCGCTACGCCGTCCAACTCCAGGGCGTCAAGGAGGCCCAGGCGCGGACGGGCGAGCAGCTCCAGTTCGCCGAGCAGGCCTACGACAAGGCGCTCCAGGTCAAGAAGGCCTTCATGCGCGAGCGCGAGAAGAAGATCGGCGAGGCCAAGGAGGCCCTCCGCGCGCACGAGCGGGCCAAGTGGCAGGCCAAGATCGCCGACACGCTCGAGCAGTTCGAGGTCGCCGGCGTCGACTCGACGCACGACGAGATGGTCCGCCGCGTCAACGAGCAGTCGGCCAAGAACGAGGCGCGGATGGAGATGGCGCTCGACTCGATCGACACGGAGGCCATGCAGATCGAGGAGGACGCCCAGGAGCTCCAGGCGGCCGAGCTCGTGAAGCAGTTCAAGCTCGAGATGGGGATGTCGGAGCCGCCGGCCCGGGAGGCCGCGCCCGCCCCACAGCTCCAGATCCCCGACGAGCCCGCCGCCTCGGAGGAGGCCCCCGCCGAGCGCGACCGGACGCGAACGGAATAGACGAGGGGCGAGGGGTGGAGCCATGCGGGATGTTCTCGCGTCCCATCCCTCCGTCCCACATCCCGCACCCCTCATGGACAAGGAAGAATTCGAACGGATCAAGGCCGAGGAGAAGGCGCACCTCCGCCAGCTCCGCCAGCTCAAGCAGACCCACCGCGGCGCCCAGCGCATGGCGTCGTCCGCCGAGGCGCTCCGGAACATGCGGAACGAGGCGCTCGAGAGCGAGACGGACGCCATGACCGACAAGCTCCTCCGGGACGCGGCCCACGCCGAGGCCCGCTTCGAGCTGGCGACGGAGGGCTACGCGCCCCAGACCGGCAACGCCGAGGAGGTCGACCGCGAGGACCTGGCGAAGGCCGAGGCCGAAGCGCTCGTCCGCCAGATGAAGGCGGCGATGGGCGGCGGGTCGCCGTCGATCGAGGAGGCCGCCCAGAACGCCGCCGACCCGAGTGCGCCCGCCTCGGCGACGACGCCGGGCTCCGCGAAGACCATCGGCCGGCCGCCGCCGCCCGAGGACGAGCCCTCCGCCGATCCCGACCAGGGCGCCAAGACCATCGGCCGAAGCCGTGACTCGTAGCGTGGTTCGTGATGCGTGACCGCCCGTAGCGACGTTCACCACGCGTCACCCTTCCCTCCGCCCCCCACCATGCCCGACGAGTCGATCAACTTCACGAAGGAGGCCTTCATGAGCCCGGTGAACCTGGGCTTCCTGATCCTCGCGCTCGTGATCGCCCTCCTCACGGGCGGCGTCACGGCCAACGTGCTCCTCGTGTTCGCGGCGGCCGCCGAGCTCCTGTACCTCGGCACGCTCCCGCGCAACGAGCGCTACAAGCGGGCCGTCCGCGCGCGGAAGGTCGACGAGCGGCGGAAGCAGCCCCGCGACCGCGAGGTGTTCCGGACGCTGGCGAAGGACGACCAGAAGCGGTACGTCCGTTTCCGGAACATGGAGAAGGCGATCAAGGACAACTACGCCAAGCTCCCGTATTCCAGCCAGGGCCTCCTCGACGCCCACCTCAAGAAGCTCGACGGGCTCCTCGACGCCCACCTCAACCTCCTCCAGCTCAAGGAGCGCTACGTCCAGTTCGCCAAGCGGACCGGCGAGAACGACATCGTCCGCGCCATCACGGCGCTCCAGAACGAGATGCAGGGCGACCCACCGCGCGTCCGCGCCATCAAGCAGCGGCGGCTGACGATCCTCGAGAAGCGGCTCGACCGGTTCAAGAAGGCCGGGGAGAACCTCGCCATCATCGAGGCCCAGCTCGAGACCATCGAGGACGTCACGCGCTACGTCTACGAGCAGAGCCTCACGATGCAGAACCCGGAGGAAGTCTCGTTCCAGCTCGACACGCTCATGAGCGAGGTCGAGGAGACGCAGCACTCGATGGAGGTCCTCGACGAGACGCTCGGAATGGGCTCGCTCACGGAGCTCGACTTCGAGGCCTTCGAGGCGTCGTCGGCCGGTGAGATGGGCAAGATCGAGGAGCGGATCGACGCCGGCCTCCTCGACGACCTCGACGACGTCCTGGGCGACGCCGAGGAGACCGAGGCCGCCGCCCGCCGCCGCCAGCGCGAGGGGTAGCGGCTCGCTCCGCTCGCGGGGACTGGGCCATTGGGGAACGGGGAACGGGCAGACCCTCACGTGTACCTCCGAAGCTGGCGAGCGAGCCCGTCCTTTCCCACTTCCTAGTTCCCATCCCCCATCATGGAGTTCCAGACCCTCCGCGCCGAGACCGACGCCGACGGCGTCCTCACGATCACGCTCGACCGGCCCGACGCGCTCAACGCCCTCAGCCAGCAGCTCGTGGCCGAGTTGTCGAAGGCGCTCCGCCTCGCACGCCAGCCCGACGTCCGCGGCGTCGTCATCACCGGCGCGGGCGAGAAGGCGTTCGCGGCCGGCGCCGACATCTCGGAGTTCGCGGGCATGGAACCGCTCGACGCCCACCGGTTCGCGGCCCGCGGGCAGGCCGTGTTCAACTCCATTGAGGGCCTGCCGAAGCCGGTCGTCGCGGCCGTCAACGGGTTCGCGCTCGGCGGCGGGTGCGAGCTGGCGATGGCCTGCCACCTCCGCGTGGCCGCCGAGGCGGCCCAGTTCGGGCAGCCGGAGGTCCAGCTCGGCCTCATCGCCGGCTTCGGCGGGACGCAGCGGCTGCCGCGGCTCGTCGGCCACGGCGTCGCGGCGGAGATGCTCCTGACCGGCGCGCGGATCTCGGCACAGCGGGCCTACGAGGTCGGCCTCGTCAACCGCGTGGTCCCGGCCGACCAGCTCCTCGAGACGGCCCGCGAGTTCGTCCTCACGATCGCGTCGAAGGCCCCGGTCGCCGTGGCGATGACGCTCCAGGCCCTCCGTGCGGCCGACCTCCCGCTTCCCCAGGGGCTCCAGCAGGAGGCTGCCCTCTTCGCCCAGTGCGCCGCGACGGAGGACTTCGCCGAGGGCGTCATGGCGTTCCTCAACCGCGAGACGCCCGACTTCCAGGGCCGCTGAGGTCAGGGCGCAGCCTGCCCCTGCCGGCCGGACGCTCCAAACGTAGACTCTGCCCGCTCCTCGCCCTGTCGCCTCCTTGACGGTCTTCCTCCTCATCCTGCTGATGCTCGCCCTGAGCGCGTTCTTCTCCGGATCGGAGATCGCGTTCGTGACGGCGAACCGGCTCAAGACCGAGGCCCGCGCGCGGCAGGCCGGGTGGGTCGGCGGCGTGGTGCAGGAGTTCATGGCCGACCCCGGCACGTTCCTCACGACGACCCTCGTGGGCAACAACGTCGCGCTCGTGGTCTACTCGACGCTCATGAGCCTGGCCCTGGAGCCGCCGCTCGCCGCGTTCTTCGGCGGGACGCTCGGGATCGCAGACCCGACCGCCTGGGTCCTCATCACACAGACTGTGATCGCCGCGCTCGTCGTCCTCGTGGTCGGCGAGGTCCTCCCGAAGTCGCTGCTCCGCCAGCCGCCGGTCCGCGTGCTGTTCGTGCTAGCGGGGCCGCTCAAGCTGACGTACCGGCTCTTCTGGGTCCTCATCAAGGCCGCCGGGTGGGTCAGCGGGCTGCTCGTCAAGGCCGTCGGGGGCGAGGGCGACACGGTGCAGCAGTTCCTCCAGCGTGACTTCGAGCTCGTCATCCGCGAGAGCCGCGAGACGGGGACGCTCGACCTCGACGAGGAGGAGTCGGAGATCCTGTCGAACGTGTTCGAGCTCCGGAGCCTACGCGTCAAGGACTCGATGATCCCCCGCACCGAGATCAAAGGCGTCGAGGAGGGCGCCTCCATCGAGGAGGTCCGGAAGACGTTCATCGAGACCGGCTTCAGCCGGCTGCCGGTCTACCGCGAGAACGTCGACAAGATCGTCGGCGTGGTCCTGGCGCACGACCTGTTCCACGCGCCGGAGTCGCTGGGCTCGATCCTCCGCCCGGCCCGCGTGGTCCCCGAGTCGAAGCCGGCGCGCGACCTCCTGTTCGACTTCCTCCAGGGCGGTACGACGCTCGCCGTCGCCGTCGACGAGTACGGCGGGACGGCCGGGATCGTGACGCTCGAAGACCTCC
This sequence comes from Rubrivirga marina, assembly GCF_002283365.1. NCBI lineage: Bacteria > Pseudomonadati > Rhodothermota > Rhodothermia > Rhodothermales > Rubricoccaceae > Rubrivirga > Rubrivirga marina. Next base: position 1,715,995 of record NZ_MQWD01000001.1, on the reverse strand, counting down.
TGGAGGAGTTGTTCGGCGACATCCGCGACGAGCACGACCCCGTCGCGGCGCCCATCCGCCGGATCGACGACCGGACCGTCGTGGTCCACGGCCGGGTCGAGATCGCCGACCTCTCCGACGAGGCCGGCATCGACCTTGGGGACGGCGACTACGACACGGTGGCCGGCTTCGTGCTCGCCCGGCTGGGCTCCGTCCCGGCCGAGCACGAGACGTTCGACCACGAGGACTACCGCTTCACGGTCACGAAAGCGACCCCGAACCGGATCGACGCGGTCCGGATCGAGAGACTGTAGCTCGCTGCGCTCACGGACATGAGAACGGGGAGCCGACGGGCCAGCGAAGCCAACGGGGGACTGGCAGAGACGGATCGGCGGCGGCGCTCCATCCAGGTGGCACGACGCGAGTGAATCCCGTGTCTGCCAGTCCCCAGCTCCCATTGCCCCCCCCCGCCTTCCTCGCCCTCGACGCCGGCAACTCGTCCGTCAAGGCGGCCGTGTGGAACGGCGCGTGGGGCGAAACCGTGCGTTTCCCGGCCGACGACGCGCCCGCCGAGGTCTGGGCGGCCCGCCTCGGGAGCGTCGCGGGACGGGCCGAGGCGGGCGGGATCGCGTCGGTCGTGCCGGACCTGACCCCTGTTCTGGCGGAGGCCGTCGAGCGGCTCACGGGCACGGCGCCCGTCGTCGTGTCGGTGGACCTTCCCCTCCCCTTCCGCCTCGCCTACGCGACGCCGCGGACGCTCGGGACCGACCGGTTGGCCGCGGCCGTCGGCGCGCACGCGCTCGCGGAGGGCCGGGCGGTCATCGCGCTCGACGCCGGGTCGGCGATCACGACGGAGGTCGTCACGAGTGAGCCGGCCTACCTCGGCGGCGCCATCCTGCCCGGCCCCGACCTCCTCCGTCGCTCGCTCGCCCGCGACACCCGTCAGCTCCCCGACGTGCCATGGCCGGACGTGCCGAGGCCCATCGGGGACTCGACCGTCTCGGCCATTCAGGCCGGACTCGGCGCGCTCGTGCTCGACGGCGTGGCCGGCCTCCTCCGCCGGACCCGCGACGCGCTCGGCGGCAACGCGCTCGTCCTCGCGACCGGTGGATGGGGCGTGTGGCTCGCCGAGCGGCTCCCCGAGGTGGACCGGGTCGAGCCCTACCTCGTCCACGACGGCATCCGGCGGCTCGCGGCTCGCCGCTAACCCCGCCCAACTCGGTGCCGAGGCCGTGGGACTCCCGGCTGGTGCCGCTAGCGGTCGAGGTCGATGAGCGACTGGACGCGCGCGAGGACCATGTCGATGGCGACCTGGTTCTGGCCGCCGCGCGGGATGATCACGTCGGCGTGCCGCTTCGAGGGCTCGACGAACTCGAGGTGCATCGGTCGGACCGTCCGCCGGTACTGCTCGAGGACGGACTCGACGGACCGGCCGCGCTCGTGGAGGTCGCGCTCCATCCGCCGCATGAGCCGGACGTCGGCCGCGGCGTCGACGAACAGCTTGACGTCCATCCGCTCGCGGAGCGCCGGCTCGGCGAGCACGAGGATGCCCTCGACGAGGACGACGGGCCGGGGCTGGATGGTCTCCGTCTCCTGGCGCCGGCTGTGCGTCTCGAATGAGTACGTCGGTTTCTCGATCGTCTCACCGGCCAGCAGCCGGTCGAGGTGCTCGACCATGAGCGCGGTCTCGAGCGCGTCCGGGTGGTCGAAGTTGAACCGCGCACGCTGCTCCGGCGGCAGGTGGTCGAGCGGCCGGTAGTACGCGTCGTGGTCGAGGAGCGCGATCCGACGCGTCCCGAACCGTTCCATCACACGCCGCTGGACGGTCGTCTTGCCCGAGCCGGAGCCTCCAGCGATCCCGATGACGACGGACATGGTGGGAGAGGCAATGGGGATGGGGCACGGGGCTGGGAGCGAGAACACTCTCCCATTCCCGACGCCTCACGTCCTAATCGTCGTCGTCCTCTTCACGGGCTCTCTTGGCCGCAGCGGCCTCCGCCTCGGCCTCGGCGCGGGCCTTCCGGCGAGCTGCGCGGCGCTTCTCCCACCCCGGGCTCGTAACCATCACGACGGTCCCCCCGCCGTTCTCGTTGATCTCCGACGCGTCGGGGTCGACCTCGTACCCGTCGGGGGCCTCCCAGTCGTCCAGCGCCTCGACCGAGTCGGCCGTCTCGTTGACGATGTGGGCGACGAGCGCGCCGCGGAGTTCCTTGACCCCGTGCGACACGGCCGCCCGCTCGCCGTCCTCATCCTCCTTGTAGAACTTCACCCGGATCATCCGGGCGTAGGTCTCGGCGTCGTCCCAGGCCGTCTCATGGACGCCGGAGAGCAAGTTCCAGACGGCGTGGCCCGCGACGAGCGTGTTGAGCGCGTCCGAGAGCGGCTCCCGCCAGTAGGCCGAGGCCTTCCCGATGCCCTCGACCTTGGCGTCCATCTTGAGCCGGTAGTCCGGGATGAGGTCGTCCGGCCGAAGGAGCCCGAAAAGACCCGAGAAGATGACGCCGTTCTCGAGAAGGCGCCGCTGCGAGCCCGTCGGGAGCCCGGCGAAGTCCATCGAGGCGTACATCACCCCCGGCCCGTACCGGTCGACAGCCGCCATGAGCGGGCTCCGGTAGATCTGGAGGTTGGCCTCGACGGCCTCCTCGAGCGCGTCCCCCTTGATGCCGAAGAGCTGCTGGAGCTCGTCCTCGTCGGCCCCCTTGATTTGGGCCTGGAGCGCGTCAATAAGCGCGCGGCGTTCGGGGTTGAGCTGGTTGAAGTAGTTGAACGTGTTCGACGAGCGGTAGTCGAACATGTCGGGGGCCAGCGGGTTGCCCCCGGGCTCCTTGCCCTCCGCGCTCGGGAGGAGAATCGTAAAACGCACGTGTGCCGGTGGCGGAGAGGTCGCGCGAGGCGCGCGAAGACAGAGAGGGGTGAGTCAGGCGCCGTCGCCAGACCGCCCGAGGCGGGCCTGGCTGATGAGGGCGTCGGCCTCGGAGAGGAGCGACTCGGCCTGCTGGCGCGCGTCGGCGATGAGGGCGTCGGCGCGGGCGCGGGCGTCGGACGGGACGCCGGCCCCGTCGAGCCGGTCGACCACGGCGGCGAGGTCGCCGGCCCAGCGGTCGAGGAGGTAGGCCGCACGGCGGCGGAGTTGGCGGCCCTCGTCGGGCGCCAGCAAAAGGCCGACGGTCACGCCGGCGGCGCCGCCGACGAGGAACCCGAAGATGGAGGCGCGGATGGCGCGGCTACGCTGGCTCATGAGAGGGCTGGGGGGACCAGGGCGATGGGCTGGGTAAAGATAACGGCCTCACCCCGCCGACTCGTTCCGGTCGAACCCGAAACAGGCCGCCCCCATTCCGGGAGCGGCCTGGAACCGGAAAACCGCGACGGGATCCGGGAAGAGAGGCGGCCATCGGCCACCCGAGGCCGACCTAGCGGCCCTTCTTCTTGTGGCGGTTCTTGCGAAGCCGCTTCTTCCGCTTGTGGGTCGCGATCTTGTGGCGCTTGCGCTTGCGTCCGCAGGGCATAGAGGCCTAAGGTTGAGTGAGTAGGTCGTTCGGGCCGTAGAGAGCAAAGGTAGGGCCGCCTGCCAACTCTCTCAACCCGATGCGGGGTTCTGACCGAGGCTTCACGCGCCCGTGCCTCCGCCCGTGTCCCTAAGCGCCTGATCCTCTTACCTAGTGCAGTCCTCTGCGAGCGGAGCGGGGCCCGCAACCAGAGAGCGTACCGGATTGGCGACAGCCTCGTCCACTGGGATGGACGGCCAATCCGGGTGGGGGTCGAACCGGGTCCACGGGGCACCTCGGAGGCCACGCTTTCCGAACGGACGGGCGCTTGGCACGGCCCTTGTCAGAAGATCCAGCACGTCCCAAGCGGCACGCGATGCCGGGGACGTGACAGAGCGATACCTAGTGCGCACCGCGGCTTCGGCCCGCGCACGCCGGGCGGACACGTACGGGTGAGCGTGTCCGCCCGGCTTTTTTTGTCCCTCGCGCTGGCAGAACGGTGGTGCTAGTCTGCTCGTCATGGTCCGCGTTCTCGTCCTGCTCTCGGTCCTGGCCCTCACGGCCTGCGCCCCGCGCCTCAGCCCGCCCTATCGGGACTACGAGGTGCGCGCAGAGCCGAGTGACGTGACGACGCTTCTGCAGGAGGCCGCCTCGGACGCCGGCTGGGCGCTGGCGGAGTCGCTCGACCCCGCTGTGGTCACGACGGCACCGAGGCAGGTGGCCTCTGGCCTCGGCTCGCGGACGGATGCGGTGCTCGACCTCGTCCCGCTCGACGGCGGGTTCGTCCGGGTCTACGTCCGCGCCGAGAAGCGGTCCTGGCTGGGCGGGCGAACGAAGGTCTACGCCCTCGACGGAGACCTCCGCCGATCGGTCCTCGGCCCCTTGTCGACGGCCCTCTCAGAACGGGGCCTCGTCCCCCTCGGGACGCCGCGCGACCGAGATGAAGACGCGACGGAGTAGGCACGCCGTCGAGTGTGCGTACGTTGTGGACTGCCCGGCGCGCCCTGCGAGCCGGCTGTTCTTTGGGGATGACACGGTTTCGACGAGAGGCTCGTGCGGCAGGCCGCGCGCCGGGTGGTGTCCGATACGCCCGTGACACCCATCGGAACGCAATTGTAGCTGCGAACGACTACTCCTACTCGCTGGCCGCGTAATACACGCCGCTAGCTGTTCTGTACACCGGACGCTCACTATCGACGTACAGAGCACCGACTAGAGTGAGCTGGTCCCGAAGGCTCCGGCTGAGCCCGACGGACGAGAGCTAATCAGCCTGCGCTCCACCGGAAGCCCGTCAGCGGGCCCTGCCAGCGGAGCAAAGACCTCAAAGCGCTGACTACGCGCGTAGACGCCTGGACTGTAGCGCCTTTCGGACCCGGGTTCGACTCCCGGCATCTCCACATGAAAACAGATGAGTCCCCGCCCTGTGTTCGACAGGGCGGGGACTCATCTGTTTTCATGTGGAGATGCCGAGACCGCGCCCCCCACGACGGCGTGGCGCTGGCTCGGCCGCTTCGACGTGGGAGCAGGCCTCGCGGGCGTCCCTCCCCTCGCTCAACGCCGACGCGAAGCTCCGCTGGGCCCACGCATGGCCGTGCGTGCAGGCGTCCCTGGACGGCACGTTCGTCCCGGCCGGGCGGGCGTCCGCCCCGCCCAGGGGGCGCCTGCGTCGGGCTGACTCGGAAGGGGAAGGGGACGAAGCTGATGCTCGTGGCCGACGGCGACGGCATGCCGATCGGGCTCCTTGTCGAGAGCGCGCAGGTAGCTGAGGTTCGGCTGGCAGAGCCGACGCTGGCGACCGTCCGCGTGGCCCGGCCGAGGGGGCGCCCCCGGACGAGGCCCGGCCGGCCCACGTGCGACCGGGCCTACTACAGCGGCGCGTCCCGGCGCCGCCTCCGCAAGCGCGGGAGCCGGGCGTGCATCCCGGCCCAGCGCCGGCCGGCCCACTACCGCCCGAAGAGGGGCCGCCCCGTTGTGACCGACCGGACGGCGTAGCGGGAGCGGTGGCGGGTCGACCGGACGTCCGCGTGGCTCCTGAGCTACCGGCGGTCGTCGTCCGGTGTGACCGGCTCGTCGGGGTCTACCGGGGCCTCGGGCTCTTCGCGCGGGCGCTGATCGGCCTCAGCCGACCTCTGCAATTACCTCTAGGTCGTCCGCGTGGTCCTCCCCGTTCTCGACCCTCCGGCGCGGCCCGAAACGCCCTCCGTCTCGATCACGACGTCTGCGTCCCGGGCGTACGAACCGCGGCGGTCCCTGGAACGAGAGCCGCTCGCGGCGTGACCCCGCCCCAGAGGCTCAGCTCTCCGGCTGGGGCCGGACGCGAGTGGTGTCCGCGGCGAGGGCGTCGGCGCGGCGGTCGAGGGCCAGGACGCCGTCGGTGATCGACTGGCGGAACGGCGGGAACTGGGCCGCGGAGGTGTCGGGGTAGGCGCCGAGGCGGGCGCTCAGGCGCTCCCGGTCGGCCGCGAGCGAGTCGACGGCGCGGAGTTGGCGGCCCGTCGTGTCGGCCGTGGCCGCGGCGCGGAGCGCGGCGAGCCGGGCGTCGAGGTCGCCGAGGCCGCGGACGGCGGCGGCGCGGAGCGCGTCGTAGGTCGGGGCGGCGTCGTAACGAGCGCGGCGGACAGCCTCGGCGAGGCGCTCGGTCTGGGCGCGCACGGACGTCCGGACCGAGTCGAACTGGACGGGCGGGACCGGCCGGAGGCTGTCGATGCGGACCTGGAGCCGGCGGCGGTCGGCCCGGAGCCGGTCGAGGACGGGCGCGTACGCGGCCTGCGCCACGGAGTCGGCCGCGGCGGCCTCGGCCTCGAGGCGGGCGAGGTCGGCGTCGAGCCCGAGCGTCTCCTGGAACACCTCGGCCCGGAACCGCTCGACGTCGGCCTCGGGGACCGCGACCGTCGTTGCCGGGTCGGCGGGCTCGTCGTCACAGGCCGCGAGGGCGAGGGCCGCGAGGAGGGGGAAGAGGAGAAGCGTGCGCACGGGGGGCGAGGCGGATACGGAGCGCGGGCGGCCAGACACCAGCGCCGGGCCGCCCGCAGGCGGAAGGGAGAACGGCTACCGGGCAGCCGACTTCTCCTTGAACTTGTTTACGATCCAGAGCAGGACGACAGCGCCGAGCGTGGCTACGAGGATGCTCCAGATCAGCCCCCCGTCGTCGTCAAACGGCGTCAGGTACTCAACGATCAGCCCGCCGATGAGCGCTCCGACAATCCCGACGACGATGTTCATGCCGAGGCCCATGTCGGCTTTCATGATCTTCTCGGCCAGGAAACCGGCGACGGCACCGACGATGAGCCAAAAGATGAGTCCTCCGATCATGGTGGGATGGGGCGAGTGAGAGGACGCGCCTTACTGCGGGCCCAGCCGAAAGGTTCGCGACGGGCCACGCCCGGCGTTAACGTCCGGTCGCCCCCCGTGCCCTCATGACCGTCGTCCTCTGGATCCTGCAAGCCGTCCTCGCCGCCGTCTTCGTCGGCCTCGGGACGTTCAAGCTGATCAAGCCGAAGGAGGCGCTGCTCGGCCGGATGGGCGCGCTCGAGGGGTTCCGGCCGATCTCCATCAAGGCCATCGGGCTGAGCGAGGTGCTCGGCGCGCTCGGCCTCGTGGTCGCCCCGCTCGTCGGGTGGGGCGCGCTCGTGCCGTGGGCCGCGCTCGGGCTCGGCTCCGTCATGATCGCGGCGGCCATCGTCCACGGCGAGCGGGGCGAGTGGACGATGCTCCTGCCGACCGGCGCCCTGCTGGCGCTCTGCCTCGTCGTGATGTACGGCCGCAGCGCCGACATCCCGCTGTAGCACACGGGGCCCGGGCCGCGCGACGAGGGCGGCTAGGCCGCCACGTCCGGAGCGTCTGCGGCCCAGGGTCCGACGTCCACGTCCGGCACGGCGAACGGGAACGCCAGTTGGCGGCCGGCCTCGGCGGGCACGAGCCCCGAGACCGTGAGGCCGATGAGACGGCACGGCACGGCCGGCGGCGCGGGCCGGTGGAGGAGCGCCACGCCGACGCCGAGGAGGTCCGCCTCGGTGGCGACGGGCGCCAGGAGGGTCGCGCTCCGCTGCGTGATCTCGAAGGCCGCGCTCTTGAGCTTGAGCGTGACCGTCTTGCCCGCCAGTCCGTGGCGCGCGAGCCGCCGCGCGAGTTCCTCCGCGACCGGACCGAGGCGGGCCGTGAGCGCCTCCGCCCCCCGCTCGTCGCGCCGGAACGTCCGCTCGACGCCGACCGACTTCCGCACGCGATGGGGACGGACCGGCCGGTCGTCCTCGCACCGGACGACGCGCGCCAGCCAGCCGCCCGTCTTGCCGAGCGCCGCGCGGAGCTCGGCCTCGGAGCGCGCCCGGAGGTCGGCGCCGGTCTCGATGCCGAGCGCCCGGAGCCGCCGCGCCGTCGCCGGGCCGACGCCGTGGAAGTCCTCGACGGCGAGCGCCGCGATCACGGCCGGGGCGTCCGCTGGCGTGATCACGCGGAGCCCGTCGGGCTTGGCGAGCCCGGAGGCCGTCTTGGCGAGGAACTTCCCGAACGAGACGCCCGCGCTCGCCGGCAGCCCCGTCGTCTCGCGGATCTCGGCGCGGATGGCCTGGGCGATGAGCGTCCCCGAGGCGGGCCCCTCCAGGGGGTCGCTCACGTCGAGGTAGGCCTCGTCGAGTGAAAGCGGCTCGACGAGGTCGGTGTAGCGCGCGAACACGGCCCGGACCTCCTCGCTCACGGCCTTATACGCGTCGAACCGGGGGCGGACCATCACGAGGTCGGGGCACAGCCGCCGCGCGTGCGCCATCGGCATGGCGCTGCGGACGCCGAACGGCCGGGCCTCATAGCTGGCGGCGGCCACCACGCCCCGTCCACCGGTCCCGCCGACGGCCACGGGCCGCCCGCGCAGCGCGGGGTCGTCGCGCTGCTCGACCGACGCGTAGAACGCGTCCATGTCGACGTGGAGGATCTTGCGGGGCACGGGCCGGGGGGCGCCGCAGTCTACGCCCGGGTGGAGCGCTCCCAGGCTCGGGCACGCCCCCGCCCGCGTCGTGTCACCCCGCCTCGGCCCGCCCTGGCGCCGAGGCGAAACGACGACCGCCGCGCCGGAGCGAGTCCAGCGCGGCGGTCATGCGTGCAGTCTTGCAGGGCTACTCCTTCGGGCCCCAGATCCACCAGGCGATCAGGCCGACGAGGGGGAAGAAGAACACGATGGCGGCCCAGAGCAGCTTCGAGCCCGTGTCGGCGCGGCTGTTGGCGATCTTGACGAAGGCGACCACGATCAGGACCGCGTGGATCAGCCAGCAGACGCCGCCGTAGCCGCTGAACAGGAGGTTGAGGGCGTTGTCGCCGCTGCCGCACCCGGTGAGCAGCAGCACGAGGGCGCCGAGAGCGAGGACGGGGATGGATCGGAGACGGGCCATGGGGGCGGGGGGAAGAGCGAGGAGGGCCGAGGGGGCGCCGACCTAGCGCTGATTGTCGCGGACGACACGCTGGCCCCACACGAGGAAGACCAGCAGGCCCACGACGGGGACGCAGAACAGGGCGATGAGGAGGACCTTCGTGCCGAGGGCGAGGTAGGTCTTCCACGTCGCCAGGGCAGCGAGCAGCGCCAGGACCGCGTTGAGGACCGCGATGAGGGCCAGCAAGAGCGTCTTGGCGAGGCCCGCGAGGGTGGCCGCGAGGGTCGCAGCGAGGACGAGCGTCATGTTGTTCGGGAGGGAATCGGGCGCACTACGGCCCCGGGATTGCGAGTGTTGCGCGGCGTGCCGCAGAAGCACCGAGGCGGGCGGAGTCGGGGGACGGGAAGGAAGTCGGGTCCGCAGCCATCGTGCCGAAACCCGCGAATCCTGACAAACCGCGACGGAGCGGCCCCCGTAGGTTGCCCCCATGCGCATCGGCACGATCGACCTCGGCGACCGCCCGCTCCTCCTCGCCCCGATGGAGGACGTCTCGGACCCCCCCTTCCGCATCATCTGCAAGCGGTATGGGGCGGACATGCTGTACACCGAGTTCATCTCGTCCGGCGGGCTGACGTACGGCGCCGAGGGATCCGTCCAGAAGCTCGAGTTCTACGAGGAGGAGCGCCCGGTCGGCATCCAGATCTTCGGCGGCGAGGTCGACCAGGTCCGCGAGGCGGCCCGGATCGCCGACGCCCAGGAGCCCGACCTCATCGACATCAACTTCGGGTGCCCCGTCAAAAAGGTCGTCTGCAAAGACGGCGGGGCCGGCATCCTCCGCAATCTCGAAAAGATGGAGGCCATCACGGCCGCCGTCGTCCAGGAGGCGACGCGGCCCGTGACGGTCAAGACGCGGCTCGGCTGGAACGACGAGTCGATCCGCATCGAAGAGGTCGCGCGGATGCTGGAGGGCGTCGGCATCGCGGCCCTCGCGGTCCACGGGCGGACGCGGGCGCAGATGTACCGCGGAGACGCTCGTTGGGAGTGGTTCCCCAAGATCAAGGCGGCCCTCCGCGACATCCCGTTCATCGGCAACGGCGACGCGACTACGCCCGAGCGCGTCCGCGACATGTTCGACGAGACCGGCTGTGACGGCGTGATGATCGGGCGCGGGGCGATCGGCAACCCGTGGATCTTCCGCGACGCCCGGGCCTTGCTCGAGCACGGCGAGGTCCCGGACCCGCCGTCGTGGGAGGAACGCGTCGCGGTCGTGGCCGAGCACCTCACGCTGAAGTGCGCGTGGCTCGGGGAGCGGAAGGGCGTCCTCGAGATGCGGCGGATGTACGGCGGCTACTTCAAAGGCCACCGCGGCGCCAGCCAGCTCCGCGCGCTCCTGATGGAGCACCAGGATAAGGACGGCGTGCTGGAGGTCCTCCTCAACTGGAGCCCCGACGACGTGGAGACGGCGGTGCCCGTCGCGCGCGCCGTGAAGCCGGCGGCGATCCCGGCCAAGCTCCCGCGGAAGGCGCGCCTCCCCCAACCCGCCGAGCGCGCGGCGTGACGCCTCCGTGGGCAGCTCGCCGACCTCTCAACAATGAGGGCGCTGCGTCCGGAGGACCCAGCGCCCTGTCACTCTAGGCGACTCGGCGTTAGTCGAGGATATCGCCATTGGGACGGTTCGAGCCGCCGCCACCGCCGCCAGTGAAGAAGGAAAAGAGGGCCATGAGGAAGTCCATGGTGCAAGAGGGAGAGTGAGAGAAAGTGCCCGGGGGTTCCAGATATCACGTCATCACGTAACTCTAGAGATCCCAAGATCGGCAATATAGACTACCACCGTTACGCCGATACCGTATACATGGCGTCTCGTTCTCCATCGCGGGTCCTACTAGCCGCCGGCATCGTTGCCGTCGGGGCCGCTGTTGTAGCCGGCAGCGTCCAGCCTCGAGAGCGCCCCACCCCGCCACGTCACGGCGGCGGTATCGAGGCTGCGACACCCCCTCTGGTCCCTGCGGTGCTACCAGGCGAGGAGCGAGGCCGGCCTGTCTTTGTAGACCGATTTGGTCCGCTCGAGCATGGGGGCCACCGCCAGTCCTACGATCTGGCCCAGGCACAATCGGGCCTCGTCTATGTCGCCAACTCGGACGGAGTCCTGGAATACGATGGAGCAACGTGGCGCCTCATTGAGGTCCCGGGCTCCCGAGCCAGGACGCTGGCCGTCGGTCCAGACGGGGTCGTATACGTTGGCGGAGAAGGCACCGCAGGGCTCCTGGCTCCTGACTCCACCGGGCAACTGAGCTATCGAGAAACGGTCGGCTCAGACATGCTGGAGGGAGCGACGGTGTGGGAAGCGGTCGTGGACTCCGACGGCGTGGTGTTTCAAACGTTCGATTCGCTCATACGAATTCGAAGCGGCCGGCCCGTGCATGCCGTCCGAGTGGCTGAAGGACATCGCTTCCACAAGGCATTCGAGGCCGCCGGCCAGATCTACGTGCGGCTCGAAGGGACGGGCCTGCTGCGTCTCCAGGGCGACGAGCTCACTCTCGGCCCACATGGCGACACGTTTGCAGACCTTCCCATACGCGCCCTTTTCGATCTTGACGACCGCCCTGGAGGCCCCCTCCTCGCGGTAACGGATAGCGATCTCTACCGTCTCGACCCAGCCGCAGCGGCTCCATCTCTCGTTCCCTCGGCTGCCTCCGCCACGCTCCGCAGATCGCGGGCCTACCACGGGTGCGCGCTGGGTACGAACGAGGGGGCGGGGCACTTGCTCGCGATCACGACCCTCGGTGGCGGGGCTCTCGTCGTGGCGCCGGACGGGCAACTTGTAGACCGCCTGTCCGAATCGATCGGCCTGACGGCGGACGACCTAGTACTCGGCTGCGCCCTCGACTCCCAAGGCGGCCTCTGGCTCGCGCTGGCGGAAGGCATCGTCCGCGCAGACGTGGCGAGCCCCTTTTCCGTGTTCGACGAGGACTCGGGCCTCTTCGGCGTCACCTTCGACATGGAGCGTCACGGTAGCCGTCTCTACGTCGCTACAGACCGCGGACTCTATCGTCTCGCTCCGGACTCGCCTCAAGCGCCCGCCCGCTTCGAGCCCATCGCGTTCGATGGCCGGGATATCGGCCAATCGTGGAGCCTTCTGTCCACACCCTCTGGCCTGCTCGTAGCCAGCACGAACGGGCTCTTCGAAGTCCGCGGCACCGACGCTCGCCAAATCACGGACGCTCGCACGTACACGATGGCCCAGGTGGGCCGCGACGTCTACGTAGGACTCGCCTCGGGAGTCGATGTGTTTCGCGAGGGCAGGAGAGGCTGGGAGCGGGTCCGCCACCTTCCTGAGACCGAGGGAGAGGTACGCTCCATCTTGGCAGACGAGAGCGGCGGCGCCTGGGTCGCCGAGTGGGGAGGGGGACTAGCGTATGTGGAGCCGGGCGCAGACGTCGTCCGGATGTACGGCCCAGTACAGGGCGTCCCAGAGGATCTCAGCTTCGTGGCGATGACAGGGGACGCGCTGGTCTTGGTGACCCGCGACGACCTCTACCGCGTCACGTCCAACCATGGGGGCGTCGAGGTCGTCCGAGACACCGCCGCCGTCGAGTTGGTAGCGCCCGTTGTAGGTAGCGTTTCAGACGGGATCACGATGCTGACGGACTCAGTGGGCCGCCTGTGGGTCGCCGGTCGCCACCAGGTCCGAGCGCTCGTCCAACACGGAGACGAATGGGCCGACGTGACGCCGGCCCCACTCCGACACCTTCCGGACGTCACAGCAATCGAAGCCGACAGCGGCGGGACCATCTGGGTGGCCGCAGGCGGAGACCTGTATCGCCTGGAAGCCAGCGCGCACGATCGGTACGAAGCCCTCGTCCCCACCCTCGTCCGCTCCGTCACCGCGAATGGCGAGCCCGTCCCCCTGGCCGACGCCGTCGCCGTTCCGTATGGCCGGTCGTTGCGGCTCCAGTTTGTCGCCGCGGCCTACAACAACTCCGAGGAGACGGAGTATCGGACCCAACTCATCGGCCATGACGTGGCCCGGAGCAGGTGGAGCCGCGAGCGGTACCGCGATTACACGAACCTGCCCCCCGGGGAGTACGTGTTCCGCGTCGAGGGCCGGACAGCACAGGGGGTCCCAACCGGCCCTGCTTCGATCGGGCTGACGATCCCAGCACCCTGGTACCTCACGCCCTGGGCCCGGCTGTTGTACGCGGTCGGCGTCCTCGGCATCATCGGCGGCGTGGCCCACGTCGCGAGCCGGCACCAGCGCCGGCGGGCCGATGCCGAGCGCGTCCGGGCGGACGAACTCGACCGGCTCAACGCCGAGCTCCGCCGGGTCGACAAGCTCAAGGACGACATGCTCGCCAACACGAGCCACGAGTTGCGGACGCCGCTGACGGCCATCCTCGGGTTCTCGGAGATGCTCGTGGAGAACGACGACCCGAAGGTCCGGTCGCTGGCCCGCCACGTCCTGAGCGGGGGGCACCGGCTCCTCTCTACCGTCAACGCCCTCCTAGAGATCGCCCAGCTCCGTGCCGGGCGCACGGTCCTCCACCCGGTCTCGACCGACGCCGCGGCGCTCGCCCGGCAAGTGGCTAACGAGCTCGAGCCCCTCGCCGCGCGGAAGGGACTCGCGCTGGCCGTTGTGCCGTCAGGACTCGCCGTGGCGGCCCGGCTCGACCCGGACGCGTTCGTCCGGATCCTGACGAACCTGATCGGGAACGCCATCAAGTTCACCAGCACGGGCGCCGTCACCGTGTCGGTCGACGGCGTCGGGGTGGACCTGCAGGTCAGCGTCCGCGACACCGGGCGCGGAATCGACCCGGCATTCCTCCCCCGGCTGTTCGACGACTTCGAGCAGGCCTCGACGGGGTACGGCCGAGCCGCCGAAGGGAACGGGCTCGGGCTCGCGATCACCCGCCGGCTCGTGGACCTGATGGGCGGCGAGATCGACGTCGAGAGCGAGGTCGGCGTCGGGACCACGTTCCGCGTCACGATCCCGGGCACCGTCGAGACGGCGCTCGGCGCCAAGGCGCCGGTGGCCGACCGCACCCCTGCGGAAGTGGTGGGCGCGTAAGCGACGAACGCAGGCCTCCTGACTGGGCCCACCTCGGTGCCGAGGCGGAGAGGGCGAGGGTCAGTGGTAGACTCCGGGCCCTCCCCCACCCCGCCCATGCGCCTCGCCCTCGTCCTGCTGGCCGCCCTCGCCGCCAGCGCCCCCGCCCTCGCCCAGCGGACCGTCGTCCACTGCGGCACGCTCCTCGACCCCGCGACCTCGATGGAGCCGATGTCTGAACGGACCGTCGTGATCGAGGACGGCGTCGTGCGCGAGGTCGTCGCCGGGTACACCGAACCAGGCACCGAGGCGGTCGACCTCCGCGACGCGACGTGCATGCCGGGCCTCATCGACAGCCACACGCACCTGACGGGCGAGAGCCGGAAGGACGGCTACATCGACGCCTTCCGGCTGACGGCGGCCGACCGCGTCCTCCAGGCGACGCAGTACGCCCGCTCCACGTTGATGGCCGGGTTCACGACCGTCCGCGACGTCGGCGGCAGCGAGGGGGCCGACTACGCGCTCCGCGATGCCATCAACCACGGGGACCTCGACGGCCCGCGGATGTTCGTCGCCGGCAAGAGCCTCTCGATCCCGGGCGGCCACGCCGACCCGACCAACTCGTACCGGGAGGACATCGTCGGCGTCCCGGACGAGACGCGCGGCGTGGTCTCGGGACCCGAGTCGGCGCGGGAGGGCGTCCGCATCGCGATCCGCCGCGGGTCCGACCTCATCAAGTTCACCGCCACCGGCGGCGTGCTCTCGCTCCAGGGCGACGGCTCGGGCGCGCACTTCGGAGAGGACGAGATGCGGGCCATCGTCGCGACCGCGCGCGAACGTGGGCTCACGGTCGCGGCCCACGCCCACGGCGACGAGGGGATGCAGCGGGCCGTCCGCGCCGGCGTCTCGTCCATCGAGCACGGCACCTACATGTCCGACGAGACGATGCGGATGATGCGCGAGGCCGGCGTCTACCTCGTCCCGACCATCACCGCCGGCAAGTCCGTCGCCGACTCGGCGCGGATCGAGGGGTACTACACGCCGGTCGTCACGCGGAAGTCGCTCGAGGTCGGGCCGCGGATCCAGGACACGTTCCGCCGCGCCTACGAGGCCGGCGTGCCGATCGCGTTCGGGACCGACGCCGGCGTCTTCCGCCACGGCCGGAACGCCCGTGAGTTCGTCTACATGGAAGAGGTCGGCGTGCCGTTCATGGACGCCCTCCGGTTCGCGACGGTCAACGCGGCCGACCTGCTGGACCAGGAGGGCCGCCTCGGCTGCCTCGCGGCCGGGTGCACGGCCGACCTCGTGGCCGTCTCCGGCGACCCGCTCCAGAGCGCCGCGGCGATGCTCGACGTGGCCTTCGTGATGAAGGACGGCCGCGTGGTCAAGCGCGAGGGCCAGTTCGTCCCGCTGCCGGCACGGCCGGAATGAACCGGACCGTGGGGGCGACTCGGCGAGTCGCCCCCGCCCGATGGATCAGCGGCCCCGCGCCGCCAAGCGGGCGCGGCGCGCCGCGAGGGTCTCGCGCTCGTAACGGAGGTCGGACCGCCGCTCGGCGAGCTGCTGCCCCCACCCGGCCGACTCGCGGACGCGGCCGGCGTGGTCGCGGTAGCCCGCGTTGAGGTCGGCGTTCCACTCGTCGAGCATCCGGGCCTCGCCCTCCAGGCGCTTGGCCTCGTCGAGGAGGGCGTACCGAGCGTCGTCGTAAGCCCGACGGGCCCGGGCGTCGCCGCCGTAGCGGAGGAGGTCCTCGTACATGGCCTCGACGCGGCCGGCCTCGATCTGGTAGCGCCGCCGGTCCGCCTCGAAGTCGCGGATGGCGTCCTGGAACGCCTCGCGGTCGGCGTCGAGGTCGCGCTCGTCGGCCCGGACGTGCGAGAGGTCGGTCTGGATCGTGGCCAGCTCCGCGTTGAGGCGGGCGATCTCGCGGTCGAGGATGGCGATCTGCCGGTCGAGGCTGGCGGGCTGGGCGACGGCGGCGGCCGCCATCAGGAACAGGAGAGGGAACGCGCGCATGACGTCGGGGGCGTGTGGACGGCTCCAACGCGCACGCGCGCCGTCCGGTCCGGGCCGCCTCGGCCTCTCCCCGGGTGGGGTCGCCGAGGCGAGGGGAGCTACTGGCGGAAGAAGGCCGCGCCGTAGTAGCAGATGTCCGTGGCGCACTCGTACATCACGACCTCGGCCGTGTAGCGCCCGGGGCCCGGGACCTCGACGATCGGGACCGCGTCCTCGAGCTCGTCGCTGTCGACGAGGTCGCCGTCTGCGTCGTAGAGCAGGAGGTCGACGTCGGAGCAGTCTTGGTCACAGACGCCGACGACCTCACCCGGACCGCCGGCCTCGAACTCGAACCGGCGCGTCTCATTCGCCCCGACCGTCCCGACCTGGTCCGTCCCGGCCTGGCGCATCCCGCGCGAGCCGTACTGCTGGCGGGCGACGCCCAGCCCGTTCGTGACGTGCTCGACGTAGCTGTTCGACTGGCTCCCGCCGTCGTTGCCGAACCGGTCGGTCCCGCCGGCCCGCCGGGCCCACGCGCCGATGCCGATGTAGCAGAACGACGTCTCGCACTCGTACATCAGCCCCTCCAGCGCGTACTGGCCCGTCTTGGTCGGGATGACCGAGACCATCGGGATGTCGTCGGCGAGCTGGTCGCTGTCGACGAGCTCGCCCGACGGGTCGTAGAGGAAGAGGTCGACGTCGGTGCAGTCGTTGTCGCACGAGGCCATGAGCTGGTACTCGACGCCGGCCTCCAGGTCGATCGTGAACCGCTCGCGCGCGTTCGCGTCGATCCGCGCGACGTGGGCCTCGACGGTCCGGGTGTAGCCCTGGCGCTCGAACGCCCGGTGCGCGGAGTCGAGCTGGTAGCGGACCTGGCCCTCGTAGTCGGTCTCGCCTGGGACGTCGGAGGAGGTCGTCGGGACCGGCGGCGGATCGGCCTGGCGCGGCGTTTCGCCGGACGCGTCGGACGGGGGCGCGCTCGGAGCCGCGCCCGAGAGCGTCTCCGAGTCGATGTAGCCGTTCGTGATGGCCGCCAGCCGGGCGCTCCGCGGCGGGTGCGTGTCGGACCCCTCTTCGCTGGCGATCGCCCGCATGGCGCGCGTGGCGTCCTCGAGCGTGGCCCCCATCCGCTGGAGGACGAAGCCCGAGAACTGGTCGGCCTCGAGTTCGATGGGCGGGCGCGAGCCGCCGGCCAGGAGCGTGTGGCCCTGGAGGTGGTGGCCGAGCTCGTGGGCCAGGATCGAGACCTGCGACCAGTCCGAGGCCGTCCGCTCGGAGACGGCCCGCATGAACTCCTGGTTGTAGAGGATGAGCCGCTGGCCCGAGTCGCCGTCAATGACGGCCGCCGCGTTCGGCACGTTGGCCGCGCGGATGATGAAGTTGGGCCGGAGGCCCGTGTATCGCGTCACCTCGCGGACGGCCGCCTCGGCGTCGTCGTCGGAGTCGAACCCGTAGACCGTGTCGTCCATCTCGTTCCCCTCGAAGCTGCAGTAGCCACCGATCGTGATCGGGGCCTGCGCGAAGGCGGGCGCAGCGAGGAGGACGAGGAGCGCGAGAACGAGGCGGGGCATGCGAGCACGGGGAGAGTCCGCCCCACGATACGCCGGAGCACGGGATGGGCGGATCCCCTACGGAGGGGAGATCCGCCCATCCCGCCTCGGTGTAGCTCCAGGACGCCTCGGGACCGGCCCGAGGCGGACCTACTCGCGCGACCGCCGCGCGCGGACCAGCGCCTCGTCGATCCCCCACAGCGCGAGCCCGATCGTCACGAACAGGACGAGCGCCCCGAGCGGCTGCCAGATCACGAACCCGCCGAACACGCCGAGGATGGCTCCGAGGTACTTGATGTAGTTGAGCTGCTCGTTCGAGGTCGACTTGAGGAGCCCCTCGAGCTGGCCCTCGTCGAACTGGCGCGCGCGCTCCGAGATCATCGTCCGCACGTCGAAGCCCTCGACGAACGAGAGGACGGCGCTGGTCGCGGCCTCCTCGATCTCGTCGGCCCGGGCCTCGACCTTCGCGGGCACGGCGTCGAGCGCCGCGTCGATCCGGTCGAGGAGCGGCGAGACGGCACCGGGGAGTTCGTCGAGCGCCCGGTCGATCCGCCGCTGGAAGTCGTCCTCGGCGAACGTCCGGTAGAGCCGGAGCGCGACGCCGCCGAGGCCGCCGCCGGCCTGCTGCTCCACCTTCTCGACGGCCAGCCGGGCCACCTCTCGCCGCACGGGCTCGGAGCCCAGCACCTCCTGCGCGTAGTCCTGCGCGAGCGTCTTGAGGTCGGCCCGGAAGCCGGGGTCCTCCACCACGCCGCGGACGACGCCGAGCGCGAGATCGCGGTACCGCCCGATCACCCCGCTGTCCTTGATCTTCTGCTTGATGATGTCGGCGTTGATGAGCTCGCGGCTGATGGCCTCGCTCAGCCGGTAGATCACGCGCTCGCGCTGAGCCGGGATGAGGCCCTGCGGGATGATGGCCCGCTTCTCGCGCGGCTGGAACAGCATCGTGATGGCCAGCCAGTTCGTCCCGAACCCGATGAGGCCGCTCACGGTCAGGACCTTGAGGAGCCCGTCGAGCGCGAACGTCTCTCCGAAGAGCACGACGGCCTGCCCGTCGAAGTCCCACCAGAAGCTGACGGCGAAGAGCGCCGCCAGGACCCACGGGATCACCTGAAGGAACGGGATGAGCTGGCCCACGCGGCCCACCATCCGCGGCGGCCCGGCATCGGGGACGACCGCCTTCGCGGGCGGCTCGGGCACGTGCGCCTTCCCGTGCTTCACCACGAGTTGGACGAGCTCGCGGCCCCGGCCGCGTGTCGCCTCGCGAGCCGACTCGACGACCTCGCGGCCGGACACGGGCGGCCGGTCCGCCACGGGGACGGGGAGCGCGGCGGCCGGGTCGCTGGGCTCCTCCGGCGGCGTCGGCCCCTCAGGCTCGTCGCCCGGCTCCGTCGTCGGTGGCTCGCCGGGCGCGGCGGGAGGAGCCGGCTCGGGCGCGCGCGGCGTCTCGGGATCGGTGTCGGGCTCGGACGGAGCAGGCTCGGGCTCCGGCTCGGCGTTCGGCACGTCGGCGGCGTCGGCCTCCGGCTCGGGCGCTTCCTCCCCCGCCTCGGGCTCGCCGTCGGCCGGGTCAACGGGGGGGCCGTCGGCCCGGAGCGGCGGCGGAGGCGGCGCGTCGGCGAGCTCCGGGCCGGTCGGCGTGTCGACCGAGGCGGACGGGGCGTCGTCGCCAAGCCAGTCGTAGTCGACGTCGTCGGGGGCCTCGCGCGACGCGCGAGCCGGCCCCGCCGGCTCCTCACTCTCCTCGGCGTCGGTCAGCGGCGGCGGGTCGGGGGGGCTGAGCGGGTCGTCGCCGTCGCCCGCGGTGGAAGCGGTGTCGTCCTCGCCGAGGGCCTCGGCGAAGTTGGCGTCCTCGACGGAGTCGATGTCGAGGAGGCCGGGGACGGGAACGATGCGGCGGGGGCCGGAGGAGCGGTCGTCGGGCACAGCGAGACGGGGGGATCGGGGGTCCTACGCGAAACCGAGCCGCGAAGCTTCCTTCGCCATCCCATCGATCACGATTTGGATCAGCTCTCCCAAGTCGAGGCCCAGTTCCTCGGCCCCCTGCTGGATGTCCTCGCGGGAGACGGCGGCCGCGAACCGCTTGTCCTTCAGCTTCTTCTTGACGGAGTTGACCGTCATCCCGTCGAGCCCCGTCGGGCGGACGTGGGCGACGGCCGTCACGAACCCCGCCAGTTCGTCGACGGCGAAGAGGGCCTTCGCCAGGTCGGTCTCACGCGGGACGCCGAGGTACGGGGCATGGCCGAGGATCGCGGTCCGGATCTCCTCGGGGTACCCGAGCCGCTCCAGCTCCGCGACGCCCACGGTCGGGTGCTCGTCGAGCGACGGGTGTTTTTCGTAGTCGAGGTCGTGGAGGAGGCCGGCCATCCGCCACGCCTCGACGTCGCCGCCGCGCCGGCGGGCCATCTCGGCCATGGCCACCTCGACGGCGTAGCCGTGGCGGCGGAGGCTGTCGGTCTCGGTCCACTCGTGGAAGAGGGCGAGCGCGTCGTCGTACGTCGGCATCAGTCGGGAAGGCGGGTGAGGTGGGTGAGGTGGGACGCGACGACCTGCCAGCGGCCGTCGCGCCAGAGCCAGGTGTCGGTGTACCGCGCGCGCCGCGCGCCGTTCGGGCCCTCGTTCACGTACACGCCCCGGAGGACTGCCACGTCGCCGTAGAGGCGGACTGTCGTGTCCTCGGTGTATTGGCTCGTGGCCGGGTCGTCGGGCGTGCCGGGCGAGAGAAACGCGATCGTCCCGGCCTTGTCGACGACGGCGCCGGTCGGGTAGACGATCTCGAACTCGTCGCCGACGATTCGGCGCATGGCCTCGACGTCGTGGTCGTCGTAGGCGTCGAGCCAAGCGCGCTCGGCGGCGCGGAGCTCGGCCTCGGCGTTCGGCCTCGGCGCGGGTCGGTCGGCCTCGGCGCCGAGGCGGGCGCAGCCGGCGAGGAGGAGGAGCGACGAGAGGGCGAGAGCACGCATGACAGATGGGGAAGGCAGAAGCCCGCACCCGTGTCCTCCTGAGCGGAGGGCGGAGCCCGGAGTCGAAGGGTCTCTGGCGAGCACCACGGTGAGTCAGCGCTCTCGGCGTCAGCGCGAGACCGGGTCGCACCATAGATCCTTCGACTCGCTCCGGTCGCTCAGGATGACACGGGGGGACGACGGACGATCACTCGGCGGCGGCCAGCGCGGGGCCGCCGTAGCGCTCGAACCACGCCAGGATGTAGCCGACCTTCCGCATGAGCCCGCTCGGCCGGCTCGCGATCCCATGCGACGCGCCGGGCACCCGGACGAACGCGCTCGGGACGCCCTCCAGCCGGAGCGCCTGGTAGTACTGCTCCGACTCCGAGACCGGCGTCCGGACGTCCTCCTCACCCACCAGCACCATCGTCGGCGTCGTCACCTTCCCGACGTGCGCGAGCGGCGAGCGTTTCCAGTAGGCGTCCGGGTCCTCCCACGGGAGCCTGTCGAACCAGTACTTGGCGCCGAAGACGTACGAGTCGGCCGTGAGCAGCCAGCTCGTCCAGTTGATGACGGGCTTGGCGACGACGGCCGCGGCGAAGCGGTCGGTGTGCCCCACGATCCACGCCGTGAGGACGCCGCCGCCCGAGCCGCCCGTGACGTAGAGCCGGTCGGGGTCGACGTAGCCGAGGTCGAGCGCGGCGTCGACCGAGCTCATGAGGTCGTCGTAGTCCTGGCCCGGGTAGGCCCGGTCGATGAGGTTGCCGAAGGCCTCGCCGTAGCTCGTCGAGCCGCGCGGGTTCGTGTAGAGGACGACGTAGCCGGCGGCGGCGTAGAGCTGGGCCTCCATCGAGAACCGCGGGCCGTAGTTGGCGAACGGCCCGCCGTGGATCTCCAGGACGAGGGGGTACCGGCGGTTCCGGTCGAAGCCGGGCGGCCGGACCACCCACCCGTGGACGCGCCGCCCGTCGGCCGACGACTCGGCCCAGATCTCCTCGACCTCGCCGAGGGTCCGCTGCTGGAAGAGGTCGCCGTTGAGGTCGGTGAGGCGGCGGAGCCCGCCGCCGTCGATGTCGACCACGGCCACGTCGGCCGGGTGGTCGGGCGCCGTGAGCGTGAACGCCACGCGCCCGCCGCCGACGGAGAACGAGCCGCCGCCGTAGGGCCGACCGATCGACGTCCCGCCGAGGTTCTCGGCCAGTTGGCGGAGCTCGCCGCGGTCGGTCACGACGGCCAGCCGCGTCGTGCCCTGGTCGTCGTAGGCGACCACGATCTCGTCGTCGGCCCACGCCGGGTCCTGGAGGTCGCGGTCGAGCGCGGGCAGGACCCGCTCCGCGGCCTCGCCGTCGCGGACGTAGAGGTTCGTGAGCTGGTAGCCGAGGCGCCGGTCGTCGGAGCCGAGGTAGGCGATCGTGCCGTCGGGGCCGATGGCCGGGGAGGCGTCCGCCCCACGCCGGTCGGTCAAGACCGTCATCGTGCCCGTCGCCACGTCGACGCGGTAGAGCTCGGAGTCGCCGGGGTCGAGGTCGGCGTCCTCGCGGCGGTCGCTGGAGACGACGAGGGCGCGGCCGTCGGGCGTCCAGGCCGGCGTCCCGTCGACGTCGTGCGGGCCGACCGTGAGCTGGCGCGGCGTGCCGCCCTCCGCCGAGACCACGAACAGCTGGCGGTGACCGGGCTCGACGTAGCCGCCGCCGTCGCGGCGGTAGATCGTCGTCTCGATGACGCGCGGCGCCGCGGCCCACTCAGCGCCCTCGGGCGGGCCGGGCAGCGACGCGAGCGGCTCCGCCTGGCCTTCGACGAAGCGCGTGAACGCGATCTGCGTCCCGTCCGGCGACCACGCGATCCCGCCCGGCGCCGACGGCAGGCGGGCCACCGGGACCGTCGCGCCGGTCTCGAGGTAGCGGATCATGAGGTGCCGCCGGTCCTCGCCCTCGTCGCGCGCGAGGTAGGCGACGCGGAGGCCGTCCGGCGCCCACCGCGGCGAGGCCGCGTCGACGCCCGTCACGAGCGGCTGGTGGCCCGAGCCGTCGGCGTGGATGGTCCAGAGGTCGCCGCGGACCCGGTCGGTCCGGACGTCGAGCCGGTTCCGGCGGTAGACGACGGTCTCGCCGTCGGGCGCGATCTGGGGGTCCGAGGCGTACTCGAGCTCGAACACGTCCATGAGCCCGAGCGGCGGACGCTCTTGAGCAGACGCGGCGCTGGCGACGACGACCAGCAGGACGAGGAGGGAACGGAGGGACATGCGGACGATCGGGGGGTGGCCCCGAATGGTACCGCCGCCGCTCGGCCGTCCCCACTCGCCTTCCCCGCCTCGGCACCGAGGCGGGCGGAGCCAGGAGGCGGCCCTCCGCCCTAAAACACCCGGACGACGCCGTCGAGCTCGCCGAGGTAGCGGCCGGGCTCGGCCTGGAGGTCCTGGAGGATCTGCTGGAGCGCCGCCGCCGCCGCGTTCGCGTTGTAGTACAGCGACGGGTCGTTGAGCAGGAGCCCGAGCGTCCCGTTGGGCGAGTTGAGCGTCGAGTCGAGGTCGGCCGAGAGCGAGGCGAGGTTCTGGGTCAAGACGCGGAGCTCGACGAGCTGGGCGTCGGCCCGGCGGAGCGCCGACGACAGGTTGTTGACCGCGGCCGTGACCGAATCCGAGTTCGCCTCGGCGAGGCTCCGGACGGTCCCCGACGTCGCCACGAGGTCGTTGCCGACAACGACCGACACGTCCTCGACGTTGCGCCCGACGCGGTCCGAGACGGCGCTCGCGTTGGCCGCCGCCTGCTCCAGCGAGCCGATCGTCCGGTCGATCCGGTCGCGCTCGTCGATGATGAGCTGGGTCGCGCCCTGCGTCAGGAACCGGAGCTGTGAGAGGACGGCCTCGATGTCGCCGCCCGAGTTCTGGAGGATCTCGTCGAGCGTCGTGAACGTGTTGACGGCCCCGATCAGCGCCGTGTCGGCCCGGGCCGTGAGCGAGTTCGACTCGCCCGCGATGAGGTCGAAGATGTCGGGCGTCGAGACGGCCCGGAGCGTGTCGCCGGCCACGAGCGGGCGCCCCGCGTCGGCCCCGGCCGGCGGCGTGATCTCGACGTTGACCTCGCCGAGCGCGCTCAGCCCGGCCGTCTGGATCGTCGACCCGCGCGGGATCTCGACGCCGCCGTTGATGGACAGCGTCACGAACACCTCGCGCGCGTTCGGCCCCAGCTCCACGTCCTGCACGTCGCCCACGCGGACGCCGTTGAGCCGCACGATGGCCCCCGGCGTCAGCCCCTGCGCGTCGTCGAACACGGCCACGACCTCGTAGCCGCCCCCGAAGAGCGACTGCCCGGACAGGAACCGGACGCCGAAGAAGATGGCCACGGCCGACAGCAGGACCGCCAGGCCGACTTTGATCTCGTTGGTGAGCATAGGGGGTGGGTCGGGGGGCGCAGAACGCAGGACGGCCCCACGCTCCACGGACTACTCGCTGGTTACGCGGTCTCGGACGGGACGCCGATCTTGTAC
Source organism: Rubrivirga marina (assembly GCF_002283365.1). Lineage (NCBI taxonomy): Bacteria > Pseudomonadati > Rhodothermota > Rhodothermia > Rhodothermales > Rubricoccaceae > Rubrivirga > Rubrivirga marina. The sequence continues at coordinate 1,692,157 of NZ_MQWD01000001.1, read as the reverse complement.
TCGTTGGCCCGGACGAAGGCCAGGAGCGTCTCGCTCTCGGCCCGGTGGAGGTCGTCGACGGTGCCGGTCCACGGGATGGTCCCCTCGTGGACGAACGCGATCCGGTCGGCGATGGACAGGACCGAGTGCATGTCGTGCGTCACGACGACGCTCGTCGTGCCCATCGTCGTGCCGAGGCGGTGGATGAGCTCGTCGATCGTGTTCGAGGTCTCGGGGTCGAGGCCCGAGGTCGGCTCGTCGTAGAGGATGTACTTGGGCTCGATGGCGATGGCGCGGGCGAGGGCCACGCGCTTCTGCTGGCCGCCCGAGAGCTCGGCCGGCTTCTTCGGGCCGGCGTCCGGGAGCTCGACCAGTTCGAGGCACTCGTCGGCCCGCTGGCGGATCTCCTTCGGCGAGAGCTCGGTGAACGTCCGGAGCGGGAACTCGACGTTGTCGCGGGCCGACATCGAGTCGAACAGGGCGCCACCCTGGAACAGCACGCCGAACTTCCGCCGGACCTGCCGGAGCTCCGAGTAGGTCAGCTCGTCGAGCGGCGCGCCGTCGACGATCACGCGGCCCGCGTCCGGCTCCAGGAGCCCCACGATGTGGCGCATCAGCACGCTTTTGCCTGATCCCGACCGCCCGATGATGCACGTGACCTCGCCCTCCGGCACGTCGAGGTCGACGTTCCGCAGCACGGCGTTGCCGCCGAAGCTTTTGGACAGGTCGCGGATCTGGATCACGGGGAGAGCTCGGGGTTCAGAGGTCGGGGGTCGGAGACGGAGTGGGACGGCTGGGCTCCGACCTCACAACAGGATCGCGGCGCAGAGGTAATCGGAGAAGAGGACCCAGACGCAGCCGAGCACGGCGGCCCGGGTCGTCGCCTTGCCCACGCCCTCGGCCCCGCCCTCGGCGTTGTAGCCCGTGTAGCAGGCGATGCTCGTGATGACGAACCCGAACACGAGCGACTTCACGAGGCCGAAGAACACGTCGTACGGGCGGAAGAACAGGCGCGCGCCCTCCCAGAAGGTCTGGATCGTCAGCACGCCCGACAGCTCGGCCACGGCGCCGCCCGTCGCCATGCCGACCGTCGCGGCCACGACGTAGAGCACGGGGAACATGAGCACGCCCGCCAGCACGCGCGGGACGACGAGGAAGCTCCGGGAATTGAGCCCCATCGCCTCCAGGGCGTCGATCTGCTCCTTGACGCGCATCGTCCCCAGCTCCGCCGCGATCCTCGCGCCGACGCGGCCGCACAGCACGAACGCCGTCACGAGCGTGCCCAGCTCGAGGAGGATCGACTGCTCGGCGAACGTCCCGACGATCGACAGCGGCAGGAGCGGGTTCTCGAGCTGGTAGATCGCCTGGACCACGACGACGCCGCCCGAGAACGCCGTCGCCAGCGACACGATGGGGATCGAGTCGATGCCGACCTGGACCATCTGGGTCGCCAGGTTGCGGGCGTAGAGCGACGGCCGGAGGTCGCGCGGGAGGTTGAACGCCTCAGCGATGAGGACGCAGTACGCGCCGAACCCGTGGAGCAGCCCGCCGGGGACGCGCCAGAGCGGGGCGAACCCGGCGCGGACGCGCGCGGCGAGGGAGGCGTCGCTCGGGGGGACTTCCATGTGACGGACGGGTGGCAGCGGCCGGGGCGATCTTCCAGATCCGGCCGGGGCGGGCCTCGCGAGGCTCCGCCTCGGGCAAGCTACGGGCCTCCCGGGACGCCCGACGTCCGCCCACCGTTTCTCCATCCCACCCGCCGGCGGCTCTCTCCCTCCGACGGCCGCACGTGTGCTCCCCGTTCTACAGGATCGGGTCTAGTGGAGCGGAGCGACGGCGCAGCCGAGGACCTCGTGTCTGCCGCCGTCTCGTTTCGACCGCCGACCCGATCGAGTCCGTCGAGATCCTTCGCTGCGCTCAGGATGACCGTGGTCGGCCCCTCCGCCTCGGCACCGAGGCGGCCCTCCCTACGTTCCACGACCCACCCTCCCCGCCCCCATGGCCAAGTCCAAAACCCGCTACGTCTGCCAGGAGTGCGGGCACGAGTCGATCCGCTGGGCCGGCCAGTGCAGCGGGTGCCGCGAGTGGAACACGCTCGTCGAGGAGGCCGTGCCGACGGCGGTCAAGGCGCCCGTGATGAAGGGCGGCCGGTCGCTCTCGGGCGACGGCGGCTCCGGCTCGGCGCCGCGCCTCGCCGGGGCCTACGGCGACGCCCGCCCCCAGCGGCTCCGCGACGTGACGGTCGCCCAGCGGCACCGGCTCCCGACCGGGCTCAAAGAGTTCGACCGGGTCCTCGGCGGCGGGGCCATGGTCGGCAGCCTCACGCTCGTGGCCGGCGACCCCGGCATCGGCAAGTCGACGCTCATGACGGAACTCGGGCGTGGGCTCTCCGCCGAGGACGGCGCCGGGACGCTCCTCTACGTGACGGGCGAGGAGAGCGCCCAGCAGGTCAAGCTCCGCGCGCGGCGGATGGGCGTCGACCCCGACAGCTTCTTCCTCTTCCCCGAGACCAACGTCGAGGCCATCCTCGCCGCGGCCTACGACCTCCAACCCGACTTCATGGTGGTCGACTCGATCCAGACGGTCTACCGGCCCGACCTGACGAGCGCGCCCGGCTCCGTCGCCCAGGTCCGCGAGTCGGCGGCGGCGCTGCTCGACGTCACGAAGACGCTGCCCATGACGACGTTCCTCATCGGCCACGTCACGAAGCAGGGCTCGATCGCGGGGCCGCGCGTGCTGGAGCACATGGTCGACACGGTCCTCCAGTTCGAGGGCGACCGGCACCACGCCTACCGGATCCTCCGGGCCGTCAAGAACCGGTTCGGCGCGGCCAACGAGCTCGGCGTGTTCGAGATGCGTGAGGACGGGCTCCAGGAGGTCGGCAACCCGAGCGCGCTCTTTTTGAGCGAACGCCAGTTCGGCACGTCGGGCTCGGCGGTCGTCTGTGCCCTCGAGGGGACGCGCCCGCTCCTCGTGGAAGTCCAGGCGCTCGTGGCGCCGGCGAGCTACGGCACGCCGCAGCGGACGGCGACGGGGTTCGACTCGAAGCGGCTCCAGCTCCTGCTGGCCGTCCTGGAGAAGCGCGAGGGGCTCCGGTTCTCGCAGACCGACGTGTTCCTGAACGTGGCCGGCGGCGTGCGGCTGGAGGAGCCGGCCGTGGACCTCGCGGTCGCGCTCGCCGTCGCGTCGTCGCTGAAGGACGTCCCGCTCGACTCGGGCACGGCGATCGTGGGCGAACTCGGGCTGGGCGGCGAGGTCCGCGCCGTGAGCCGGATCGAGTCGCGGCTCGCCGAGATCAAGCAGCTCGGGTTCGAGCGGGCCCTCCTCCCGAAGGCGAACACGAAGGGCCTCCGCGCGCCCGACGGCCTGGAACTCCTCCCGGTCCGCCGGCTGTCGGAAGCGATCGACCTCGTCGCCTGACCCCGCCCGCCTCGAGGTCGTGGCAGAGGACCCCACGGCCCGTCCCTAAAAAAGGGGGCCCGACCCCCGGTTGGGGAGGTCGGGCCTCAGGGTGGCCTCGGCTGCCGGTGGCGGCCGTCGCATTCGCCAGGGACCAGAGGGGGAGCGCGCGTGAGGGCGCCCGAGTCCGCGGCGGCCGCTGAGAGGGGCCGGAAGAGATGTGCGGCGAGGGTAACCGGACCCGGGGCGGTCCGTTCCATTAGGGAATCGAGACCGGGTTTTCCCCCGTGCCGCGTCGCCCCGTAGCTTCGCGAGCTCCGATTCTCGCCGTGCCCCACCTCTCCGTCCTCCCGCTCCGCGCCGGCCTCGCCGCGCTCCGACTGGGCCAGCCGGCCCTGCCCGGGGCCGCCGGCGATGGGCTCCGTCGGGCGGCCTCCCTCCGCCTCCGCCCGGCCGAACGCCCCGCCGAGGCGGCCATCGACGCGCTCCGCGGACGGCTCCGCCGCTCGCCCGACGCCGTCGAGGTGGTCGATTACGGCGCCGGCTCGGCGGGGAGCAACGCGCCCGAGCGCGCCGTCGCCGAGGTCTACCGGCGCGCGGCGACGGGCCCCGCGTGGGGCCGGTTCCTGTTCGGGCTCGTGCGCGGGATGAAGCCGACGGGCGTGCTGGAGCTCGGGACGAACCTCGGGCTCGGCGCGGCCCACCTCGCGGCGGCGCTCGCGCTCAACGAGGCCGAGGGCGCCCCGCACGGCCGGCTCGTGACGCTGGAGGGCGCCCCCAAGCTGGCGGCCCTCGCCGCCGGCCACCTCGCCCGCCTCGGCCACGGCGTGGGGGACGACGACGCGTGCCGCGTCCAGGTCGTCGTCGGGCCGTTCGCCGAGACGCTCGGGCCGACGGCCGCGGCCGAGGGCCCGTTCGACCTCGTGTTCGTCGACGGCCACCACGAGGCCGCGGCCGCGCTCGCCTACCTGGCCACGCTCCGTCCGCACCTCGCCGACGGCGCGCTCGTCGTGCTCGACGACGTCGAGCCCGGCCGCGACGTCCGCGCGGCGTGGGACGCGCTGACGGCCGGGCCCGGCGCCCCGCCGTCGTTCTACGCGGGCAAGTACGGCCTCCTCGTCCACCGGCCCGACGCGCCGGCCGAGGCGGCCGACTCCGATCTCAGGGGAGCCGCGACGGCCGCCGCGCGTGAGACGCCCCCCCTCCCGACCTCCGCCGGCGACGCCTGACCTATGCCTCCTCCCACCGACGCCGAGCTCGTCCAGGCCTACCTCGACGACGGCGACCAGCGCGCCTTCTCGCAGCTCCTGTCCCGGCACCAGGAGCGGATCTTCGGCTACCTCGTCGGGATGGTCAAGGACCGCGACGTGGCCAACGACCTGTTCCAGGAGACGTTGTACCGCGCCATCCAGGCCATGCACCGCCGCCGCGGCTCCTACGAGAGCCAGGGCCGGTGGCTCGCCTGGACCATGCGGATCGCGCGGAACGCCGCGCTCGACTGGCTCCGCGCCAAGAAGAAGTTCACCGACGTCGACAAGTTCGGCAATGAGGACGAGGGGCCGTCGTTCTGGGACCGACTGCCGGATGAGGCCCCGGAGGCCGACTCGCTCCTCAACCGGGCCGACCTCTGGGAAGAGGTCGAGGCGGCCATCGACGAGCTCCCCCCGGAGCAGCGCGAGGTCGTCCTCATGCGGCACCAGTCGGAGCTCACGTTCCGCGAGATCGCCGAGCTCACCGGCGTCTCGATCAACACGGCCCTCGGCCGCATGCGCTACGCGCTCATCAACCTCCGCAAGATCCTCGACCCCGAGTGGTTCGAGGGCGTCACGGCCGACGTGCCGGGCGCCCCGAAGCCTAAGGACGAGGCCGCCGCCTGAGGCCCTCCGCCTCGGGCCCGCCGTCCCCGGCACGGTCCTCGCCCGGTCGCTCTTCTCTTCACACACGAGATCGCCAGCCGTCCCGTTCGCTACGCCCGCCCACTGTCCGATGTCTGACGCTCTCACCCCGCTTCGCCACGCATACGGCGTGGAGCCCATCGGCGCCCCGGCGGCGCCCGGCGGCGCGGGGCACCCGGAGCAGGAGGCCCTCCGCCAACTCCGCGACCTCCTCGACACGTGGCCCGCGCGGCCGCCGTCGCCCGAGGCCGTCGCCGCCGTCGAGGCGCGCGCCGCCGTGGTCGCCGCGGCCGTCACCCAGACCGACGCCGCGCTCGGCCGCGCCTTCGCCGCCCGTCCGCAGCCGCGGCCCTCTGACGACGCCGTCGCCGCCGTCCTCGCCCGCGCCGCGGAGGTGGTCGGTGCCGAGCCCGTCGCGCTCTCCGCCGAGTCACCCGTCGAGGCCGCCGTCCTCGACCAGTCGCTCCAGGCGCTCGATCGCCTGCGGAGCGTGCGCCCCGACGCGTCGGTGATCGCCGCCGTCGAGGCGCGCGCCGCCGAGGCCTCCACCGCGCTCGCCGCCGTCCGGTCCCTCTACCTCGACGCGCCTGCCATCGCGTCGGTCGAAGCCGAGGCGCTCCGCCAGTCGCGCGCCGCCGTCGAGCGGGCGTTCGCCGCTCGTCCCCAGCCCCGCCCGTCGGCCGAGGCCGTCGACGCGGTCCTCGCCCGCGCCGCCGAGGCGGCTGGGGTCGAGGCTGAGCCGACCGACACGGTCGCGCCCGTTGAGGCTGCCGTGCTCGCCCAGTCGCTCCGGGCGCTCGACCGGCTCCCCCGCCCGCGCCCCGCGGCCGCCACGCTCGACGCCGTCCGCCTCGCCGCCGCGACCGTCGGCGCCGCGCCGGTCCGCAACGATCGGCCTGCCCCCTCTGTCGACCGCGCTCCGGCCCGCCCACCTCGCCGCCGCACGCCCGTCGGCATCTGGGCTGGCGCTGCCGGACTTCTGGTCGCCGCGCTCGCAGCGATCGTCCTGCTCCCGCTCGGGGGCGCCGAGAGCGAGGCGCCGATGGCACTCGCCACGGCCGAGGCGACGGAAGCGCCCGTCTCGCCTCTGGACGCGTCAGGGAGCACGCCAGTTGAAGAGCCCGCGGCCGACCTCGACGCAACCGCCCCGGCCGGGAGTGGCGGCGCCCTCGCCGTCGTCTCCCCGATCGCGGGCCTCGCGGCGCCCCCACCCGTCTCGGCCGGACGGCCATCAACCGCAGCCGAGTCGGCGCCGCAACGAGGGGCCCAGCCGCTCGCGGCCACGTCCTTGCAGCCCGTCGCCGCCACCTCGCGTCCGGCCGCCTCGACCGCGCCGTCGGACCCGCCGTCGTGGGAGATGTCGCAGGATGTCCGAGCGCTCTCGCTGCGGCTCCAAGAACTGGGCTCCGAAGACGACCTCGCCTGGGACGACGTGCCGGCCGAGGCCTTCGGCCAGCCCGCGTCGCCATCGGCCGGGTCCGCGCCGGGCCTCCAGTCCGTCCGCGCCGGCACCCCGGCCATCCGCACGGCGCCCGCCCGCGCCCGCCTCCGCACCGATTCGTCCTCGGTCCAGCGATGATCCGACGCCTGATCGCCGCGTGCGTGCTCGCCCTCGCCGTCGCGGCTGCGCCCTCCGCGCAGACCGAGGAGGTCGTCCACACGTTTGAGCTCCGGGACGGCCAGATCTACCTCGACGGTCGGCTCCTGCCCGACGCCGTGCCCGACGGACTCGACCTGACCGGCTTCGCGATGGCCCCGCTCGAGTACAGCGGCCCCCTCGCCCCCGTCCTCGAGATCGACGGCGAGGCCTACGTCCTCGAGAACGAGCGGCTCGTCACCATGTCGGAGTCCAGCCGGCCCGGCCGTGGCGTCTACATCATGGGCGACGTGGCCGAGACGGAGGCCGCCCCCATGCCGGAGGAGGAGGTCTCACCCATCGTCGAGGCCGCCTACATGCGCGACGTCGCCTCTCGCGACGGGGACCTCTACGACCGGATGCAGGAGGCCGCCGCGATGCAGACCGAGTCCGACGCGCTCGCGGCCCGGATCCGCGCCCTCCCGAGCGGCCCCGAGCGGACGCGCCTTCGCGGCCAGCTCCGCGACCTCCTCTCGGACCTCCTCGACCTCCACCACGAAATCCGCGAGGGCGAGATTTCGGTCGCCGCGCAGCGCCTGGATGCCGCCCGACAGGAGCTCTCCGACCGCCGCGATCACCACGACGACATCGTCGAGGGGCGGCTCCGCGAACTCATCGGCGGCCAGTAAACGCGCTCCGCCGGCCTCGGTGACGCGTTCGCCGAGGCGGGTCGAGACGACCCGGAGCCGTGGCGTTCGGTAACCCGGTGGCGGCTCAGAAATCACTTGAGGGAATGGCTCCCAAGTGAATACCTTCGGTGACACGGTCCCCCCACCATCGCAGGGCGACGCGGGAACGAGGCGGTTCCGGATAGGCCGCCTGTTTTGCGCCCCGCCCCGATGGGACGACGCCGTCCGCGGGGGACGTTGTGCGGCACGGTTTTCCCGTGTCGTTGGGCTCTCCCCCCGGCCCCTCCGCCTCATGCACCGTTTCGCTAGCCTCTTCCTCGCGCTCGCGATGGCGGCGCCCGCGTCGGCCGCGCCTACGATGGCCTCGCCGACCGCTCGGTTCGCCGACGCCCGCCTCGACGTCGAGCGCGTCTCGTTCGACCGGAGTCCCGACGGAGACGCCCTCGTCGCCCGCGTCCACACCACGAGCCCCGTCCGGGCCTACAGCGTGGACCAGGACGGCGACGCGCTTGAACTCGTCCTGTACCGCGCGCACCTCGCGCCGGCCGTCGAGCGCGAGCGGGCCGTCCGCCCCGTCCGCGAGTACCGCGTCGAGTCCGACGAGGACCGCGTCGTGGTCCGGTTCGAAGTCGAGGACGGCGTCCACGTCCGGGCCTACCCGGACCGCGACAGCGACGACCTCCTCGTGTCGTTCTCCTCGACGCCGCGCCCCCGGCGCCAGGCGTGGGGCGGCGGTCGCCCCAGCCGGCCGGTCGCGACGACGGTCGAGAACCCCGGCGTCCGCCAGACGGTCTCCGACCGGCCCACCTCCCGTCGGCCAGCCCCGCGCCAACCGGAGCGGGTCCAGCCCGTCGCGCCGGCGCCGGCCGAGACGGGCGTCGGTCCGGTCCCCGGCGGGGAGTCGCTGCCGATCGCGACCGGCGCCGAGCGCTGGCGACTCGACACGATCGTCCTCGACGCCGGCCACAGCGCCCACGACTTCGGCGCGCGCGCCAACGGGACCTCCGACAAGGAGATCGCGCTCGGCGTCGTCTCCCGCCTCGGCCCGATGATCGAGCGCGAGCTCGGCGTCCGTGTCGTCTACACCCGCGACGACGACACGTTCGTCGAGCTCCGCGACCGCGGGCGGATCGCCAACCGGTCGGGCGGCAAGCTGTTCATCTCGGTCCACGCCAACGCCGCCGGCTCGACGTCGGCGCGCGGGACGGAGACGTTCTTCCTGGCCCCGCGCGGCCAGGGCAACGCCCGCGACGTCATGGAGCGCGAGAACTCCGTGATCGAGCTCGAGAGCGACCCGAGCCTCTACGCCGACTTCCACGGCGAGGACGACATCCTCGCGTCGCTGGCGATGAGCGCCTACCAGGAAGAGAGCCAGCACCTCGCCCGGCTCATCGAGGGCGAGTTCGTCAAGTCGGGCCGGCACAGCCGGGGTGTCAAGCAGGACAACTTCATCGTGCTCTGGGCCGCGTCGATGCCGGCCGTCCTCGTCGAGGTCGGGTTCGTGACGAACCGCGAGGAGGCCCAATTCCTCTCGACGAGCGCCGGCCTCGACCAGACGGCCCGGTCCATCTTCGAGGCCGTCCGCCAGTACAAGACGACGTACGAGCGCGGCCTCCGCGTCGCCAACGCCGAGGGGTAGATCGGCCGGGCCGGGACGCGCAGAGCCCCGTAATCTTCGACGCCCCGCCTCCCCGCCCGTGCCTGACCTCGCCGACGCCCTCCGCACGATCCCGGACTTCCCGAAGCCGGGCATCCAGTTCAAGGACCTCACGCCGGTCCTCGCCGACCCCGCCCTGTTCGGCCAGCTGCTCGACGCGCTCGCCGCTCCCTGGGCCGACGCGGGCGTGACGCACGTCGTCGGGATCGAGTCGCGGGGCTACTGGTTCGGCGCCGCCCTCGCCGAGCGGCTGGGGGCCGGTTTCCTCCCGGCCCGGAAGCCGGGCAAGCTGCCGGCCGCGAGCGTCCGCGCGACCTACGCGCTGGAGTACGGCGAGGACGCCCTCGAGCTCCACGGCCAGGACCTCCCCGACGGCGCCCGCGCGCTCGTCCACGACGACGTGATCGCGACGGGCGGGACGGCGGCCGCGGCCTGCGAACTGGTCGAGAAGGCCGGCGGGACGGTGGTCGGGATCTCGTTCGCCGTCGAGATCGCGTTCCTGGACGGGCGCTCGAAGCTGCCCGCCGGCGTCCCGGTCGAGGTCGCGATCGTGGTCTAGCCTCCTCCGCCTCGGCGCCGAGGCGGACCGGGCCAATCGGTCACCGGACGGCGATGCAGCTGATCTCGACGCGCGCCTCGCGCGGGAGCTTCCCCACCTCGAGCGCTTCCCGGGCCGGCGTGGCCCCGCTGAAGTAGCGCGCGTAGACCTCGTTGACGGGGGCGTAGTCGTCCATCTCGCGGAGGAAGAGCGTGACCTGAACGACGTGCGCGAAGTCCATGTCGGCCGCGCGGAGGACGGCGCCGACGTTGTCGAGAATCTGGGCCGTCTCGTCCTGGACGTCGCCCTCGACCATGTCGCCGGTCTTCGGGTCGAGCGCGATCTGGCCCGACACATAGAGCGTCTCGCCGACGAGGAGGCCCTGGCAGTACGGGCCGATGGCGGCCGGCGCGTCGGGGGTCTTGATCCGCTCGCGGCGGGTGGGGGGCTGCGACTGCATGGACGTCGGGGGAACGAGCCGGAAGATCCCGGCGCTCGCGTCGGGGGACGGCGAAGATGGAGGAAACTCTAGCCCGCCAGCGGGGCCGGCCGGCTCCTCTCCCCCTAGCTTCCCCCGTGCCAAACTGCGTCCCCACCGGTTACCGGTCCGTTTTATGAGTCGTCATGGTCGCGTACTCGTCGCCATGAGCGGTGGCGTCGACTCGTCCGTCACGGCCGGCCTCCTCCACGAGGCCGGCTACGAGGTCGTGGGCGTGACCATGAAGACGTGGGACTACGAGACGTCGCTCGGCGGCTCGGGCGTCTCGCGGACCCAGTCCGGCTGCTGCTCGCTCGACGACATGAACGACGCCCGAGCGGTGGCCGTCCGCCTCGGGGCCAGCCACACCGTCGTCGACATCCGCGACGAGTTCGGCGGCTGGGTCATCGACCGGTTCGAGGCCGACTACCTCGCCGGGCGGACGCCCAACCCGTGCGTCCTCTGCAACACGCACATCAAGTGGGCCGCGCTCCTGAAGCGCGCCGACGCCCTCGGCTGCGAGCACATCGCGACGGGCCACTACGCACGGGTCGGGGAGCAGAACGGCCGCTGGGTCGTCAGCCGCGGGCTCGACCGGACCAAGGACCAGTCGTACGTCCTCTGGGGCGTCGCGCAGGACCACCTCGCGCGGACGCTCTTCCCGCTCGGCGGCCTCGCCAAGACCGAGATCCGCCGGATGGCCGACGACATGGGCTTCGACCACGTCGCCCAGAAGCCGGACTCGTACGAGATCTGCTTCGTCCCCAACGACGACTACCGCGGGTTTCTGCGTCGCCGCTCGCCCGAGGCCGCTGAGATCGCGGACGGCCCGTTCGTCCACGTCGAGACGGGCGAGGTCGTGGGGCGGCACGAGGGGTACCCGTTCTACACCGTCGGACAGCGCCGCGGGCTGGGGATCGCGCTCGGCGAGCCGGTCTACGTCGTCCGCATCGAGCCCGAGACGAACACCGTCGTCGTCGGCCCACGCGAGGCGCTGGCGGAGCGGACGCTCGACGCCAGCGGCGTCGTCTGGAGCGGCCGCGCCGGCCTCGACGACGAGACGACGCTCCACGGCCAGATCCGCCACCGCGACCCCGGCGCGCCCGCCGTCGTCCGCCAGACCGGCCCCGACACGCTGGAGGCCGTCTTCTCCGAGCCGCGCGACGCCGTCGCCCCGGGCCAGGCCGCCGTGTTCTACGACGGCGACGACGTCGTGGCCGGCGGCTGGATCGACCGCCGCCCCGCCCGCCTCGGCGACTCCGTGGAGGAAGCGACCGAGGCGGAGGACTTCATCGCCCTCCCGACGCTGTGACCGAACCCGGCCCCGGCGAGCGCGAGTGCCCCTCCTGCGGGTTCGCCGTCCCCGAGGACGCCGAGGTCTGCCCCTACTGCGCCTACGAGTTCCCCGTCCGTAAGGCGAGCATGACGCTTAGCGCGTGGCTGTTCGTGGGCCTGATGATCCTGTTCGCCGTGCCGCTCCTGGCGTGGCTGCTCGGCTGGTTCGGGTAAGACGAGGGCTGGAGAAGTCCGGGATGGAGGGACCCGGGGCTCCCTATCCCGGATGGCCCGTCCCTCCTTCCCCCTCCTCCGGGTGCGCGTCGGCGACGGCCTCGGGGGCGGTGCCGGGCGGGATCGGGTCGGAGGGCAACGGCTCCGACCACGAGCGGCCATCGCGGGCGAGAAGTCGGTCGGCCGCGGCGGGGCCCCAGGTGCCGGCGGCGTAGTTGGGGAACTCGGCCGGCGGCGACTCGGCCCACGCCTCGAGCACGGGGTCGACCACCTGCCACGCGGCCTCGACCTGGTCGGCCCGCATGAAGAGCGTGGCGTCGCCGCGGATGGCGTCGAGGAGCAGCGTCTCGTAGGCGTCGGGCGGCGTGTCGAAGGCCTCGTCGTAGTCGAACCGCATGGCGACCGGCTGGAGGAGCATCTGCGGGCCGGGCCGCTTGGCCTGGAAGCGGAGGACGATCCCCTCGTCGGGCTGGATGCGGAGGACGAGCCGGTTGGGCTGGAACGCCTCGTCGGCGCCGGACGGGAACGCGCGGTGCGGGACCGGCCGGAACTGGACCGAGATCTCGCTCACGCGGCGCGGCATCCGCTTGCCCGTGCGGAGGTAGAACGGGACGCCGTGCCAGCGCCAGTTGTCGACCTCCAGCTTGAGCGCGGCGTACGTCTCCGTGGCCGAGCGCTTCGCCACCTTCGGCTCCTCGCGGTAGCCCGGCACGCGCTCGCCGCGGAGGAACCCCTCGCCGTACTGGCCCCGCACGGCGACCTCGTGGACCCGCTCGCGCGTGACCGGCCGGACGGCCCGGAGCACGTCGACCTTCTTGTTGCGGACCTCGTCGGCCTTGAACGCGACGGGCGGCTCCATCGCCACGAGGCAGAGGAGTTGAAGGAGGTGGTTCTGGACCATGTCGCGCATGGCCCCGGCCCCCTCGTAGTACCCCCCGCGGTGCTCCACGCCGACCGTCTCGGACACCGTGATCTGGACGTGGTCGACGTAGCGGGCGTCCCAGACGGGCTCGAAGAGGGCGTTGGCGAACCGGAAGGCGAGGAGGTTCTGGACCGTCTCCTTGCCGAGGTAGTGGTCGATCCGGTAGACCTGGCCCTCGTCGGCGGTGCCGAGCAGGACGCGGTCGAGTTGGCGCGCGCTCTCGGCGTCGCGCCCGAACGGCTTCTCGACGACGAACCGGTCGCGCTCCACGTCGTCGAGGAGGCCCGCCTCGGCGAGGTTCTTGACGATCGACTCGACGAGGAACGGCGCGACGGAGAGGTAGAAGACGCGGTGTGGGCGCTCCCCCTTCGGACCGACCTTCTCCAGATGCTCGCCGAGGCGGGCGTAGGTCTCAGGCTCCGTGGCGTCGCCCTGGACGTAGCTCAGGCGCTCGGAGAAGGCGGCCCAGTTGTCGGCGTCGGCGTCACGGGGGAAGAACCGGCCGAGCGAGTCGGCCGCGTCGCAGGAGAACTCGACGAACGCGGCGGGGTCCATCTCCTGGAGGTCGACCCCGACCACGTCCACCTCGTCGGGCAGGTGGCCCTCCCGATGGAGGTCGTAGAGGGCCGGGATCAGCTTCCGGTGCGCGAGGTCGCCGGCGGCGCCGAAGAGGATGAGTTGGACGGCAGAGGGGACAGTCATTCTTGCGTTCGGAGTGGGGAGTTCAGAGTTGGATCCTGCAGGGCATCAGAGAACTCTAAACTCGCCACCTCACAGACCGGCCGGCTCCCACTGGACGTGGAACGTGCCGTCCTGGTCGGTCCGCTGGAAGGTGTGGGCGCCGAAGTAGTCGCGCTGGGCGGCGACGAGGTTGGCTGGGAGCCAGGCGCTGCGGTAGGCGTCGAGGTAGGCGAGGGCCGTCGAGAGGCACGGCGTGGGGATGCCGGCCTGCGTCCCGAGGCCGACCGCCCGCCGGAGCGCGCCGCGGTGGCCGATCAGCTTCTCGGCGACGACGGGCGCCACGAGGAGGTTCGGGAGGTCCTCGTCGGCGCGGAACGCCTCGCGGAACGTCTCGAGGAGGTCGGCGCGGATGATGCAGCCGCCGCGCCAGACCCGGGCGACGGTCCCGAGGTCGAGCCCGAACTCGTAGGCGTCGCTCGCGCGCTTGAGGAGCGCGAAGCCCTGGGCGTAGGTCACGAGGAACGCCGCCAGGAGCGCGTCGCCGAGAGCGTCGACGAGGTCCTCGGGGTCGCCGGGGGCGCGGCCGGCGGGGTCGCCGAGGAGGTCGCTGGCCGCCACGCGCTCGTCCTTGAGCGCTGAGAGGTAGCGGGCCGTGACCGCCGCGTCGATGGTCGGCGTCGGGACGCCGAGGTCGAGGGCGTCCTGGCTCGTCCACTTGCCGGTCCCCTTCTGCGCGGCCGTGTCGAGGATGTAGTCGAGGAGGTAGCGGCCGGTCATCCCCTCGGGCGGGGCCTCGTCGCCGGGCGCCTCGTCGGGGTCGACCTCGACGGTGTAGGGGTGGTGGAGGATGTCGGCCGTGATCTCGACGAGGTAGCTCCGGAGCTCGCCGTCGTTCCACTGGCTGAACAAGTCGCCCATCCGCTGGTTGCCGAGCCCGGCGCCGCGCTTGAGGAGGTCGTAGGCCTCGGCGAGGAGCTGCATCAGCCCGTACTCGATCCCGTTGTGGACCATCTTGACGTAGTGGCCGGAGGCGCCAGCGCCGAGGTGCGCCACGCACGGCTCGCCGTCGACCTTGGCCGCCATCCCCTCAAGGACCGGCGCGACGCGGGCGTAGGGCGCCTTCGGCCCGCCGGGCATCATGCTCGGCCCGAGGCGGGCGCCCTCCTCGCCGCCCGAGACGCCCATCCCGAAAAAGTGGAGGCCCTGCTGGGCCATCTCGTCGTGCCGCCTCTGCGTGTCGGGGAAGTGCGAGTTGCCACCGTCGATGACGAGGTCACCCTCGTCGAGCTTCGGAGCCAGCGTGCCCAGAACGGCGTCGACCGGCGGGCCGGCCGGGACCATCACGAGGATGTTGCGGGGCCGTGGGAGCGCGTCGAGGAACGCGCCGATGTCGGTCGTGGCCGTGACGGGCCTGGCGGCCTCCTGCTCGAAGCCGCGGACGGCGTCCTCGCCGAGGTCGGTACCCGAGACGTCGTTTCCGGCGTCGAGCGCGTTGAGGGCGAGGTTGCGGCCCATGACGCCGAGGCCGACGACGCCGAGGTGGGGGGTGGACATGGAGACGTGCAGGGGGTGACGGGACGGGCTGTACGCGCGCCCCCCGCACCGGTGCCGCCCTCCGCCCCCATGGCACGACGGCTCGCGTCCCGCCGTCCGCTCCGGCGACTCCCGCCCGTCTCAGCGACGGCGACGTGCGCGGCGGCGGGGTTACTTTTTCCTCGCGCCATCTCCCTCGACCCCAGAGTGATGCGCGTGACGCCTCGCGGCGGCGTTCGCACGGGAATGCCGACCACCGAACCTCCCCGGACTCGATCCCTTCGCCTCCCCTGAGGCGTCGGGCGCCGCTGCCGCCAGATGCCCGATCTCGACCACGCCCGCGCGCTCGCCGAGCGCCTGATGAGCGCCCTCGGCCGGGATCTCCTCGGCGCCCCCCTCACCGATCTCGGGTGGTCGTTCGGGTTCGACCGCGCGCGGCGGCGGCTCGGGGCGTGCCACCCGACCGGCCGGCGGATTACGCTCTCGGCCCACCTCACACGCACGCTCTCGGCCGCCGAGGTCGAGGAGACGCTCCGCCACGAGGTCGCCCACGCCATCGACGTCGAGCGGCGCGGCGAGACGTCGCACGACGCCACGTGGCGAGCGATCGCCATCGCCTGCGGCGCCCGGCCCGAGCGGTGCCACACGGGCACGCTCCCCGCCGACCCGACGGCGCCGTACCTCGCCTCATGTCCGTCCTGCGAGGCCCACCACGACCTCTACCGCCAGCCGATCCACCCCCGGCGGTGCTCGGCGTGCGCGCGGGCGGGACGGCCGGCCTACGTCCGCATCGTCCACCGGCGGACGGGCCGGGTGATCTGGCCCGGCGGCGCCACGGTCGGGGCCTACGGCGGGACGGCCGGCGTCACGGCGACGTGCCCGGGCTGCGGGACGGTCCACCGTCGCGCCCGGCGCCCTTCGCGGCGGACGGCCTGCGCCACGTGCTGCGGGCACCACGCCGACGGCCGGTTCGACGCCCGCTTCCGGCTCGTGTACCGCCCGCCTCGGTAGCGCACCGGGCGGCCCCGCGGGGCGGAGCCACAAAAAAAGCGCTCCCGACCCGCGGGCCACCTCTGCGGGCGGCCGGAGGCGGAACCGGCCACCGGTGGAGGCCGTGCGGCTCGTCGTCCCCCGTGCCCCGATGGTCGCCCTGCTCACGGAGAGCCCGGTCCTGCTCCTCGTCGTCGTCGCGGCGCTGGGCTACGTGCTCGGGCGGATCCGTGTGTTGGGGACGCGGCTGGGCGTGGCGGCCGTCCTTTTCGCCGGCCTCGGCGTTGGCGCGCTCGACCCCGCGCTCGCGCTCCCGGAGTTCACCGTCGCGCTCGGCCTCGTCCTGTTCGTCTACACGATCGGGCTGAGCAGCGGGCCCGGGTTCTTCGCGTCGTTCCGGCGGAAGGGCGTCCGCGACAACGTGCTGGCGGTCGGCGTGCTGCTCGGGGGGGCCGGGCTGGCGGCCGCGCTCGCCGTGGCGCTGGACCTGCCCGCGGCCGTCGCGACGGGGATGTACACCGGCGCCACGACCAACACGCCGGCCCTCGCGGCCGTGCTCGACTACGTCGCGTCGTACGTCCCGCCCGACGTCGCCGCGCGGATCGCGGACGAGCCGGTCGTGGGCTACTCCCTCGCCTACCCCGTCGGCGTCGTCGGATCGATCGTGGCGATCGCCGTGGCGCAGCGGGCCTGGCGGATCGACTATGCCGCCGAGGCGGCCCGGGTCCGCGGCCACGAGTCGATCCCGGAGGCCGTCGACCGGCGGACGGTCCGCGTGACGCGGCCGGAGGCGACGGAGCCGAGCGTCGGCGAGCTGGCCGACCGCTACGGCGGGGCCGTCCGGTTCGGGCGCGTCCAGCGGGAGGGCCAGCGGCTCCCGGCGCCCGGCGACCACCTCCGCGAGGGCGACCTCGTCAGCGTCGTCGGCGCGCCCGACGCGCTCGACCGCGTCGCCGCCGACCTCGGCGCCGAGGACGGCGCGCCCCTCGTCGTCGACCGCGGGCAGGTCGACTACCGCCGCGTGTTTGTGTCGTCGCACGAGGTGGCCGGCCGACGGATCGGCGACCTCGGCCTGATGGACCGGTTCGGCGCCGTCGTCACGCGCGTCCGCCGCGGCGACGTCGAGTGGCTGGCCCGCGACGACACCGTGCTCGAGCCCGGCGACCGCGTCCGGGTCGTCGCGCCGACGGCCGCGCTCCCCGCGGTGAGCCGCTTTTTCGGCGACTCGTACAAAGCGCTGAGTGAGATCGACCTCCTCACGTTCAGCCTCGGGTTGGCGGCCGGGCTCCTCGTCGGGCTCGTCCCGGTCCCCCTCCCCGGGGGCCTCACGTTCCGGCTGGGCCTGGCCGGCGGGCCGCTCGTGGTGGGCCTCGTGCTCGGGACGCTCGGGCGGACCGGCCCGCTCGTGTGGCACCTTCCGTACAGCGGCAACCTCGTGCTCCGCCAGTTCGGGCTCGTCCTGTTCTTCGCCGGCATCGGCACGCGGTCGGGCCACACGTTCCTGACGACGCTGACCGAGACCGGCGGGGCGGCCATCGTCGCCGCAGGCGCCGCCGTCACGTTCGCCAGCGCCGTCGCCGCGCTGTGGATCGGGCGGAAGGTGCTCCGGATGCCGATGGGCCTGCTCATCGGGATCGTGGCCGGCATCCAGTCGCAGCCGGCCGTGCTGAGCTACGCCCTCGACCAGAGCGGCGACGACCTCCCGAACGTGGGCTACACGACCGTCTTCCCGGTCGCGATCATCCTCAAGATCCTCCTGGCCCAGATCCTGCTGGCGTCGCTCCTCTAGCCCGGTCGGTCCGCCTCGGTCGGTCCGCCTCGGTCGGTCTCTCGCCCGGACCGGCAGCGCCCCGAGGCGGGCGGACTCAGCGCCGGTCGCGGGCGCCGAGAAGGCGGAGGCCGTTGAGCGACACGAGGACGGTGCTCCCCTCGTGCCCGACGACCGCCAGCGGGAGCGCGAGCCCGACGCCGAGGATCGTCACGACCATCACGACGATGGCGCCGAGCGAGATCGCGATGTTGACCGCCAGCGTCCGGCGCGTCCGGCGGCTCAGGCGGAGGAGGTACGGGATCTTGCCGAGGTCGTCGCCCATGAGGACCACGTCGGCCGTCTCGAGCGCGACGTCGGTGCCGCCGCCGCCCATGGCGATGCCGAGCGTCGCCGCCGCCAGCGCCGGCGCGTCGTTGACGCCGTCGCCCACCATCGCCACGCCGCCCCACCGCGCCTCCAGTTCGCGGATGAGTTCGACCTTCGCCTCCGGCAAGAGATCGGCATAGACCGCGTCGACGCCGGCCTCGCGGCCCACGGCCTCGGCGACGGCGGCCGTGTCGCCGGTGAGGACCACGACGTGCTCGACGCCGGCCGCCCGGAGGCGGCGGACCGTCTCGGCGGCCGTCGGCCGGAGGATGTCGGCGAAGGCCATCACGCCGAGCGCGCGCTCGCCCGCGGCGTCCGCCTCCGTCACGACGACGGCCGTCCGCGCCATTCCGCGGAGCCGGTCGACCTCGGCGAGCGCGGCGTCGAGGCCGGCGACCTCGCGCCCGTCGACGTGCTGCGGGTTGCCGATCCGCACGACCCGCCCGCCGATGCTCGCCCCCACGCCGCGGCCGGCGGTGGCTTCGAACGCGGCCGCCTCCTCCACGTCCAGCCCGCGCGCCTCGGCCTCGCGGACCGTCGCCCGCGCGAGGTGGTGCTCGCTCCGCGCTTGCACGGACGCCGCGAGGGCCACGAGGCCGTCGTCGGTGAGGCCCTCTGCCAGAGGCACCACGTCGGTCAGGCGCGTCTGCCCGGCCGTCAGGGTGCCCGTCTTGTCGAACGCGACGGCGCGGACGCCCGCGGCCTCCTCGACGGTCGCGCCGCCCTTGAAGAGGACGCCGCTCCGGGCCGCCGCGGCGATCGCGCTGAGGACGGCGGCCGGCGTCGAGATGACGAGCGCGCACGGGCTGGCGGCCACCATCAGCGTCATGGCGCGGTAGAACGTCGGCCGGAACGGGGCGCCCCAGCCGAGGAGCGGGAGCGCGATGGCGACGAGCGTCATCCCGATCACGGCGAGCGCGTACGGCTGCTCGAACCGGTCGATGAGCCGCTGCGTCTCGGCCTTCCGCGACTGCGCGTCCTCGACGAGCGCGATCACGCGCGCGATGGCGCTCTCCCCCGCCGGCTTCGTCACGCGGACGTCGAGCGCGCCGCCGCCGACGGTCGTCCCGCCGAACACCTCGTCGCCGGCGCCCTTCGGCACCGGCACGCTCTCGCCCGTCAGCGAGGCCTGGTCGACTTCGCTCTGGCCCTCGACCACGACGCCGTCGAGCGGGACCCGGTCGCCGGGCCGGACGCGAAACACGTCGCCGACCGCGACCGCCTCGACGGGCGTCTCGACCCACTCGCCGTCGCGCTGGACGAGCGCGGCGTCGGGTCGGAGCTCCATGAGCGCGCCGATGGCCCGCCGGCTCCGCCCGATGGCGACGTGCTGGAGCACGTTCGAGAGCGAGAACAGGAAGAGGAGCATCGCCCCCTCGAAGGGCGCCCCGATCGCGAGCGCGCCGAGCGCCGCGAGGACCATGAGCAGGTCGATGTCGACCGACCGCTCGCGGAGCGACTCGAGCCCGGCCCGGAGCCCGAACCACCCGCCGAAGGCGTACGCCACCGCGTAGCCCGCGGCGCTGGCGACGGCCGCGCCCTGCCACTCGGCCCAGAGCCCGCCCACCAGTCCGGCCAGCGCGAGGCCGGCGAACACGGCCTCGACTCGCCACATCGACGCGTCACCCGAGGCGGACGGGGCCGAGGTCAGGGGGACAGTGGCGGCGGACACGGTGGGGCGGGTGCAGTCCGGCAGACTACGGCCCAGGCCTGACAGGGTGCCGTCACGCACGGCCTTCTATCCCCGCCCCCTCGCGCCGAGGAGCACTCAGTTCCAGATCGCGTCCTCGTTCCCGAACGCGTCGGTGTGGACGGCGTGGAACTCGCCGCTCACCTCGACGGCCGCCTCCGAGGCGGCGAACCCGTCGCCCAACTCGACGGCCCGCATCGAGAACGAGCCCCGCGCGTGCGTCGCGTCGACCTCATCGAACGTGATCGTGCCTTCGCCGGTGTAGTAGAACCCGCTCCGCCCGATCTGGCCGGAGACGTACTCCGCCGGGTCGATGTAGACGCCGATGAACATGCCCTCCGGCGGGTCGCCGCTCGGGTTCACCGCCGCGAGGTCGTAGCTCCCCACGCTCACCGACGCGCCGTCGTAGGCGAACCCCACCACCGGCGCCGTGATCGAGGCGAGCGACCCCACGGGCCGCGTGCCGAGCACCATCGCCACCGTCGCCCCCGTCGTCGCGCTCACGTAGGACCCGAAGTGGGCCTCCGTGCGGACCACGGGCTCCCCGTCACCGACCTGGACCGAGAACGTGTTCGCGACGAGCGGCCCGTCTTGGGGCGCCGAGCTGTCGCAGGCGGCGAGCGCGAGGAGGAGGGCGAGCGCCGTCGGGGGGAGCGAGCGCATCGGCGGGCGTGTGGTGGAGAGGGCGAACGTCGTCACGGCGCGCGCCGCGCGCCGCCCAAACGGGCCGACCGGTCGCGGGCCGGCGCTCAGCCGTCGCCCTCGACGAACCGGACGCCCCAGGCCACGAGCGCGTCGGCCGCCTCCTGGCTGGGCGCCTCGGAGTAGATGCGGAGGACCGGCTCCGTGCCGGAGGCCCGGAACATGAGCCAGCCGTCCGCCACGCGGAACTTGAACCCGTCGAGCGTCTCGGTCGCCGTGACCGGCTGCCCGTCGACCTCGGCGAGGCCGTCGGCCTGGAGGTGCTGCAGCACGGCCTGCTTTCGGTCCTCGGTCGTGTGGAGGTCCTGGCGCGACTGGTAGTGCGGACCGAACTCGTCCATCAGTTCGCGGACGAGGCCCGAGAGCGTCCGCTCGCGCTTGACCATCATCTCGACGACGGTCATGCCGATGAACAGGCCGTCGCGCTCGGGGATGTGGCCCTTGATGGCCATCCCGCCCGACTCCTCGCCGCCGACGAGCACGTCGCCCTCGACGATCTTCGGGCCGATGTACTTGAACCCGATGGGCGTCGTCGTGACGTCGAGGCCGTAGGTCTCGCCCATCCGGTCGAGCATGTCGGTCGTCGAGAACGTCTTGACGATGTCGCCCCTGAGCCCTTTCTCCTCGTGGAGGTACTTGACGAGGAGCGCGAGGATCTTGTGCGAGTCGACGAACTGGCCCTCCTCGTCGACGAGTCCGATCCGGTCGGCGTCACCGTCGGTGGCGAGGCCGATCCCGCAGTTCTCGGCCGTCACGGTCTCGAGGAGGCCCTCCAGGTTCCGCTCGATGGGCTCGGGCGCCTGGCCGTGCATCCCGGGGTTGAGCTCGTGGTGGAGCTCCTCGACGCGCGGCTTCCCCAGCAGCTCGGTCACGACACCTTGGCCGGCGCCGTACATCGCGTCGTAGGCCACGCGCGTGGCGGCCTCCTTGATGGCGTCGAGGTCGAGCCGCTGGCGCAGGAGGTCGACGTAGCCGGCCTGGAGGTCGAACGTCTCGATGAGCCCGTCGGCCACGAGGGCGTCGTAGGGCCTGAGCGTGAACCGGCCCTTGAGCGCGGCCAGCTCGGCCTCGACCTCTCGGATCATGGCCGGCGTGGCCGGCCCGCCGAAGTGGCCCTTGATCTTGAACCCGTTGTACTCGGGCGGGTTGTGGCTGGCCGTGATGACGATGCCGGCCGTCGCGCCGCGGTCGTTTGTGGCCCAGCTCACGGCCGGCGTCGTCGCGAACGCCTCGGCGAGGTGGACGTGGACGCCCGCGCTGGCGAACACGCACGCGACGTGCCGCGCGAAGGCTGGGCCCTGGAACCGCGTGTCGTGTCCCACCACCACGGACCCGTCCCCGGCGTCCTGCTTCTGGACCCAGGCCGCCGTCGCGCGCGCCACGCGGGTCAGGTTGTCGAAGGTGTAGTCCTCGGCGATGACGGCGCGCCAGCCGTCCGTGCCGAACGTGATCTCGCTCATGGGGAGGGGCGGGTGAGAGCGTGCCCGGGGGCGGCGCCGAAGCTACGGAGCACTCCCGAACCGGGGCCTGGGGAATCTCTGGTCCCCCGCTGCCGGGTGCGTGTCAGAGGGACGACGGGGGCACAAGTGAGGGGGGACGTGTGAGGCGCAATGACTCTTCACCCCTCACTCATCCGCCCCTCATGCGCTACGCCCGGGTCAGGCGACGGTGCGGGCCCGTGGGCTCGTCCGGGTCGATGCCGAGGCGGGCCTTCCGGTCCTCGGCGTACTCGGAGTAGTTGCCGGGGTAGAACACCACCTCGCCGTCGCCCTCGAAGGCGAGCGTGTGCGTCGCGACGCGGTCGAGGAACCAGCGGTCGTGGCTGATGACGACGGCGCAGCCGCCGAAGCTCAGGAGCGCCTCCTCGAGGGCCCGCAGCGTGTTGACGTCGAGGTCGTTCGTCGGCTCGTCGAGGAGGAGCACGTTCGCGCCCTCCTTCAGCGTCACGGCCAGCTGGAGCCGGCCGCGCTCGCCGCCCGACAGCGTCCCGACCTTCTTCTGCTGGTCGGCCCCGCCGAAGTTGAACCGGCCGACGTAGGCGCGGCTGTTGACCTCGCGGTTGCCGAGCTGGATAAAGTCGGCGCCGCCGGAGATGACCTCCCAGACCGTCTTGTCCGGGTCGAGGTCGCGGACCTGGTTGACGTAGCCGAGCTGGACCGTCTCGCCGACGCGGAAGGCACCGTCGTCGGGGTCCTCCTCGCCCGTAATCATGCGGAAGAGCGTCGTCTTGCCGGCGCCGTTCGGCCCCACGACGCCGACGATGCCGCCGGGCGGGAGGCTGAACGTGAGGTCCTCGACGAGCGTCCGCCCGTCGTAGCCCTTGTCGACCCCTTCCGCCTCGACGACGACGTTGCCGAGGCGGGGGCCCGGCGGGATGTAGATCTCGAGCTCGTCGCGACGCTCGTTGTCGAGACCGGCCTGGAGCTCCTCGTACCGCGCGATCCGCGCCTTCGACTTGGTCCGCTGGCCCTTGGCGTTCTGGCGGACCCACTCGAGCTCCTGGTGGATCGTCTTCTGGCGCTTCGAGGCCTCCTTCTCCTCCTGCGCGAGACGGGCCTCCTTCTGCTCGAGCCAACTCGTGTAGTTGCCCTCGAACGGGATCCCCTTGCCGCGGTCGAGCTCGAGGATCCAGCCGGCCACGTTGTCGAGGAAGTACCGGTCGTGCGTCACGGCGATGACCGTGCCCTCGTAGCCGGCGAGGTGCTGCTCGAGCCACGCGACGGACTGCGCGTCGAGGTGGTTCGTCGGCTCGTCGAGCAGGAGCACGTCGGGCGCCTGGAGGAGGAGCCGCACGAGCGCGACGCGGCGCTTCTCACCACCGGACAGCGGCCCGATCGGCGAGTCCCCGGGCGGGCAGTGGAGCGCGTCCATGGCCTGCTGGAGCCGCGCGTCGACGTCCCAGGCGCCGAGCCGGTCGATGTCCTCCTGGACCTTCCCCTGCTCGGCGATGAGCGCGTCGAAGTC
This sequence comes from Rubrivirga marina, assembly GCF_002283365.1. Lineage (NCBI taxonomy): Bacteria > Pseudomonadati > Rhodothermota > Rhodothermia > Rhodothermales > Rubricoccaceae > Rubrivirga > Rubrivirga marina. Next base: position 1,668,818 of record NZ_MQWD01000001.1, on the reverse strand, counting down.
GGCGTCGGGCTCGGCGAAGGCGGCCGAGATCTCCTCGTACCGCTTGAGGAGGCCGACGGCCTCAGCCATCCCCTCCTCGACGACCTCCTTGACGGTCCGCGAGGGGTCGCCGAGGTCGGGCTCCTGCTCGAGCAGGCCGATCGTGAGGTCCGGCTGCTTCTGGATCTCGCCGTCGTGACTCGGGTCCTTGCCCGCGATGATGCGGAGCAGGGTCGACTTGCCGGCCCCGTTCAGACCGAGGACGCCGATCTTGGCGCCGTAGTAGAACGAGAGGTAGATGTTGTCGAGGATCTTCTTGCCCGTCGGCAGGGTCTTGCCGACGCCGAGCATGGAGAAGATGATTTTCTGGTCGCTCACGGGGTCGCAGAGGGTGGACCGGCGAAGCTAGATGGGCCTCGTTATCCACGCGGTGGATAACCCGTGGACACCGGCCGCAAAGGCGCCGGGCCGGTCCACCTCGGCACCGAGGCGGAGGGGGCCGGGCCGCCGGTCGCGGCGCTCTCGCCGCCCGGCCGCGCCCTACGAGCCGACGGCGCTCCCGAGGTGCTCGGCCTCCTCGACCAGCTCTTGATGCCGGCGGGCCCAGTCGAGCGCCGCCTCGAACGTCCCGGCATCGACCTGGAGCCCGGCGGCGACGGACCGGATGGCCGCGATCTCACGCAGGTGGAGTTGGCCGTCGGCGTAGGCCATGAGGAGGAGGTCGAGCAAGACGACCACACGCGACCGCTCGGTCCCGAACAGGAGGTTCAGGTCGCCGACGCCGCTCGGGGCGCCGGCCAGTTCGGTCGCGACGCCGGCCTCGACGTAAAGCCGGTCGAGCCGCTCGACCTCCTGGATCGCCAGCCGGTTGTCGGCGTCGATGACCTGGCGGGCGAGGACCAGGAAGGCGCGGCGCTGCTCGGGGCTCAGCTCGTGGATGAACATGGGTCGGAAAGAGAGTCGGCCAAGCTAACGGGCGGGAGGCACCATCCGCTCCCGATGATAGAATGGTTACGGGAGGCCTGGAGGGAGCTGTCGCGGGCGGGGCGTCCCGCCCGTCGAACGCGCGGCGCTTGCAGTTGAGCCTTGGCCTCCCCTGAGCCGTGGCCTCCCCACCGTGTCATCCCGAGCGAACGTGAGGGATCCGTGTCGGCCGAACGGCTCGCACGTCGCGAGCGGAGCGCGCGAGTCCGGCGAGATCCTTGGCTGCGCCGTCGCTTCGCGGTCTCTCCGCCGCTACGCGGCTCCGCCCAGGAGGACACGGTGGGACCTCCGAGCCAACCGATCGCGCGGGGCCTGCGGTTCGGCCCCGTTCCCGGCCTCGGCGTCGAGGCGGAGGCATCGGACCGCACGACGAACTCCGCCGACGCGGCACGGTACGTTCGGGGTCTCCCGCTTCCTCGACCCCATGACGCTCGACGTATTCGCCGACATCGCCTGCCCGTGGTGCTACATCGGGGAGGCCCACCTCGCCGAGGCGCTCCGCCAGCGGCCCGGGCTCGGCATCGAGCGCCGGTGGCGGCCGTTCCAGCTCCAGCCCGACCTGCCGCCCCAGGGCCAGCCCCGGGAGTTCTTCCACCGGAAGTTCGGCGGCCCGGAGCGGACCGAGGCCGCGTTCGCCCACACCGCGCAGGCCGGCGAGGCCGCGGGGCTCCGGTTCGATTTTTCCCAGCTGGCCGGCGCGCCCAACACCACCGACGCGCACCGCCTCATCCTCCTGGCCGGCACCTACGACCGGACGTGGGAGACCGTCGACGCCCTGTTCGAGGGCTACTTCGCCGACGGCCGCGACCTCAACGACGCCGGGGACCTCGTCGCCATCGCCGAGCACGCCGGAGTCCCGGGCGCCGACGCCCGCGCGCTCCTCGACGACGACCGCTACGCCGCCGACGTCCGCCGGAGCCAGACGGTCGCGCAGCGGGCGGGGATCGGGGGCGTCCCGCTGTACCTGTTCGGCGAGCAGTTCGCGCTCTCGGGCGCCCAGCCCGTCGAGGCGTTCGTCCAGGCGCTCGACCGCGCCGCCGAGGCGGACGTGTCGGACACGTCCGACGCCTGACTCGCCCGGCGAACCGCGCACGAGGCGGCTCGTAGCTACCCCCGCCCCCACAGATCGCGCCGCATGCAGACCGATACGACCGTCGTCGCCGTCGACACGACCGCCCAGACCGTAGGCGCCGCCGCCAGCGGCGCGCTCGGGACGCTCCGCGAGTGGCTGGACGGGTTCTTCGAGCTCCTCCCGAACCTCGTCCTCGCCGTCCTCATCGTCATCGCGGCCGCGTTCGTGGCCCGGCTCGTCCGGAACGTCGTCGCGAGCGTGCTCCACCGGGCGGCCGACCGGGCGCCGCAGACGAAGAACGTCGTCGAGCTGTTGGCGACGATCGTCTACATCGCCGTGCTCGCGGCCGGGACGTTCATCGCGCTCAGCGTGCTCAAGCTCGACGGCGTGGTGACGACGCTCCTCGCCGGCGCCGGCGTCGTGGGGCTGGCCCTCGGCTTCGCGTTCCAGGACATCGCCTCGAACTTTATCGCGGGCATCCTGATGGCGATCCGGAACCCGTTCCTCGTGGGCGAGATCATCGAGACGAACGGGTTCACGGGGACCGTCCGCGAGATCTCGCTCCGGTCGACGGTCCTCGACACGTTCCAGGGCCAGAAGGTCATCCTCCCGAACGCGAAGGTGTTCGGCGACCCGATCGTGAACTACTCGGCTCGGGGCGAGCGGCGCGTCGACCTCGCGTGCGGGGTCGGCTACGGCGACGACCTCGGGCACGCCCAGCGCGTGGCCGTCGCGGCCGTCGAGGGGCTCGAGATGCGGAAGGACGGCAAGCCCGTCCAGCTCTACTACACCGAGTTCGGCGACTCGTCGATCAACTTCGTCGTCCGCTTCTGGGTCGACTTCATGCGGCAGACGGACTTCCTGGAGGCCCAGAGCGAGGCCATCAAGGCCGTCAAGGCCGCGTTCGACGGCCACGGCGTGACGATCCCGTTCCCGATCCGGACGCTCGACTTCGACCCCAACGGCGGCGTCGACCTCCGGGCGGTGCTCAAGGGCTCCGGCGGGGAGCTGACGGCCGGAGGCGCGGACGGCGAGTAGCCCGACGCACCCCGCCTCGGCACCGAGGCGGGCACGCCCGTCCCGCGGGACGGATCAACTGGCTGCCCCGTCTAGCGAGCGGTTGGCTGCGCCGCCCTCGCTCCGCTCAGTTCCAGGGCAGCTCGACGACGACGTCCTCGTGGAGCGCCGCGCGGACGTAGCCCAGAAGGGCGTGCCGGCCCGGCCCGTAGCGGTAGATCCGGTCGACGTCCGTCTTCATGCGGACGCGGCAGACCGGCAGGCCGGGGATGACGACGACGCCGTCGACCAGGGCCCGGCCCGCCTCGTCCTCGGTCGTCGTGATGCGCACGAACTCGTTGGTCGGGTCCGAGAACCCGAGCCCGTCGTAGTCGGGCGGAAGCGGAGGATTCGAGAGGGCCATGTCGCAGGGTTGGGGAGCCTTATCCCCTATCGGCCCATTCGTCGGCATCGTTAAACGGGCGGAACGGAAACCTACGGTCACGCGGCCAACCGCCAATCGGGGGATGACACGAGATCCGGGGATCTCCTACGCCTCGGGCACGAACCGGGCGCGGAGCCAGCCGTCCGCGACGCGCGCCTCGGCCAAACGGTAGTAGGCTAGGAATGCGGGCAGCGTGACGTTGCGTCGCTGGTTCGCGATCTGGACCACGAGGTCGTCCCCGAACTGCTCGGCCTCCACGTCGCCGGGGTCGGCGCCGGGCACGCGGAGCGCGACGGTGTAGACCTCGCCCTCGTTCTCGACCTTGTAAGACGGCTCGGCGTGGTAGACGGCCGCCGGGTCGCGGCCCTCGTACATCCCCTCGGCGACCTGCTCCAGCAGCTCGAGTCCGAACACCTCGCGCCCGAGGTGGGGCACGGTCAGGACCGGGAGCGGGTGGAACGAGCGGTGGATCTCGTCGAGGTAGCCGGCCTGCGCCTCGACGTACTTCGCCATGACGCCGCCCGCCTCGTCCTCCGGGATCACGCGGTTCACCACCGCCGCGTCGACGCCGTAGCCGTAGAGCTGGAGGTAGGTGTAGGCCCGCTTGGCCTCCTGGATCACCATCCGCTCCGGGTTCATCACGAGGCGGGCCGACGTGACCTCAGGGTCCTGCAAGATCTCCTGCACGTCGCCGAGCTTCCCGAAGAGCCGGTCGAGCTCCTCGTAGCCCTTGTCGAGCGGGACGCCCGTCGTCTTGCGGACGGCGAAGCCGACGGTCTTGATGGCCGTCTTCTGGAGCGGGAACGCCTTCTGGAGCCACCACTGCGTGACCTGGGGGAGCGTGAGGAGCGTCAGCGTCTCGCCCGTCGGCGCGGCGTCGAGGACGATCACGTCGTAGTCGCCGGAGCGGACGAACTCGTCGAGCCACAGGAGCGCGCTCCCCTCGCCCATCCCGGGCAGCGCGGCGAGCTCCTCGGCCGCGATGGCGTCGGCGCCCTGAAAGCGGAGGACGGCGCGGACCAGCTCGCGCATGTTGCCCCAGTACTTCCGCATGGAGTAGTACAGGTCGACCTCCATGGCGTCGAGCTTCGGAGCGAGCTCGCGGGGCTCGGGCCCGAGCGGCCGGTCGACGGCGTCGGCGAGCGAGTGGGCGGGGTCGGTCGAGAGGACGAGCGTGCGCTGGCCGCGGCTGGCGCAGGCGAGGGCCGTGGCCGCGGCGCACGTCGTCTTCCCGACGCCGCCCTTGCCGGTGAAGAGGAGGACGCGGGGCATGGGGTGGGGCGTGAAGGGAGACGGGTGAAGGGCGGGCCGCCTGGAAGCGTTCCGCCTTGCCGACACTTCACCTCCCCCGCCTCGGCGCCGAGGCGGGCCTAGCCGTCCCCGTCGCGGCGGCGGGCCTCCTCGATCATCTCCTCGGCCGTCATGCCGCCGCGGTTGTTTCGGTTGCGGACCTCCGGGTCCGGCGTCGGCGGGGCGTCCCGTGGGATCATGACGGGCTCGCCCGACTGGCCGCCGCGCGGGGCGGACGGGGGGGGCGTCCTTGGGATCGGGGCCCGGCGGGGCGCGTCGGTCCGCTGGCGCTCGTCGCTCCGCTGGCCGTTGCCGTCCCAGCCGATCCGGCGCGTGGCGGGGGGCGGCTGGCGGAGGTCGGGGCGGTCCTCCATCGGCCGCTCGACGTCGGGGACGTCCACCTCGACCGGGTCGTAGGGGTCCTCGCCGTAGGCCCACTCGTAGTCCTCGGCCGTAAGGTCGGCCACGTCGGCCTCATCGATGAGGAGCGAGTCCCCGTCGGCGTCGAAGTCGAGGTCGGCGTAGCGGCCGGGCGGCGGCGGGAACGCCACGTTCGGGAGGCGGTCCTGGACGCGCAGGAGGAAGTCGCCGACGACGGGCAGCGCCGTCCGCGAGCCCTCGCCGGTCTGCTTCGACCGGAACGTGACCCGCTGGTCGTTGAACCCGACCCAGGCGCCGACCGCCAGCCCGGGCCGCATGGCGATGAACCAGCCGTCGGCGTACTCCTGCGTGGTGCCGGTCTTGCCGGCGAGGTCGCCGGTCACGCCCATCTCGCGGAGCGGGCGCCCGGTCCCGCGGTCGATGACGCCGCGGAGCATGTCGAGGAGGTTGCGCGCGTCGCGGCGCGTGAGCGCCTGCCGGCCCACGCCGCCGAACGTGTCGAGGACCGTGCCCGACGCCGTCTCGACGCGCGTGATGAGCTTCGGCTCGCGGCGGAGCCCGTCGTTGGCGATCGTGGCGTAGGCCGAGACCATCTCGAGGAGCGTGACCGGGCTCGTGCCCAGGCCGATCGACGGGACCACGTCGAGGTCGCTCTCGACGCCCATCCGCTGGGCCACGAGCGCCACGCGGTGCGGCCCGATTTCCTGCGTGAGCCGGGCCGTCGCGGCGTTCTTGGAGTAGGCGAGCGCGTCGGCGAGCGTGCCCTCCGACCAGCCGCCGGCCGGGGTCCACGTCGTGCCGTCGTCGAGCTCCACCTCGGCAGCGCCGCCGTCGATCTCGTCTTCGGGGCCGTAGCCACGCTGGAGCGCGCCGGCGAACACGAACGCCTTGAACGTCGAGCCGGGCTGGCGGAGCGCCACGCCCGCGTGGTCGTACTCGTCGACGCGGAAGTCTCGGGAGCCAACGTAGGCGCGGACGGCGCCGGTCTCGGGCTGGATCGCCACGAGCGACGCCTCGACGCGGCGGACCGTCTGGGCCACGGAATCCCACAGCGCGGCGTCGGCGCGGACCTCGGCGAGCGCCTCGGACTCGCTCATCCCGCCGTCGACGGCCTGGGCGTAGGCCGTCGTCTTGCGGAACGCGGCGTCGAGCGCGGCGCGGGGGACGCGGCGGCCCCACTGGCCGTCGGCGGTCCGCTGGAGCCGGCCGGCGCGGGCGGCGACGGCGGCCTCGGCCTCCCGCTGCATCGTCAGGTCGAGCGTCGTGCGGACGACGAGCCCGTCCCGGTCGACGTCGTAGCCACGCGCCGTGGCCCACGCGTCGAGCTCGCGGCGGACGGCGGCCGTGAAGTGGGGCGCGGCGCTGTAGGTCGAGGGCTGCGGCTGGAGGTCGATGTCCAGGCCCTCGGCCTGGTACGCCGCCGCCTCCTCCTGACCGAGAACGCCCTGCTCGGCCATCAGCCGAAGCACGAGGTTCCGGCGGTCCGTCGCCGCCTCGGGGTGGCGGACCGGGTTGAACTGGTTCGGCCCCTTCAGCATCGCCACCAGCATGGCCGACTGGGGCACGGTCAGGTCGGGCGCGTGCGAGGCGAAGTAGGTCCGCGCCGCGAGCTCGACGCCGTGCGCGTTGTAGAGGAACGGGACCGTGTTGAGGTAGGCCTCGAGGATCTCGCGCTTGGTGTGGTCGCGTTCGATGGCGCGCGCCGCGAGGGCCTCCTTCGTCTTCCGCTCGATGGTCCCGGCGTTGCCGATCTCGTCCGGGAAGAGGTTCCGCGCGAGCTGCTGCGTAATGGTCGAGCCGCCCTGGCGGGCGCCCTTGAGCGTGTTCCAGATGGCCCCGACGGTCCGCTGGTAGTCGATGCCGCCGTGACCGTAGAAGTCGCGGTCCTCAGTCGCGATGAGCGCGTCGACGAGGTGGGTCGGGATGGAGTCGAGCGGGACCCACTCGCGGAACTCGGGCTCGAACTGCGTGATCCGCTCGCCGCGGACGTCGACGACGACGGTCGGCTGCGACTGCGTGGCACGGGCGAGGGCGTAGGCGTCCGGCGTCTCCGGCAGGAGCGACCACGCGTAGACGGCGAACGCCGCCACGCCGAGCACCAATCCCCCCAGGCCGATCCCAAACGGAACGCCGAGGCCCACGAACAGCCGGCGTCCCCACGACGCCTCGTCGTCGGTCACGGCCCGCCAGTAGCGCTTGAAGGGGTTCCGCGTGGGCTCCTCGACGGGCGCCGAGGGCGACCACGAGCGGGCGGGGCGGGCGACGTTGGGCGTCAGGGCCACGGGGGAGGTGGGAGGACCAGGGAGAGGCATGAACGCGCCAGATCCAAACGCGTGCCATTACGAGCTCGCGTGTGCCGTCCGTCGCCGCCGCGTTCCGGCTTGCGCCGGTATTCGGCCCCTCCACCTGCTGGCGCGTCGCCGAGGCGGGCCACCTCGGCGGTGCCGTGGGCCGGGTCGGCAACGGTCGGGGCACACGGCGGCGCGCCCCGACCCGACATCATCAGTCCCCCAGCGCGACGGGCCGATCGCGCTGGGCGGCCTCGGTCTGCTGGAGCGCCTGGGCCGTCTCCATCATGCGGACGAACTCGGCGCGGTCGCCGTGGGGGTCACCGCCGCGGGCGCCGCGGGCGAGGGCGAGCGCCTGCTCCCACGACGCGCCGGGCGCGTACTCGCTCTGGCGGAGGAGCAACGCCGCTTCGGCCACGGCCGTCGCCCAGCGCGTGGCCTCCGAGGCCCGCGCGATCGGCCGGAAGCCGGCCCCGTCGACGGAGACCGCGAGGCGGACGGACTCGTCGGCGAACGTGCCGGCGCCGGTGGCCGGCTTGTAGCGGAGGGCGACGGTCATCAGCTCGCCGCTCCGGGCCGCGCTCGTGAGCGACGGCGCCGTCTGGTAGCGGAGCCCGTCGACGCCGGCCGTCGGCACCTCGACGCCCACCGGGACGACCTCGTAGAGCGCCGTGACCGTGTGGCCCGCGCCGAGCTCGCCGGCGTCCTTCTGGTCGTCGTTGAAGTCCTCCGCCGCCAGCATCCGGTTCTCGTAGCCGACGAGCCGGTAGCCCGCGACCTCGGCCGGGTTGAACTCGACCTGGATCTTGACGTCCTTCGCGATGGCGAACAGCGTTCCGCCGAACTCGCGGACGAACACGCGCTCGGCCTCGCGGATCGAGTCGATGTAGGCGTAGTTGCCGTTCCCGTGGTCGGCGAGCGTCTCCATCTTCGAGTCCTGGAGGTTGCCCGTGCCGAACCCGAGGACGGACAAAAAGACGCCCGACTCGCGCTCCTCCTCGATCAGCCGCTGCATCTCGGCGTCGGACGAGACGCCCACGTTGAAGTCGCCGTCGGTGGCGAGGATCACGCGGTTCGTCGCGCGGGGGTCGAAGTGCTCGCGGGCCGTGGCGTAGGCGAGGCGGAGGCCCTCGGCGCCGGCCGTCGAGCCGCCGGCCTGGAGCCGGTCGATGGCGTCGAGGATCTCGGCCTTCTCCGTCCCGTCGGTCGACGGGAGGACGAGGCCCGAGGCGCCGGCGTAGACGACGATCGCCACGCGGTCCTCCGGCCGCATCTCGCGGACGAGGAGCCGGAACGCGCGCTGGAGGAGCGGGAGCTTGTCGGGCGCCTGCATCGAGCCCGAGACGTCGAGGAGGAAGACGAGGTTGGCCGGCGGGAGGTCCTCGGTGTCGATCCGCCGCCCCTGGAGCCCGATCCGGACGAGCCGGTGGGCCGGCGCCCACGGCGCCTCGGTCACCTCGGTGTGGACGGCGAACGGGTGGCGGTCCTGCTCGCCCGGCCCGTCGAGCGCGTAGTCGAAGGCGTTGACGAACTCCTCGACGCGGACGGCGTCGACGGGCGGGAGCCGGTCGTCGGTGAGGAACCGGCGCGTGTTGGCGTAGCTGGCCCGGTCGACATCGATGGAGAATGTCGAGAGCGGCGCGTCGGTGGCCGTCTTGAACCCGACCTCGTCGATGGGCGCGTAGCCCTCGCGGTCGGTCGGTGGTGGCTGGAGCCCGCCGCCGGTCGTCGACTGGCGCTGCATGTAGAACTGGCCGCTCGCGGCCGGCGGCGCCGCGGGAGCGGCCGGCGGCGGCGCGATCCCCGCCGTCCGTCCGCGGACTGAGATCGCATCCTGCTCCATCATCGGCCGCTCGTACTCGACGACGACCTCGCCCACCTCGACAGCCGCGAGGGCCACGTCGAGCGCGACCTGGGCGCCGTCCTCCACCCGCACCTGCCGCTCGACGCGCGCGTAGCCGGCGTGCGACACGACGACGCGGTGCGTCCCGGCCGGCACGTTGGCGAGGCGGAACCGGCCAGCCTCGTCCGTCGCAGCGCCGAGGCCGAGGAACGGGATCGCGACGTGGGCTCCGACGAGCGGGTCGCCGGTCTCGGTGTCGGTGATGGTGCCGGCGATGGTGCCGACGGGCTCCACGGGACGTGGGACGGCGAACGCGAGGGCGGAAAGGGCGAGGGCGGCGAACGCCAGAGAGCGGAGGGCCATGACAAGTCGGGCGAATGGGGGGAGGCAACGTCCTGATCGTGCGAGACGTACCTCGGCGGGCGTGATGCACCATCCAGACACCCGTGGGCCGCGTTCGTCGCCCGGTTCGTCACATGGGCATCACGAGACGAGCGATCCGTCCCGTCTGATTCCGCGTCCCACCGCCTCGCTGGCGGTCGTCCACGGCGCCGCGAACCAGCGCCCTCTGCCCGCTCCTGTTTCCCAATTCCCCGTTCCCGGGCGGGCGCAGCGAACCCCTAGCTCAGGCTCACCTGCCGGATGAACCGCCGGACGGCCACGCTCGACGCGATGAAGCCCAGCACGAGCCCGAGGACGATGAGGGCGGCGACGGCCAGCAGCGGCGTCCCGCCCGGCCAGTCCACGACCGCGCGGCTCGCGTCGGCGGAGCGGATGAAGCGGAGGAACAGGCCGTAGAGCCCCCACAGCACGATGCCGGCCACGACGCCCGCCGCGAGCCCCTGGATCACGCCCTCGATGAGGAAGGGCCGCCGGATGAACGCGTTCGTCGCCCCGACCAGCTTCATCGTCCGGATCAGCATCCGCCGCGCGTAGATCGACAGGCGGACCGTGTTGCCGACGAGGAGCAGCGCCGCGAGCACGACGAGGAGGGCGACGGCCAGCCCGACGCTCGAGAACGTCCGGACGTTGCGCTCGACGGCCTCGACCGAGGCCCGGTCGTAGGCCACGTCGTCGACGGCGGTCCACCCCGCGACGACCTCGGCGAAGGCCTCGAGCGAGTCGGGCGAGGCCGCGTCGCCGCCGAGGCGGACGCGGTAGCTGGCCGGGAGGAACTGGGCGTCGTCGTAGAGGTCGGCCTCCTCGCCGAACGCCTCGCGGAAGATCTCGGCCGCCTCCTCGTGCGAGACGTACCGCACCGAGTCGACGCCGGCCACGCTCCGGAGCCGGTCGCCCACGCGGGCCGACGCCTCGGCCGTCGCGTCGTCGTCGAGGAAGATCTCGACCTCGGAGGCACGCTGGCGGAGCAGCTCGGCGACCTGCTGGCCCTGCCACCCGAGCAGGACGAACAGGCCGATGAGGACGAGCGCGATGGCGAGCGCGACGACGCTCGTCGCCGCGGCCAGCTTGGCGCGCCGGAAGCCGGCGAGCCCTTCGCGGAGCGTGTAGGAGAGGGCCACGGGGGTGTCGGGGGGAGACGCCGCAAACTAGCGCGCGCGAGCCTTCTCTCCCACCGGCGCCCTCCCCGGCAGAGGGGACGCGCCGCCGTTTCGGTGCCGGCGACCTTCCGGCCGTCCGCCCCCTCCCCCATGCGCCTCCGACCCCTCGCCCTCCTTCTGCTGGCCGCCTCCGCCTCGGCGCAGCCGTCGGGCCTCTACCTCACCGGCGCCTTCTCGAGGACACAGTTCGACGGCGACCGCCTCGCGCTCCTCGGCGAGACCTACAGCGACGTCTTCTCGACCGTACTCGACGCGCCCGTCGACTTCCTGCCCGGCGAGCACACGCACCCGGCCCTCGGGGCGGCGGTCCGGATCGGGGGCGGCGGCCTCGGCGCCGGGTTCGCCTACCAAGTCGGCCGCGCGACGTCCGACGAGGCGTCGGCGTTCTCGAACGGACGCGGCAACCGCGTCCAAGCGCGGACGCTCGACCACGTCGTCACGATCGACCTGACGGGCCAACTCGGACCGCTCGTGGTCGGCGGATCGTTCGGCGGGATGTTTCGCGGGGTCCGCGTCGAGGTCGCCACGACGTACCCGGACGGGTCAGAGAGCCTCGGCTCGGAGTTCGTCTTCAACGGCGTCTACACGGCGTCGTCGACCTACTTCGAGGTCGGCGTGCTGGGGGGGCTTGCCGTCGGCGACCGCGTGTTCGTCCCGGTCCGCCTCCTGTTCCCCGTCGAGACGTTCGGGGAGGACCGGCTGCCGGCCACCGACTTCGACGCCAGCCGCAACGGGAAGACCTACCTCCCGCGCGACTTCGGCCGCTACCTCGCCGACCCCAACGGCCTCGACGACGGCGCGGCCGTCTCCGACCGCGACTACGTCGGCCTGCGCCTGCAGGTCGGCGTCGAGCTACGCCTCTTCTGACCCCACGTCGATGTCTCCGCTCTCGGGCCGCCCCCTCGTCGTCGCGCTCGCCGTCCTTCTCCTCGCCGGCTGCGACACGTTCACGACGACCGGCTCCGGCGGCGCCGCGCTCATGTCTCGCCTCGACGGGGTCTGGACGCGAACCGTCACCACCGAACGCGTCCGCTCCGATGGATCCGTCACCGCCGAGGGCACGCCGCGCGTCGACGCCTACGAGGTCGGACGGGTGATCGAGTGCAACCGGACCACCATCGAGAACGCCGGGGAGGACGACCGCGTCGCGGTCGCCTACGACCCGGCCAATCCGCGGGGCTTCCGCGACTGCTCGGTGATCACGGCCGACGGCGACGCGAGCCGCCTCATCTTCATCGGCGAGGGCGCAAACATCGTCGACGACGTGGTGGCGACGATTGAGGAGGACAGCGCCAGCCGACAGGTCTGGGCCTTCTACGCCTTCGACGGCGCCGACGCCGTCCGCACGCTTTGGACCCTGACCCGATGACCCGGCTCCCCCTCCTCATCCTCGCCGCGCTTGTCCTCGGCGGCTGCGACTACCTCTACGACGACTGCCTCTACGACGACGTCGGCTGCGACCTGCCCGGCGATTGGCAACTCGTGTCGCGGAATGGCGAGGCCGCCAGCGGGCGGTGGGAGATCGCCGCAGGCTTTGTGGACCGGAGCGGCTACGGCGTCCTCGCGACGGGCAACAGCCAGTTCCCCGAGATGCGCGGCGCGTTCGGAAGCGACTACTCGCTCGACCCGGACGACCCGCAGGGCTTCGACGTCAAGCTGTGGTCGATGTCGGTCGCCGAGGGGACCGTCTACGTCGACCTCTACGGCCGGGTCGAGAGCCTGGAGGGCGACCGGATGGTCTACCTCGTCCAGCGCGCCGACGCCAAGCTCGTGTTCAACGGCGGCGGCTCGAACGGGCTCTCGTTCCCGCTCCTCGCCTCCGGCACGCGCCTGACGTTCGAGCGCTGACCCCGCCCGCCTCGGCGGGGCGCCCGAGGCGGACGGAGCCGGCTCGCGGCGGGTACAAAAAGAGAGCGCCCGACGGAAACCCGTCGGACGCTCGGTCGGGGAGCTCGCCCTGGAGGGCGGGGCTGGGCGTGCTCAACCCGATTCGTTGGCCAGTGTGTCGGCCGGTGTCGGAGTGCCAAGGTACGCCGGCACGGGGGGCGCGGCAAGAACCCTTCATGAAGGCTCAGGCCGTTAGCCGGGAGCCGTCAGACCTGGCCCATCGCGGTGCGGAGCCGGTTCCGCGCGCGGTCGCGCTCGGCCTCGATCTGGGCCCGCTCCTCGGGTGTCGTGGCCGCGGCGAGCCGCTCGGCGGCGGTCTCCTCGGCGGCACGAGCGCGCTCGACGTCGATCTCGCCGGCCGGCTCGGCCGTCTCGGCCAGCATGATGACGTGGTCGTCGAGGACCTCGACGAACCCGCCGGACGTGGCGAACTGGACGCGGTCGCCGTTCAGCGTGGTGACCGTCACGGTCCCGACCTGGGTCGCGGCCAGCAGCGGGGCGTGGCCGCGGAGGACCTCGAACGAGCCCTCAACGCCGGGGGCGCGGAAGGCCCGGGCCTCGCCACGGTAGGCCGCGCGGTCCGGGGAGACGATCTCGACGAGCAGGGAGTCAGCCATGTCAGGGGGAGTCGGCCCGCCTCGGGCGCGGGCCCGAGGCGGACGCGGTCGGGGGAGCCTACGCCTCGGCGAGCATCTTCTCGCCGGCCTCGATGACCTCCTCGATGGCCCCCTTGTAGAGGAAGGCGCCCTCGGGCAGGTGGTCGAGCTCGCCGTCGAGGATCATCTTGAAGCCGCGGACGGTGTCGTCGACCTTGACGTACTTGCCGGGCGTGCCGGTGAACTGCTCGGCCACGAAGAACGGCTGCGACATGAATCGCTGGACGCGCCGGGCCCGGTTGACGACCTGCTTGTCCTCGTCGGACAGCTCGTCGAGGCCGAGGATGGCGATGATGTCCTGGAGCTCCTTGTCGCGCTGGAGCAGCTCCTTCGTGTCCTGGGCCACGCGGTAGTGCTCCTCGCCGACGACCTCCTCGGTCAGGATCCGCGAGTTCGAGTCGAGCGGGTCGACGGCCGGGTAGATGCCGAGCGACGCGATCGAGCGCGAGAGCGTCGTGGTGGCGTCGAGGTGGGCGAACGTCGTGGCCGGGGCCGGGTCCGTGAGGTCGTCCGCCGGGACGTAGACGGCCTGGACCGACGTGATGGCGCCCTTCTTCGTCGACGTGATCCGCTCCTGCATAGTGCCCATCTCCGTCGCCAGCGTCGGCTGGTAGCCGACGGCCGACGGCATCCGGCCGAGGAGGGCCGAGACCTCCGAGCCGGCCTGCGTGAACCGGAAGATGTTGTCGACGAAGAACAGGACGTCGGTGCCGCCGAGGTCGCGGAAGTACTCGGCGAGCGTGAGGCCGGAGAGGGCCACGCGGGCGCGGGCGCCCGGCGGCTCGTTCATCTGGCCGAACACGAACGACGCCTGGCTCTCCTTGAGGAGCTCCATGTCGACCTTCGAGAGGTCCCAGCCGCCCTCCTCCATCGAGTGCATGAAGGCGTCGCCGTACTTCATGATGCCCGACTCGAGCATCTCGCGCATGAGGTCGTTGCCCTCACGCGTCCGCTCGCCGACGCCGGCGAAGACCGAGAAGCCGTCGTGGCCCTTGGCGATGTTGTTGATCAGCTCCTGGATGAGGACCGTCTTGCCGACGCCGGCGCCGCCGAACAGGCCGATCTTGCCGCCGCGGGCGTAGGGCTGGATGAGGTCGATGACCTTGATGCCGGTCTCGAGCACCTCGATCGACGTCGCGAGCTGGTCGTAGCTCGGGGGGTCGGCGTGGATCGGCCGGGTCTCGGTGACCTTCGGCTGCGGGAGCCCGTCGACGGCCTCGCCGACGACGTTGAACAGCCGCCCACGGACCTCCTCGCCGACCGGCATCGAGATCGGCCGGCCCGTGTTCGAGACGGTTGTGCCGCGCGTGAGCCCGTCGGTCGAGTCCATCGAGATGGTCCGCACGCGGTTCTCGCCGAGGTGCTGCTGGACCTCGAGGACGAGGGTCGGGTCGTCGCCGCGGTCGATCTCGAGGGCGTCGTAGATCTCGGGGACGGCGTCGGCGGGGAACTCGCAGTCGACGACCGGGCCGATGACCTGGAGGACTTCGCCGGTCGTGGTGCCGGTGGGCGTGACGGTTTCCATCGTGTACGGGTCGGGAGGGATGTCGGGGAAGCTAGCGCCGGCCCCCCGGCGTCCCGGTGAACGGGCGGCGCCAGGGGGGCGAAGGTTCCGTAAAGGCGGTCGCCGACCTCCGGCGTGCATCCGTCCCGAGAGGTGGGGGCTGAGCACGTCGCGTCACATCCGGGATGGACCACGAAAATCCCGACCTCCCCAGGCAGAAAACCCCCGATTCCCTCCCCCGAGGCCGGCGGGGTACCGTGCGGTACGCCGAGGGCAAACCGGCGTGCCTCCCACCCACTCCGTCGCATGCCGATCCCTCTCGTCGTTTTCTCCCACCTCCGGTGGGACTTCGTCACCCAGCGCCCTCAGCACGTCCTCTCCCGCCTCGCCGCGTCCCGGCCCGTCCTCGTCGTCGAGGAGCCCGTGTTCGACGGCGGCCCCGCGCGCTGGGAGCGCCATGCACCGGCGCCCGGCGTCACCGTCCTCCGCCCCCACACCGCCGTCCACGAGGGCGGTTTCTCGGACGCCCAACTCGACGCGATGCGCCCGCTCGTCGCCGCGCTGGCCGACGAGGTCGGCCGGTGCGACGTCTGGTTCTACACGCCGCTCGCGCTTCCTCTCCTCGACGCGCTCGGTGGCCGGGTCCGCCGCGTCGTCTACGACTGCATGGACGAGCTGGCCGCGTTCGACCATGCCCCGGCCGCGCTCCTCGACCGCGAGCGCGACCTCCTGGCCCGCGCCGACCTCGTGTTCACGGGCGGCCCCAGCCTCTATCGGGCCAAGAAGGGCCGGCACCCCGACGTCCACTGCTTCCCGTCGTCGGTCGAGGCCGACCACTTCGGCCGCGCGCGGCCCGAGGCGGCCGGCCTCGACGAGCCGTCGGACCAGGCCGCCATCCCGCGGCCCCGCCTCGGCTTCTTCGGCGTGATCGACGAGCGGCTCGACCGGGACCTCGTCGGCGCGCTCGCCGCGGCCCGGCCCGACTGGCACGTCGTGATGCTCGGGCCCGTGGTCAAGATCGACCCGGCCTCGCTCCCCCGCGCCGCCAACCTCCACTGGCTCGGTGGGAAGTCTTACGACGAGCTCCCGGCCTACCTCGCCGGGTGGGACGTCTGCCTCCTCCCGTTCGCTCGCAACCGGTCGACCGAGTTCATCAGCCCGACGAAGACGCTCGAGTACATGGCCGCCGAGCGGCCCATCGTCTCGACGCCGATCACGGACGTGGCCGAGCCCTACGGCGACGTCGTCTACCTCGGCGAGACGCCCGAGGCGTTCGTGGCCGCCTGCGAGGCGGCGCTCCGGGCGAGCCCGCGTCAGCGCGCCGCCAACGTGGCCGACATGCGCGAGGTCCTCGCGCGGACCTCCTGGGACGCCACGGCCACGGCCATGGCCGCCCTCCTCGACGGCTCCCCGTCCCCCACCCGCACCCCGTCGGCATCGCTGTCGACCGCCCCCCTCCGCTAGATGTTCGACACCCTCATCGTCGGGGCCGGGTTCGCCGGCTCCGTCCTCGCCGAGCGGCTGGCGGCCGGGCTGGGCGAGCGCGTCCTCCTCATCGACCGCCGGGCCCACATCGGCGGGAACGCCTACGACGAGTACAACGCCGACGGGCTCCTCGTCCACCGCTACGGCCCCCACATCTTCCACACGAACGCGAAGCGCGTCTGGGACCACCTCTCGCGGTTCACGGCGTGGCGGCCGTACGAACACCGCGTCCGCGCGAGCGTCGACGGCCGGCTCGTCCCCATCCCGATCAACCTCGACACGATCAACGCGCTCTACGGGCTGAGCCTGACCTCGTTCGAGGTCGAGGCGTTCTTCCAGTCCGTGGCCCAGCCGCGCGAGACGATCCGGACGAGCGAGGACGTCGTCGTGAGCCGGGTCGGCGAGGAGCTGTACCGCAAGTTCTTCCGCGGCTACACGCGGAAGCAGTGGGACCTCGACCCGTCCGAGCTCGACGCGAGCGTGACGTCCCGCGTCCCGACCCGGACGAACCGGGACGACCGGTACTTCACCGACACGTACCAGGCCATGCCGCTCCACGGGTACACCCGGATGTTCGAGCGGATGCTGGACCACCCGCGGATCCAGGTCATGCTCAACGCCGACTTCCGCGAGGTCCGCGACCTCGTCCCGTACCGGCGGCTGATCTACACGGGCCCGGTCGACGAGTACTTCGACTTCCGCTACGGGACGCTCCCCTACCGCTCGCTCCAGTTCGTCCACGAGACGCACGCGTGTGAGCGGTTCCAGCCGGCCCCGGTCGTCAACTTCCCGAACGAGCACCCCTACACGCGGGTCACGGAGTTCAAGTACCTCACGGGCCAGGAGCACCCGAAGACGGCCGTCGTCTACGAGTACCCGCAGGCCGAGGGCGACCCGTACTACCCGATCCCGAGGCCGGAGAACGCCGAGCTGTACCGGAAGTACGAGGCGCTGGCCAACGCCGAGGCCGACGTCCACTTCGTCGGGCGGCTGGCGACGTACAAGTACTACAACATGGACCAGGTCGTGGCCCAGGCGCTCGCGCTCTACGACCGGCTGGCCGGCGCGGCCAGCGGGGACCGGGCAGCCGACGCGCCGCGCCCGACGGGGACCGCGAAGGCCCGCCTCGGCGCGCCCGTCGACCTGGTCAGCCGCGGCGACGGAGACGTCCGCCCGCCGGCCGAGCCCTAGCCGTGGCCGCCCCGACGGCGCCCTCCGCCCGCTCGGGCGAGGCGCCGCACCCCCGCCCCCAGCTCCGCCGCGCCGGCTGGCAGTCGCTCGACGGCCCCTGGCGGTTCGCCTTCGATGACGAGCGCCGCTTCGGCCGGCCCGACGACGTCGAGGCGGGCAGGGGGTGGACGCACACCATCGAGGTCCCGTTCGCGCCGGAGGCCGCCCGGAGCGGGATCGGCGACACGGGCTTCCACGCGGCCTGCTGGTACGAGCGCGAGGTCGAGCTGCCCGCCCCCGACGGCGGGCGCGTCCTCCTCCACTTCGGGGCCGTCGACTACGAGGCCCGCGTGTGGGTCAATGGCCGGTACGTGGGCTCCCACATCGGCGGGCACACCCCGTTCTCGTTAGACGTGACGGACGCGCTCGTGCCGGACGGTCCCCAGCGCGTGACGGTCCTCGCCGAGGACGACCCGCACGACCTCGCCAAGCCGCGCGGGAAGCAGGACTGGCACCTCGAGCCCCACAGCATCTGGTACCCCCGCACGACCGGGATCTGGCAGACGGTCTGGGCCGAGCGCGTGCCCGCGACGTACCTCGCGCGAATCCGCTGGACGCCGCGCCTCGACCGCTACGAGATCGGGTTCGAGACCGAGTTGGCGGGGCGCCGCGCGCCTGGCCTCCGCGTCCGCCTCCGGCTGACCGTTAGCGAGCGGGTCCTGGCCGACGACACGTACAGCGTCGTCGACGGGATGGTGTCGCGGCGCGTCGCGCTCTCCGACCCCGGCATCGACGACTTCCGCAACGAGCTCCTCTGGAGCCCCGAGTGGCCGACGCTGATCCAGGCCGAGGTCGAGCTGCTGCGCGATGACGAGGCGGTGGACCGCGTCGCGTCGTACACGGCGCTCCGGAGCGTGTCCGTCCGCGGCGACCGGTTCGTGCTCAACGGGCGGCCGTACTACCTCCGCCTCGTGCTCGACCAGGGCTACTGGCCCGACACGCTCATGACGGCGCCGGACGACGACGCGCTCCGCCGCGACGTCGAGCTCACGAAGGCGCTCGGGTTCAACGGCGTCCGGAAGCACCAGAAGATCGAGGACCCCCGCTACCTCTACTGGGCCGACGTGCTCGGCCTGCTCGTGTGGGAGGAGATGCCGAGCGCCTACCGGTTCTCGCCGAAGGCGGTCGAGCGGAGCCAGCGAGAGTGGGCGGCCGTGATCGCGCGCGACGCGAACCATCCGTGCGTGGCCGTCTGGGTCCCGTTCAACGAGTCGTGGGGCGTCCCGGACGTGGCCGAGAAGGAGGCGCACCGGCACTACGTCCGCGCGCTGTACCACCTCACGAAGACGCTTGACCCCTCGCGCCCGGTCGTCGGGAACGACGGGTGGGAGAACCCGGAGACCGACATCCTCACGATCCACGATTACGACCCACGGCCCGAGGGGCTCACGGCCCGCTACGGCGACGTCGCCGTGGCCGACCTCCTCGGCGGGCTCCTCCCGGCCGGCCGCCGGCTCACGCTCGAGGGGTTCCGCCATGCCGACCAGCCGCTCATGCTGACCGAGTTCGGCGGGATCGCGCTGGCGGACGGCGGCGACGCCTGGGGCTACGCCGTCGCCGAGGACGCCGAGGTGTTCTTCCAGAGGTACGGCGCGCTCCTCACGGCTGTCCGCCGGCTCTCGACGTTCTGCGGGTTCTGCTACACCCAGCTCACCGACACCTTCCAAGAGGCCAACGGGCTCCTCACCATGACCCGCGAGCCGAAGGTGCCCATCGAACTCGTCGCCGCCATGACGCAGGGGCCGCCCGACGAGCGGCCCGAGGTGCTCTGGGCCGCCGCCCACGGCGGCGAGGGCGACGCGGAGCGGACCGCCGGCTGACGACGTCCCGACTCTATGACACACAACGCGACCGGCCGCCTGACGGACGCCCTCGCCGTGGCCGCCGAGCCCTCTCCATTCCAGTCGTTCTGGATGGGCGGGTTCGAGTGCTCCTCCCACCGCCGCCGCGACGGCGCGCGGGTCGACGTCGTCGCAGCGTCTGGGCACGACCGGGCCGCGGCGGCCGACTACCGCCAGCTCGCGGCCCACGGCATCCGGACGGTCCGTGACGGCGTCCGGTGGCCGCTCGTCGAGCGCTCGCCGGGCCGCTACGACTGGTCATCGTTCCTGCCTCAGCTCCGGGCGGCGCGCGAGACCGAGACGCAGGTGATCTGGGACCTCTGCCACTACGGCGTCCCCGACGGCCTCGACGTGTGGGGGCCGACGTTCGTCCGCCGGTTCGAGGCGTTCGCGCGGGCCGCGGCCGAGGTCGTCCGGTCCGAGACCGACGGCGTCCCGTGGTGGTGCCCGGTCAACGAGATCTCGTTCTGGTCGTGGGCTGGCGGCGACGCGGGCTACCTCCCGCCGTTCGCGAACGGGCGCGGGTTCGAGCTCAAGGTCCAACTAGCGCGGGCCGCCCTCGGCGGAGTCGACGCCGTCCGCGACGTCGACCGCCGCGCGCGCCTGCTCTGGGCCGAGCCGGCCATCCACGTCGCCTGCGACCCGTCGCGACCGCACGATGCGCCGCACGCCGAGGGCCACCGGCTCGCCCAGTTTCAGGCGTGGGACCTGCTGGCGGGCCACCTCTGGCCCCAGGTCGGCGGGAGCGAGGACGTCCTCGACGTGCTCGGCGTCAACTACTACCCGACGAACCAGTGGGTCCACGGCGGGCCGCCGATCGGGCGGGGGCACCCGCAGTACCGGCCGCTCCGCCGGATCCTGACCGAGGTCGCGGCCCGCTACGGCCGCCCCGTCGTCGTGGCTGAGACCGGGAGCGAGGGCGACGAGCGGGCCGAGTGGCTCCGCTACGTGGCCGGCGAGGTCCGCGCCGCGCGTGCGGCCGGCGTCCGCCTCGACGGCGTGTGCTGGTACCCCATCGCGAACCACCCCGGGTGGGACGACGACCGGCACTGCCCGAACGGCCTCCTCGGCTACCTCGACCCCGACGGCGCCCGCCCCGTCCACGCCCCGCTCGCGCGCGAGCTGGCGCGGTGGCGGGCCCGGCTCCCGTCGCCCGTGCCCGCCTCGGCGCCGAGGCGAGCAGAGCCGGCGTCCGGATCGCCTTGACGCCACGGCCCGCCACGTCGTATCCGAGGGCATGCGTTTGCTCTTCTGCTCCCTCCTGTTGGCCGGCGCCGCCGGCGCCCAGCCCGCCACGCTCACCGGCACCGTCCGCGGCGGCGACGGGGCCCCGCTCGCCGGCGCCAACGTCTACCTCTCCGGCACGACCCGCGGCGACGCGGCCGATGCCGAGGGCCGCTACCGGATCGAGGGCGTCCCGCCCGGCGCGCACCGGCTCGTCGCGTCGCTCGTCGGGTACGAGGCCGAGACCCAGGAGATCGTCGCCGAGGCTGGGCAGGAGATCGCGACCGATTTCGTGCTGAACGGCGCCCGGCGGACCGTCGGATTCGTGCGCGTCGAGGCCCCACGCGACCCGCGCTGGCAGAGCCAACTCGCCACGTTCGAGCAGGCGTTCCTCGGCGAGTCGACCCTCGCCGACTCCGTGCGGATCGTGAATCCGGAGGTCCTGGAGTTCCGCGAAGGCGTCGGCGGTCTGCAGGCGGCGGCGGCCAAGCCGCTCGCCATCGAGAACCGCGCGCTCGGCTACCGGCTGACGTACGACCTCCGGGGGTTCGCGCTCTCCGACACCGAGGTCCGGTACGACGGCGACGAGCGGTTCGAGCCGCTGGAGCCGGCGTCGAACGCCGAGGCCGTGCGGTGGGCCGCCGCCCGCGTCCGGGCCTACCGCGGCTCGCTCCGCCACCTCCTGCGCGCCCTCCTCGGCGGCACGGCCGAGGCCGAGGGCTTCGACCTGTTCCTCGACGAGGAGGCCGACGCGTCGTTCAACGCGGACGCCTTCGGGCGGAGCGCGGCCGGTCGTCCGCGCCCCGCCGACGCCCGCGACGTGTTCGAGCGGCGCCGCGACGGGACCGGCCAGCTCCGCTTCGACGGCCGGCTCGACGTCCACTACGACGAGGCGGAGGACGCGGGCTACCCCGGCTCGCGGTGGTTCGCCGAGACCCGATCGGCGCCGGCCGACGAGCAGCGGTCGTCGATCGAGCTCCGGGCCGAGTCCGTCGCCGTCGACGCCGACGGGACGCTGGCGGCGCCGCTCGACGTGCTGGCACGCGGCTACCTCGGCTTCGAGCGGCTCGCCGACCTCCTCCCGGCCGACTACGCCCTCCCGCCGCGCGCCCGCTGACCCCACCCGCCTCGGTGCCGAGGCGGGCAGATCCAGCAGTCGGGCTACGGCTGCGGCGCCCAGCCCTCGATCCGGTCCTCGATGTAGCGGCGGACGTTCTCGGCCGGGATCCGGTCCTGCTCCATCGAGTCGCGCTCGCGGACCGTCACCGTCCCGTCCTCCCCCGTGTCGCCGTCGACCGTGATGCAGAACGGCGTGCCGATCTCGTCCTGCCGGCGATACCGGCGCCCGACGGCGCCGCTCTCGTCGTACATCACGTTGAACTGCTTGCGGAGGTCGGCCTCGATCTCGTGGGCCCGCTCCGGCATCCCGTCCTTCTTGACGAGCGGGAAGACGGCCGCCGTGAACGGCGCCAGCGCCGGGTGGAACTTGAGGACCGTCCGCGTGTCGCCGTCGACTTCCTCCTCGCGGTAGGCGTCGCAGAGGACCATCAGGATCGTCCGGTCGAGGCCGACGGACGTCTCGACGACGTACGGGATGTAGCGCTCGCGGCTGGCCTGGTCGAAGTACTCCAGCTTCTTGCCCGAGTACTCCTGGTGCCGGCTGAGGTCGTAGTCGGTCCGCGAGTGGATCCCCTCGATCTCGTTCCAACCGAACGGGAACTCGTACTGGACGTCCTTGGCCGCGTCGGCGTAGTGGGCCAGCTTCTCGTGGTCGTGCCAGCGCAGCTTCTCGGTCCGGATGCCGTTGTTGGCGTGCCACTGCATCCGCGTCTCGGCCCACGCCTCGTAGGCCTCCATCTGCGAGCCCGGCGCGACGAAGTACTGCATCTCCATCTGCTCGAACTCGCGCATCCGGAAGATGAACTGGCGGGCCACGATCTCATTCCGGAAGGCCTTGCCGATCTGCGCGATCCCGAACGGGACCTGCTGGCGGGCCGTCTCGGCGACGTCCTTGAAGTGGACGAAGATGCCCTGGGCCGTCTCCGGGCGGAGGTAGATCTTGTTGGCCTCCTCGGCGAGCGCGCCCGTGGCGGTCTCGAACATGAGGTTGAACTGGCGGACCTCCGTCCAGTCGAACGCGCCAGAGTCCGGCGAGCGGATCTCCTCGTCCTGGATGATGGCGCCGAGGGCCGGCGCGGGCTCGTCGGCGTTGAGGGCCTCCACGAACCGGTCGTAGACGGCGTCGGCCTGCTCGTCCTTGCCCTTCTTGCGGAGCTTCTCGATGTGGCCCTCGATGAGCTGGTCGGCGCGGTAGCGGCGCTTCGAGGCCTTGTCGTCGATGAGCGGGTCGGAGAAGGCGTCGACGTGGCCCGACGCCTTCCAGACGGTCGGGTGCATGAGGATCGCCGCGTCGATGCCGACGACGTTGTCGTGCTCGCGGACCATCGCGTTCCACCACCGCTCGCGGACGTTCCGCTTGAGCTCGACGCCGAGCGGGCCGTAGTCGTAGACGGCGCCGAGGCCGCCGTAGATCTCGGACGACGGGAACAGGAAGCCGCGGCGCTTCGAGAGGGAGACGATCGTGTCGAGGTCGGCCATGCGGGGGGCCCGGGCGGGCGCGGGAGCGAGGGGAGCGCGCAAGATCGCGGCGCCGGCGGGCCGAGGCGCGAACGCCGCTCGAAAAGAGGCCGCCCCCTCCGCCTCGGCGCCGAGGCGGGCCGAGTAGGGGGAACGCCCTGAGAGGCTCGCCGTCGGGACCCGGCCGGGCGGGGCGCCCGTCTCCGCCCCATGCCTCTCCCCTTCCTCCTCTTTCTCACCGTCCTCGCCGCCTGCGGCGGCTCGCCGCCCGAGCCGGCGACCGCTCCGGCGACGGCGCAGCCCGACACGACCATGACCCTCTTCGACTTCGACACCGATGACGGCGCCACGTGGCGCATCGAGAACGACGGCGTGATGGGCGGGGACTCCCAGGGGTTCGCGGAGGTCGGGGACGGGACCCTCGTGTTCACGGGCGAGGTCGTGACCGAGGGCGGCGGGTTCACGTCGGTCCGCGCCCAGCGCGACCTCGACCTCTCGGCCTACGACGGGGTCGAGCTCCGCGTGCGGGGCGGCGGGCGGACGTTCGAGCTCGACGTCGACGACGGGACGCGGTCGCGCGGGCGGGAGGTCAACCGCGTCGGCACGTTCCCGACGACGGAGGACTGGCAGACCGTCCGCATCCCGTTCGACGGCCTGGAGACGACGGCCCACGGCGAGACCGTCTCCGTCGACCCGCTCGACCGGTCGGCCGTTCGGTCGGTCGGGATCTACATCGCCGACGGGATCGACGGGCCGTTCCGCCTGGAGGTGGACTGGATCCGGGCCTACGCCGAGTAGCGCCGAGACCCGGCCTAGATTGGCGCCCCGTCCCCGCGTCGCCATGCCCCGCCCTCTCGCTCTCGCCCTGCTAGCCGCCCTCGTCGTCGTCTCCTTGACGGCGACCTCCGGTTGCTCCTCCACGGCCCCGACTGCGCCCGCCTCGGGCCACGCGCCGACCGAGGCGGGCGGACTCCCGGCCATCGAGTCCAAGACGGCCGGACTGGAATCGCACGACGGGCAGTGGCCGGTCTGGTGGGACGGCGCCGACGGGAAGATCTGGCTCGAGGTCCCGGAGCTCGACGCCGACCTGCTGTACGTCGTCTCGCTCGCGGCCGGGCTCGGGTCGAACGACGTCGGGCTCGACCGGAGCCAGCTCGGCGGCGAGCGCGTCGTCCGGTTCGAGCGCGTCGGGCGGCGCGTGCTCCTCGTCCAGCCGAACCTCCGCTTCCGCGCCGACACCGACAACCCGGCCGAGCAACTGGCCGTCGAGGACGCGTTCGCCTCGTCGGTGGTGTGGGGCTTCGACGTGGCGGCCGAGACGGACGGGCGCGTGCTGATCGACGTGACCGACTTCGTCCTCCGCGACGCGCACGGGGTCGCCGAGACGCTCCGCCAGACGGGCCAGGGCGCGTTCTCGCTCGACAAGCAGCGGAGCGCGCCGGTCCCGTCGGCGCTCAAGGCCTTTCCTCGCAACACCGAGATCGAGGCGCGGCTGACGTTCGCCAGCACGCAGCCCGGCCGCTACGTCCGCGACGTGGCCGCCGACCCGACCGCCGTGACGGTCCGCGTGCGGCACTCGTTCGTGATGCTGCCCGACGACGGCTACGAGCCGCGCGCCTTCCACCCCGCCGCCGGCTACTTCCCGATCTCGTACGCCGACTACGCCGTCCCCATCGGCGAGGACATCGAGCGGCGCTGGATCACGCGGCACCGGCTCCAGTGCGCCGCGCCGGCCGGAGCCGACGGGCTCTGCGACCCGGTCGAGCCGATCGTCTACTACCTCGACCCCGGCACGCCGGAGCCCGTCCGGAGCGCGCTCCTCGACGGCGCCCGCTGGTGGGCCGACGCCTTCACGGCCGCCGGCTTCCGCGATGCCTACCGCGTCGAGGTCCGCCCCGACTCCGTCGACCCGCTCGACGCGCGGTACAACACGATCCAGTGGGTCCACCGGGCCACGCGCGGGTGGAGCTACGGGTCGTCCGTGATCGACCCGCGGACGGGTGAGATCCTGAAGGGCCACGTTTCGCTCGGCTCGCTCCGCGTGCGCCAGGATTACTTGATCGCCGAGGGATTGCTCGCGCCCTACGTCGGCGAGAACGCCGACGGGTTCGCGTCCGAGGCCGACGACCCGATGCTCCAACTCGCGCTCGCGCGGCTGCGGCAGCTCTCGGCCCACGAGGTCGGCCACACGATCGGGTTGGCCCACAACTTCGCCGGCTCGACCCAAGACCGGTCGACCGTCATGGACTACCCCGCGCCGCTGGCCCTGCCCGCCTCGGGGAACGCGCCGGACCTCTCGGAGGCCTACGCCGTCGGCGTGGGCGACTGGGACGTCCAGGCCGTCCGCTACGGCTACGCGCCGAGCGACGCCGAGGCGGAGCGGGTCCTCGCGGAGAACCGCGACCGCGGCCTCCGCTACATCACCGACACGGACGCCCGGCCCACCGGCGCGGCCACGCCGACCGGCGCGCTCTGGGACAACGGCGCCGACGCCGTCCAGGCGCTCGAGCTCGAGATGGCCGTGCGCCGCGACGCGCTCGACCGCTTTTCCGAGGCCGTCGTCCGCGAGGGCCGGCCGCTCGCGACGCTCGAGGAGGCCCTCGTCCCGCTCTACCTCCGCCACCGCTACCAGGTCGACGCGACGGCGCACCTCGTCGGCGGCGTGGCCTACGGCTACACCTCGCGCGGCGAGGGCGCCGAGCCGCCGACGCCGGTCGACGGCGACACGCAGCGGGCGGCCATCGACGCCCTCTTGATGACGGTGACGCCCGAAGCGCTCGCGCTCCCCGGGGCCGCCCGCCTCATCCCGCCGCGTCCCCCGGGCTATTACGACGGCCGCGAGCTGTTCGACGGCCGGACCGGGCTGACGTTCGATCCCGTCGCGCCGGCCGAGACCGCGGCCCAGCTCACCTTCTCGTACCTCCTCGACGCCGACCGCGCCGCGCGCCTCGCCTACCAGCACGACCTCGACCCCTCGCTCCCGTCGTTTACCGACCTCCTGATGGCGGCCGACGGCGCCATTCGCGGGGCGGGGGCTGCGACGCCGTACGAGGCGGCGATCCGCCGAGCCGTCCTCGCGACGTGGGTCGAGGCGCTCATCGACCTCGCCGCCGAGCCCGACGCCGCCATCCCCGTCCGCGCCGCCGCTGAGGGCACGCTCGACATGCTCGGGGATGCCCTCGACACGGACGGGACCGACGACGACGCGGTCCACGGCGCGTGGCTGGCCCGCCGCATCGAGGCGTTCCTCGACCGCGACTTCGACGAGGCAGCGGCGCCGGAGCCGGTCACGATTCCCCCGGGCTCGCCCATTGGCCAGTGATGGAGGGCCTCGAGATCCGCATCCTGGGTCCCGGCGACCTCGGCGTGCTCGCCGACGTCGACCCCGACACGTTCGACGGGCCGGTCGACCCGCGCTGGGCGGAGGCGGCGCTCGTGGCGCCCGACCAGCACCTCGCCGTCGCGCTCGACGGGACGCGCGTCGTCGGCTTCGCGATGGGGATCCGGGTCGTGGAACCCGACAAGGCGCCGGTCCTCTACGTCGACGAGGTCGGCACGGCCGACGCGTACCAGCGGCGCGGGATCGCGACCGCGCTCATGAAGGCGCTCCTCGACCATGCCCGCGCGCTCGACTGCACGACGGTGTGGCTGATGACCGAGGAGGAGAACGAGCCGGCGCGCGCCTTCTACGCCGCCATCGGCGGGACGGAGGAGCAACGGCCCGTCTACATCACGTTCGACCTGACGGCGTGAGCCGGCCGCTCCGGGTCCTGTTCGTCTGCAGCCGGAACCGGCTCCGAAGCCCGACCGCCGAGGCCGTCGTCGCCGACTGGCCGGGCGTCGAGGCCCTTTCGGCCGGCACCGCGCCCGACGCCGAGGCGCCCGTCTCCGCCGACCTCGTGGCGTGGGCCGACGTGATCGTCGCGTTCGAGCCGCAGCACCGCCGGCGGCTCCAGTCCGCGTTCGGCCCGCTCCTCCGCGACCGCCGCGTCGTCGTCCTCGGCGTGCCCGACGACTACGCGTTCATGGACGCAGCCCTCGTCCGGCTCCTCCGCCAGCGCCTGCCCGGCGTGCTCGGCGTCGACGAGCCCTAGCCCCCTCCGCCTCGGCGCCCCGGCGGGCCGGGTCAGACGGTGCGGGCGGCCCAGGCGTTGGCCTCGTCGGGGCAGCCGGTCCATTGGGCCTGCGCCGCGTTGCCGACGTAGCCGAGGTCGTCCATCCCTTGCGGGCTCGAAAAGTAGCCGGCGGCCGTGTAGTCGCGGAACCGGTTGAAGAACCGGACGCCCGGCGCGTCGGCCGGCGCCGCGTCGTCGGGGTAGGCGATCCGGTCGAGCATCGCGCGGCGCTGGGCGTCGGAGCAGCGGACGAACGGCTCGCCGTGGGCGCGGCGGCACTGGGCGTCGAGCCAGCCGAGCCCGCCCCGCATGGCCGTCTGCCGCTCTTCCATGTCACCGCGGAGCTCGTCGTCGGTCATCAGGAAGTCGATGAACTCGGGCACGCCGACCTCGGCCGCGCTCGGGCCGCGGTCGTCGGCTGGGAGGATGGTGTCGGCCAGCAGCCGGACCGTGTCGAACTCGTGGGCCGTGAAGAACCCCGGCTCAGCGCCGACGGCCGGCGCCACGGCGCCCCGCGCGCGGGCAGCGGCGTGGTGGGCGGCGCCCTCGGCCGCCTCGTCCGGCCCGCACCCCGAGATCAGGGCCGGCGCGGCGGCCGAGATCGCCAGCAGGCGGAGCGCGTCGCGGCGCGAGAGCGTGCCGGGAGGTCCAGGAGTGCCCGCCTCGACGTCGAGGCGGGGGAGGTCGCGGATGGGCTCGGGCGTCGGGCGGTCGGACATCACACGTTGCGTTGCTTGCGCTGGTCGATGAGGTAGTCCGCCGCACGCCAGGCGAGCGCGAGGATCGTCCACGTCGTGTTCTTGTGCGGCTGGGAGACGAACGGGGCCGCGTCGACGACGAACACGTTGTCGGCGTCGTGGGCCTGGCAGTACTCGTTGAGCGCCGAGGTCGTCGGGTCGTCGCCCATCCGGACGCAGCCGGCCTCGTGGATGATCGAGCCCGGCGACGAGATGCCGTACTGGGTCTCCTCCGTCGGCATCTCGTCGATCTCGCCGCCGATCGATTCGAGGATCTCGCGCATCGCCATCTGCATGTGGCGGGCCTGCTGGATCTCGGCGTCGCTCCACGTCACGTCGAAGCGGAGCGTCGGGATGCCGTACTTGTCGACCGAGGCGGGGTCGATCTCGCAGAAATTGTCTTCCCGCGCGATCATCTCGCCGCGGCCGGAGAAGCCGACGCGGGCCGCGTAGAGCGTCCGGTAGTCGTCCTTCAGCTGGCGGCCGTAGCCGCCGGCGCCCCTGCGGTCGCCGGGGAGCGAGCCGTTCTGGCCCTGGATCCCGCCGCCGAAGCCGTAGCCCGGCATCCCGCGTCCGCCCCACGTCTCGAGGTGGTAGCCGCGCGGGAAGCCCAGCGACGCGTGCTGGTCGTAGAGCCACCACGGGATGTAGATGTGCATCCCCCCGACCCCGTCGCAGTTGTGCGTCGGCTGGCTCGCGAGGGCCGGGACGAACGCCGAGGCGGACGCCCCCACCGTGTCCATGAGGTACTTGCCGACGACGCCCGACGAGTTGGCGAGCCCGTTCGGATGCCGCTCGCTCGCCGAGTTCAACAGCAGCCGCGCCGACTCGCACGCGCTCGCCGCCAGCACCACGACGTCGGCCCTGACCTGCTGCTCCTCGAGCGTCTGGGTGTTGACGAACGAGACGCCGCTCGCGCGGCCCTCCCTGTCGGTCAGCACCTCGCGAGCCATCGCGTGGGTCACGAGCGTGAGGTTGCCCGTTGCCTGCGCCGGCCGCAAGAGCACGCGCCCCGCCGAGAAGTTGGCGCCGACGGAGCAGCCGCGGTTGCACTGGCCGCAGTAGTGGCACGCCGCCCGGTCGCCCTTGGCCTGGGTCAGGATCGAGAGGCGCGACGACAGGACGGGGACCCCGATCGACTCGGCCCCTCGCATGACGCGCTTCTCGTAGCACCGCGGCTCGGGCGGCGGGAGGAAGCGGCCGTCGGGCTCGTTGTAGAACCCGTCCTGCGACCCGAAGATGCCGACGAGCTCGTCGACCTTGTCGTAGTACGGGGCGACGTCGTCGTAGGAGATCGGCCAGTCGTCGCCGTAGCCGTCGAGCGACTTGCCCCGGAAGTCGTCGGGGCCGAACCGCAGCGAGATCCGGCCCCAGTGGTTCGTCCGCCCGCCGAGCATCCGGGCGCGCCACCAGTCCCAGCGCGTTCCCTCGGCCGACGTGTAGGGCTCGCCCTCCAGGCTCCACCCGCCGTCGCAGGCGTCGAACTCGCCGAAGTGCCGCGTCTCGATGGCCGCCCCGCGCCGCGGCGACTCGTAGGTCCACGTCAGCATGTCGGCGTCCTCCTCGGACCACGGCCCGCCGGCCTCCAGCATCACGACGTTGGCGCCGGCCTGCGCGAGCACGTACGCCGCCATGCTCCCGCCCGCCCCGGATCCGACGATGCACACGTCGTAGGTCTCGGAGGGCTCGATGATCTGCATGGGCGGCGCGGCGGAGTCCGTGAAGGTAGCGTGATCGCCCGGTCGGAGGGACTGCGGGCGACCGCGCCCGAGCGCCGACTTCGTCCGCCTCGGTGCTGAGGCGGGCGGGGCCGGCCCTACACCTTCCAGACGATGCCGCGACGGTACAGCGCACGGAGGACGAGGAACCACCCGCCGATCCAGACGAGCGCGTACAGTAGCGACGCCACCTCGGGCGGCCCGGGCGGCGCGAACACGGTCTGGAAGAGCCACGCCTGCAGCGACGACTCGCCGACCGAGATCCGCGCGAGCGTCTGCGCCAGGAGGCTGCTCCCGACGAACACGAGGAGCGCGTTGACGCCGTAGACCACGAACGGCCGCGTCCACCCGCGCCACCCGCGGACGTCAGCGGCCCAGTAACACGCGCCGAGGACGCTGAACGCGAGGCCGCCGGTGAGCAGCACGTACGAACTCGTCCACAGCGACTTGTTGACGGGGAAGACCCACCCCCACGCGCTCCCGACCGCCGTCAGGGCGAGGCCGAGTGCCATCATCCGCGCCGCCGTCTCGACGGGCGCCACGTCCCGCTGGCGCACCATCCGCCCAGCCGCGATGCCCAGGAGCGTCGTGACGATGGCGGGGAGCGTGCTCAAGAGTCCCTCCGGGTCCCACAGCTTGTCGGCCCCCGCCCACAAGTGCTGGCTGCCGAGGACGAGGCGGTCGACGTAGGCCGGCAGCGTCTCGGCCGCCACGTCGAGGCGCCCGGCCCCAGCGCCCGGGACCGGGACCAGCTCAAGCGCCGCCCAGTAGCCGAGCAGGATCGCGGCCCCGATCCAGAGCTGCGTCCGCGCGGAGGTGTACAGGAAGAGGAGCGACGCGGCGAGGTAGCACAGCGCGATCCGCTGGAGGACGCCCAGGATGCGAAAGTCGCTCAGGTCGAGCGGCACGCCCTCGAACGCCCGCCAGACCCGCGAGAACAGCCCCAGCCCGACGCCGATGGCGAACAGCACGGCCGCCCGCTTGATCGTCTTCCGCACGAGGGCGCCCCGGTCGTCCCCACGCGCCAGCCGCTTCGAGAACGCCAGCGGGATCGCCACCCCGACGATGAACAGGAAGAACGGGAAGACGAGGTCCGTCGGCGTCCACCCGTGCCACTCGGCGTGACGGAGCGGCGGGAAGATGGCGCTCCACGTCCCCGGGTTGTTGACGAGGATCATGCCCATGATCGCCAGTCCACGGAAGACGTCGAGCGAGACGAGGCGCCCGCGCGGTGGACCGAGTGCCTCCGCCTCGGCGCCGAGGCGGGCGGGGTCGGCGGGACGGGCGGGCGCGGCGACGACGGCCATGACGGTGCGGAGGGGCCCCGCAACGTAGCGCTCAGCCCATCAGCCCGCGCTCGGCCAGCGACGTGTACCCCCGGCCCGCGATGATGACGTGGTCGTGGACCGGGATGCCCAGGACCTTCCCCGCCTCGCAGAGCTGCTTCGTGATCGCGACGTCTTCCCGGCTCGGCTCCGGGTTGCCGGACGGGTGGTTGTGGAGGCACACCACCGACGCCGCGTGCTCCAAGATGGCCCGCTCGAACACCTGCCGCGGCTCGACGATGGACGCTGCCAGCCCGCCCGTCGTGAGGGTGTACTCGGCCGTCACGACGTTGGCCGTGTTGAGGTGGAGGACGACGAACACCTCGCGGTTGAGGTCGCGGAGGCGCGGGCCGTAGGCCGCCGCCACGTCGGCCGGCGAGCGGACCTGGACGCGGTCCTCGGGCGGCGCGGCCTCGACCCGCCGCCCGATCTCGAACACGGCCGCCAGCTGCGCCGCCTTCGCCGGGCCGACGCCCTTCGTCGCCTTCGCCACCTGGTTCGCGTCGCGCCGGGCCAGCTTCGCCAGCGACCCGTACGCCCCGATCAGCGCCTGCGCCAGCTCCACCGCCGACACGCTCCGCCCCCCCACGCGCGTCCCGCTCCCGAACACGAGGCCGACCAGCTCGGCATCGGAGAGCACGGCCGGACCTCGCGTCAACAGCTTCTCCCGCGGCCGGTCCGCCTCGGGCCGTTCTTTGATGGGGACGTAGTCGTACTGGACCTCGGGCTCGTCGGCGTCGGGCTCGTGGAGGGCGATCCCCGGTCGGAAGTCGGGCGGCATCGGCGCGTGCGTCTGTCGGCCCCTAGACCCCTCCGAACGGATCGCCTAACCTCGCCGTCGGCCGCCAACGCGAACGTCGTGTCGTCCCGCGCGAGCGGAGCGAGCCGAAGGCTCTCCGACGAGCTCCAACACCAGGGATGCGCTCGGACTCCGTGCGCGCCGGGGACCCTTCGGCTCCGCCGCTGCGGGTCTTGGCTCAGGAGGACACGAGGAGCGAGGCACCCGCCGGAAGCGAAACGGTCCGCCTCGGTGTGCCCGCGGGCCGACCGAGGTGGGCTGGGCCGGCCAAAAAACGGGGCGCCGCCGGTGTGGCAGCGCCCCGCAGGGTCGTCCGCCTCGGTGCCGAGGCGGGAGGAGCCGGCCGTCTACTCGGGGATGAGCTCGATGAGCATCTGCTCGTTCGACGGGCTCGCGTGGATCTGCTTGATGAGCGCCTGCATGGCCTCATCCGGGAAGCGGCTGTTGAGCGCGCGGAGGAGGAGGTTGCGCTGCGTCGCGATGTCCGGGTTGACGAGGCGCTCCTCGTTCCGCGTGCCCGACCGCCGGATGTTGATGGCCGGGTAGATCCGCTTTTCCGAGAGGTCCCGGTCGAGGACGATCTCCGAGTTGCCGGTCCCCTTGAACTCCTCGAAGATGACGTCGTCCATGCGGGAGCCCGTCTCGACGAGGGCCGTCGCGACGATGGTCAGCGAGCCGCCGTTCTCGATGTTGCGGGCCGCGCCGAAGATCTTCCGCGGCATGAGGAGCGCGCGGGCGTCGAGGCCGCCCGACATCGTCCGGCCGGAGTTGCCGCCGTAGAGGTTGAACGTCCGGCCGAGGCGCGTGAGCGAGTCGAGGAGGATGACCACGTCGTTCCCCTGCTCGACGAGGCGCCGGGCGTACTCGAAGGCGAGCGTCGCGACGCGGACGTGGTTGTCCTCGCCGGCGTCGTTCGACGAGGCGAAGACGGTGCAGTCGGTGTTCCGGCGGAAGTCGGTGACCTCCTCCGGCCGCTCGTCGATGAGGAGCGCGACGAGCTTGACCTCGGGGTGGTTCTGGGCGAGGCCGGCCGCCATCCCTTTCAGGATGAACGTCTTGCCGGCGCGCGGCGGCGCCACGATGAGGGCCCGCTGGCCCTTCCCGAGCGGCGACACCAGGTCGATGACGCGCATCGAGATGTCGCCGGGGCCCGCCACGAGGTCGAGCTTGTCCTCGGGGTAGATCACCATGCCGTCCTCGAAGTCGGACGTCTCCGCCCACTCCTCGGGGTCCATCCCCATGACCTCCTCGACGTCGGTGACCTGCCAGGCGCCCTTGCGTCCCGGCTTGATGGTCCCCTTTAGCCTGACGCCATCGCGGAGGTTGTACTTCTGGATGATCGGCGGCGGCATGAAGGGGTCGTTGTCGCCCTTCGCTAGCGAGGTCGAGAGCTCGCGGATGAAGCCGAACTTCTTGTCGCCGATGAGCTCGAGCATGCCCTCGAAGGGCTCGCCCGGGTGCCCGCCGCCGTCGTTCTTCTTGCCGCGGTTCCGCTTCTTGCGGCTCCGCCGGCGACCGCCCGAGGTGTCGTCGGAGTCGTCGTCCGAGTCGTCGTCGTCGGACTGGCTTTTCGCCTGGCCCTTCGTGGGCGCGTCGTCCTCGACCTCGTCGAGCTTGTCGCTGGAGGCGACGGGCTCGGCCTCGCGGGTCCGGCGGCGGCGCTTGGGCTTCTCGTCGCCCTCGTCGGCGCCCTGGTCCTCGGCGGTCTTGGCCTCGGGCTCGTCGGCTTTCTTCCGCGACCGGCGCTTGGGCTTCTCCTCGGCCGGCGCCGGGGCGCCGTCACCGGTGGAGCCCGACCCGGAGTCGGTAAGGTCGATGACGTGGGCCCGCGTGCGTCGGCGCTTCGAGGGCGTGGTCTCGGTCTCGGGGGCGTCGGCGTCGGCCGTCGCGCTCGTCTTGTCTGCCATGGAGTGGCTGGGTGGCGATACGGAGCCCCTGGGGGGCGCGGTGGGGACGAGCGGCGTAGGCCGCCCACGGTCCCGGAGGTGGGATCTCCCGCGGGGCGCGGGAGGGTCCGCCAGTCTGCGGACGGGTCGTTACGAGAGGCGCGGGCGGCCGTGCCGCCGGTATGCCGGTGTCTCCGGTCGGGCAGAACCCGTGCCGAAAATCGGAACGATGGGCCGGTGGTCGAACGGTCCGCTGCGCCTCGCTCCGCTGCGACGGCTGTGACCTGGCCCGGACCCCCCTGGCGACGTCGGTATGGTTCGCTGCCGGGGAGTCGTATGACGCGAGCCAAGATAGATGGTTTCGGTCGCCCCTTCAACCCCCCACGCTTCACGGAACGCTCGCCCGGGTGTTTTCTGATGCCGGCGGGGGCCTCGTAGGTTCGTCGCCGTGCCAGACCTCTCGATCGAACACCGCCACTGGAGCGCCGGCCGCCGCGTCGTCGTGGGGCTCGACGAGGCCGGCCGGGGCTGCCTCGCCGGCCCCGTCGTGGCCGCCGCCGTCGTCCTCCCGCCCGAGGCCGACCTTCCCGGGCTCGACGACTCGAAAACGCTGACGCGCGAGGCGCGCGAGGCGCTCGTGCCCCGGATCCGCCGCGAGGCGCTGGCCGTCGGCGTCGGGCAGTGCTCGCCGGCGGAGATCGACGAGCTCAACGTGCTGTGGGCGTCGATGGAGGCCATGCGCCGCGCCGCCGCCGCCCTCCCGCTCGTCCCCGACGTGTTCCTGGTGGACGGCAACCGCGAGGTCCCGAACGCGCCGTGCCCGCAAGAGACGGTCGTCAAGGGCGACGGGAAGAGCCTCTCGATCGCCGCGGCGTCCGTCGTGGCAAAGGTCACGCGCGACCGGGTCATGGTCGAGCTCGACGCGGCGTTCCCGGTGTACGGCTGGGCCGGCCACAAGGGGTACCCGACGGCGGCCCACTACGAGGCCCTCGCGGCGCACGGGCCGAGCCCGCACCACCGCCGGTCGTTCCGCCTGACGCGCTAGGCCGCCGGCCCGCGCCGCCAGCGCGCGAGGGCTTCGGCCGCGTCGCGGGCGACCACGTCCGCCTCGGCGTCCGCGTCGACCACGAGGTCGGCCTGGGCGTAGAACGGCTCTCGGGCGGCGAGGAGGTCGGCCACGCGCGACCGGAGTGCCTCGTCCCGGAGGGGACGCCCGTCGCGTCCGGCGAGCATCGGCCGCCCCTCCGTGTCGCCGACGCGGGCGAGGACCACGGGAACGGACGCCCGGAGCCACACGATCGGCCCCGCCCCGCGCGCGACGACGAGGTTCTGCGGGGTGACGAGCGTGCCGCCGCCGGTCGAGACCACGAGGCCCTGTCCGCCGGTCGTCTCCCGGAGGGCCGTCGCCTCCGCGGCGCGGAAGACGCCCTCCCCCTCGGCGAAGAGGTCCGGGACGGACCGCCCCGTCTGTGCCTCCACGAGCCAGTCCAGGTCCACGAACCGGTAGCCCAGTCGGTCCGCCAGCAGCGGGCCAACCGTGCTCTTGCCGGAGGCCATGAAGCCGGTGAGGTAGATGCGGGGGGGCACAGGGAAGGAGGCGGGGGACTCGAAGGTCCGTCCAGCCGGGACGGGTCTGCCAGCCGCAGCCCCGAAAGCTGGCGGAACTTTTCGGGCGCCGCCTCACCTTACGGATCCCCCTCCCCTCGGCTCTGTGCCCACCACCCGCCTCCTGATCGAATACGACGGCACCGACTTCCGGGGCTGGCAGATTCAACCCGAGGGGCCGACGGTCCAAGGAGCGATCGAGGACGCCCTCGCCGTGGCGCTCCGCCACCCGGTCGCCGTGGTCGGATCGGGGCGGACGGACACGGGCGTCCATGCGCGTGGCCAGGTGGCCCACTTCGTGACCGAGGCGGCCGTGGACGCGTTCCGGCTCAAGGCATCGCTCAATGGGCTCCTCCCGCCGTCGATCGCGGTGCTCGCGGTCGCGCCGGCGCCCGACGGGTTCCACGCCCGCTACGACGCGCGGCGGCGGCGCTACGTCTACCACGCGGCGACGGAGCCGCGCGCGCTCGACCGCCGGACGCGCGTGCACCTCTGGCCCGCGCCCGACGTCGACGCCATGAACGAGGCGGCGCGACGCCTCGTCGGGCGCCACGACTTCTCGTCGTTCTGCCGGACGAAGTCGGAGACGACGAACCGCGTCTGCACCGTCCGGCTGGCCCGCTGGGGGCCGGGCGCGCGGCCGGGCGACTTCGACTTCGAGGTCGAGGCGGACCGATTTCTGCATGGGATGGTCCGCGGCATCGTCGGTACCCTCGTCGAGGTCGGCCGCGGACGGCGGTCGCCCTCCGACGTCGCCGACGTGCTGGCGGCCCGCGACCGCCGCGCCGCCGGCCCCGCTGCCCCGCCCCACGGCCTCGTCCTCGACCGGGTCGAGTACGACGCCCCCCCCGCCTAGCCCGTGCGCCGCCTCGCCCTCGCCTGCCTGCTCCTCGCCGTCGTCGGCTGCGACCGCGTCCCGATCGGGTCGGACGGCGACATCTCCCCGGTCCTCATCTCCCCGGACCTCAGCGAAGTCCAGACCTCCCCGGACCTCCAGATCCGGTTCGTGCCCGAGTCGGCGAGCCTCCGCCTCGGGCTCCAGGTGGAGGACGTCGAGGTCCCCTACGACACGACGCTCCAGGCCTTCGTCTACGACGCCCGACTCATACGCGGCCTAAACGCGATCCCGTACACTCTCTTCGGCGACGACGGGCCGCTCCGCCGCGACACGCTCTACGCCGTCTACCTCCCGCTCACCCAGGGCGTCATCAGCACAACGACGGGGCTCCCGGCGCGGACGAGCGCGGCGTCGGCCCCGCTGGGGACCACGGGACAGGGGCTCGTCAGCGGTGGATTCGGGGTGTCGCGCGCCCCGCTGGCGTCCGCCACGATCCTCCAGCTGGTGAGCACACAGATCCTCGCGTTCGAGATCGACCTCGAGCGTGCGCGCGGTGGGCACACGGCGACGGAGCTCCTGGACGGCGTGCTCCTCATGGGCGGCGCGAGCACCGAGGCGCCCTCGGCCCCGTCCGACTTCGTCCGCCCGCCGGAGTGGATCGGACCAAACGGGGAGGCCCGAACGGTCCAGGTCGACGGCGGCGAGCCGGCCCGGAGCGGACACGTCGCCCGCGCCGTGTTGCTCGACGGCACGACCTACGTCTACCTCCTCGGCGGCCGGACGCCCGGCGCCGCGGCCTCGTCGACGGTCGACGTGTACCGCGTCGACGGGGACCGCGGGTTCGGCTTCACCCTCACGCGGCTCTCGCCGGAGGGCGGCGCCAGCGGGTTCGCCGCGCTCGCCGGACCGGCCCTCGCCCCGATCGGAGACCGGTCGGCCGTGGCGGTCGGGCTCGACGGGGCCGAGGGGGCCACGCTGGACCTCCGCTGGTCGACGCCGGGCACCGGAACGTTCCCCTTTAGCCTCAGCGTGCGGCCGGGCGAGCCGCTCGCCACCCCCCGCACGGACGCCGAGGCGGTCGACCTCGGGGGCGGGCTGGCCCTCGTCACGGGCGGGCGCACCGCCGGCGGAGAGCCCCTCGGGTCGGTCGAGGTCTACGCCCCCGGCATCGACCGGGTGTTCTCGGTGCCCGGAATCCAACTGCGTGTGCCGCGGTCCGAACACACCGCAACTATTTTCGGGGGCGGACGAATCGTGATCGGAGGCGGGCGCCCTTCGGCCGGCTCGGCGATCGCCTCCTTTGAAGTCCTCCAGTTCTGACCCGGACCATGCTGATCCAGCGCCTCCTCCAAATCCTCCTCGCCGCGATCGTGCTCGTGGCGGCGTTCGGCGTGCTCGCGTTCGTCCTGAAGCTGGCCGGGTGGCTGCTCGGGCTCGTCGTGAAGGTGGTGATCGTGCTGATCGTCGTGGCCGCCGTCCTCCGGTTCTTCGAGCTGGTCTGGGAGAAGACCCGGCGGTGACCGGGCGGGCGGGGCGCCCCTCGTAGCTTCCGGGGGATCCCCAAAGCACCATGTCTGCCGAACCCGCCGTCGCCCCGCTCCACATCCCGTCCGAGACGGGCCCGCTCCAGCAGGTCGTCGTCCACACGCCGGGCGAAGAGATGGCGCTCGTCTCGCCCGAGAACGCGGAGGAGCTCCTGTTCGACGACATCTTGTTCGTCGAGGAGGCCCGCGAGGAGCACGCGACGCTCGTCCGCCTGTTCCAAGCCGCCGTCGGCCGCGACGACGCCGTCCTCCAGGTGACGGCCCTCCTCCACGAGGCCTTCGACGCCGACGAGGCGCGGACGGCGTTCGTGGACGGCCTCATCGAGCGGATGCCGTACCGAAACTTCGAGGCCTACGAGTCGGAGCTGAAGGGGCTCGATGCCGACGGCCTCCTCCGGTTCGCCACGACGGGCCAGGCGCCGTTCCCGGTCACGGCGCTCCCGACGCCGAACCTCATGTTCACGCGCGACCTCTCGGCCGTCGTGGGCGGGCACGTCCTGCTGAGCCACGCCGCGACGGCCGCCCGGGCGCCGGAGAGCGTGATCATGGAGACGATCTACGCCCACCACCCGCGCTTCGACGAGGTCCGCGAGAACGTGATCGAGCTGCCCGACGACGTGTCGTTCGAGGGCGGCGACCTCCTCGTGGTCGACGAGCGGGTGGTGCTGATCGGGCAGAGCGAGCGGACGAGCCTCGGCGGCGTGCTCGCCGCGGCCCGCGAGCTCTTGGAGCGGACGTCGGTCGAGCACGTGATCATGGTGAACCTCCCGAAGGCGCGCTACTGCATGCACCTCGACACGGTGTTCACCTTCGCCGACCCCGAGACGTGCGTCGTCTTCCCGCCGATCATCGAGGACGCGCAGGACCACACGTTCGTGATCGAGGCCGTCGACGGCGACACGTCCGACCTCCGGCTCCGGCCGCGGCGGACGCTCCGGGAGGCGCTCGAAGACGTCACGGGGCGGACGTATTCCTTCGTCAAGTGCGGGGGCGACGACCCGGTCCGCCAGCGGCGCGAGCAGTGGACCGACGGGGCCAACCTGTTCGCCATCCGCCCGGGCCTCGTCGTCGGCTACGACCGGAACCGGGCGACCTACGACGCCCTCCGCGCGGAGGGCTTCCACGTCGTCGACGCCGAGAGCTTTCTCGACTTCTACGGCGACACCGCCCCATCGTCGGACGCGCGCATCGCCGTCCGCCTCTCGGGCAACGAGCTCTCGCGCGGCCGCGGCGGCCCCCGCTGCATGACGATGCCGCTCGCCCGGACCGCCTAGTGGCGTCGCCCGCCTCGGTGCCGAGGCGGAGGGAGTGGGGCGACGGAACTTTTGACGGGCCGCTTGGACATAGGGGACCCCCGTCCCCTCCTCGCCATGGCCCTGTCTTCTCTCCTCGACCCCGACCGCCGGTGGATGCGACTCGCGCTGATGGAGGCCGAGCGCGCGTTCGAAGCGGAGGAGGTCCCCGTGGGCGCGGTCGTCGTCAAGGGAGGGCAGGTCGTGGGGCGCGGGCACAACCAGGTCGAGCGGTTGGCCGACCCGACGGCGCACGCGGAGATGCTCGCCGTCTCGGCCGCCTGCCAGACGCTCGGGACGAAGTTCCTCGACGGGTGCACGCTCTACGTCACCCTCGAGCCGTGCCCGATGTGCGCCGGCGCCCTCGTCTGGGCCCGGATCGACCGGCTCGTGTTCGGCGCGCTCGACGAGAAGGCCGGCGCGGCCTCCACGCTCTACGACATCCCCGGCGACCGCCGGCTCAACCACCAGATCGAGACCGTCTCCGGCGTCGAGGCCGACGCCGCGGCCGACCTGCTCCGTTCGTTCTTCCGCCAGCGGCGCGGCGCCGCTCCGCCCGACCCCACGACGGTCGCCGGCGACGGCGCCGACGGCGAGCCGCCGCCTCACCGACCGGCGGAGCCCTCCTGAGCCGCGTTTTGACGCGGTCTCGGCAACCGCCCCCGCCGCCCCCGGTTGCACCCGCATGGACGCACGCACCGACTCCTCTCCTGTCGACCTCCTCATCGTGGGCGCCGGCCCGATCGGGCTGGCGTGCGCCCTCGAAGCCAAACGCGTCGGCCTGACGGCGCGCGTGGTCGAGAAGGGGGCGATCGTCAACTCCCTCGTCGGGTACCCGACGCAGATGGAGTTCTTCTCGACGCCCGAGCTGCTGGAGATCGGCGGGCACCCGCTCGCGACGACCTACTACAAGCCGCGGCGCGAGGAGGCCCTCGACTACTACCGGAGCGTGGCCCAGCGCGAGGGCCTCGACGTCCGCCTCGGGGAGCGCGTGGAGCAGGCCGACGGCGAGGCCGGCGCCTTTCGCGTGGTCACGTCGAAGGGGACCCACGAAGCCCGCGCCGTCGCCGTCGCGACCGGCTTCTTCGACCAGCCCAACCGGATCGGCGTCGAGGGCGAGGACCTGCCCCACGTCTCGCACTACTACAAGGAGCCGTACCGCTACAGCGGCCGGAAGACGGTCGTCGTCGGCGCCAAGAACTCGGCGGCCAAGGCGGCCCTCGAGATCAACCGCCACGGCGGCGACGTCACGCTCGTCGTCCGGGGCGATGAGATCACGACGAGCGTGAAGTACTGGATCCGGCCCGACCTCCTCAACCGGATCAAGGAAGGCGCCATCGAGGCCCTCTACCACACGACGGTCCAGGCCATCACGCCCGACGCCGTCCGCCTCGCGACGCCCGATGGGGAGCGCACCGTGCCGGCCGACTTCGTCCTCCTCCTCACGGGCTACCACCCGGACTACTCGCTCCTCGAGGCGCTCGGGCTCACGTTCGAGGGCCCCGAGCGCGCGCCGGTCGTCGACCTCGACACGATGGAGTCGACGCGGCCCGGCGTGTACCTCGCGGGGACCGTCTGCGGCGGCTACGCCACGAGCCGGTGGTTCATCGAGAACGGCCGGATCCACGCCGCGCGGATCGCCGCGGCGCTGGCCGGGCTGCCGGTCCCGGACCTCCAGCCCCAGGGCCAGCCCTAGCCGCCTCGGCGGATCCTCCACCGAGGCGGGTAGGCTCAAAAAAGAGGCGGCCCCGATCGCTCGGAGCCGCCTCTAGGTCTACCAAACGGTCTCGCTTAGAACCCGATCTTGGCGGTGATCAGGTTCGTCTCGCCGAGGTCGCCCATCGAGCGGTAGGCGTAGTCGACCGAGAGGGACGAGTTCGACACCGGGACGTTGACGCCGGCGCCGACGCTCCACATCTCGAACTCGTTCATGTCCTGCTCGGGCATGACGTTGACGCCGGCCCGGGCGTAGACGAGGTCGGCGTAGCCGAGCTCGAGGCCGCCGGCAAACTCCGCCTGGTCGTACGCGTTCGAGCGGAAGTTGCCGAGGACCGACGCCGAGAGGTCGCCCGCGAACTGGCGCGAGTAGGTCGCGCCGAAGTTCAGGAGCGACGGGAGCTCGTAGTCGTCGGCCTCGATGGCCACCGGGAACGTGCCGCCGTTCGGGTCGAACTGAAGCGACTGGCTCAGGCCGTTGCCCGAGTAGCTCATCTTCGTCCCGAAGTTGCGGAGGCTGACGCCGAACTGGAGCCCGCTTTCGCCGACCGTGTAGGTCATGCCGGCGTCGAAGGCCACGGCGCTGCCGTTGATGTTGTCGATCGACTCGTTGACGGCCTTGACCGTGACGCCGGCCGCGATCCGGTCCGTGAAGGCCCGGGCGTAGGAGGCGCCGACGACGACCGCCGAGGCGTCGAAGGTGAGGTCGGACGGGTCCGAGA
Source organism: Rubrivirga marina (assembly GCF_002283365.1). Lineage (NCBI taxonomy): Bacteria > Pseudomonadati > Rhodothermota > Rhodothermia > Rhodothermales > Rubricoccaceae > Rubrivirga > Rubrivirga marina. The sequence continues at coordinate 1,627,280 of NZ_MQWD01000001.1, read as the reverse complement.
ACTGCGCGTCGGTGCGGACGAGGTCCCCGAAGTCCCACGACATCACCGAGAGGGCGATGTTCGAGTTACCGAAGGCCTGGGCCACGCCGAAGTAGTTGACGCCGATGTCAGCCACGTAGTTGTTGTAGCTGAACAGGGCCTCGGTCCCGTCGTTGGCCATAAGGGAGGCCGGGTTCGACTGGAGGGCCTCCACGCCCGAGAGCGTGTTGAGGCCGCCCGTGAGGCCGTTGCCGAGGGACGTCGTGCGTGCGGTCGTGGGGACGAGGAGGAACGAGGCGCCGGCCGTGCCGGCGCGCTCGTCCCCATCGACCTCACGCGTCTGGGCCTCGGTGGGGGCCGCGAGGGCGCCCACCAGGAAGGCCAGGATGAGAAGTGTGCGGGTCATGAGAGTAAGGTCTCTGTGTGTGTGCGGATGGTGAGGCGTCCGACGCTTAGTAGACGTCCAGCTGCACGCGGCGCTGGACGACGCCGAACTTCAGCACCCGCTCCCCGATCACGCTGCCGTCGGCCCGACGGGCCTCGACGTGGACGAGGTAGATGCCGCTGGCGACCTGGAGACCGGCCGCCGTCTGGAGGTTCCAGTCGATGGTGGTGCTCCCGTCGTTGACCTTCTCGAGCTCGCGGATGAGAGTGCCACTGAGCGTGAAGATCCGGACGGTCGCCTCTGCGGGGAGGTTCACGACGCGGACGATGCGCTGGTCACCCGAGACCTCGTAGCCGGAGGCACCGCGGTACGGGTTCGGCGTGATCGCGATGAGGTCGAGGGCGGCCTCGGCCGTCTCGGCGTCACCCGTGAGGGCCGCCGAGTCACCCGTGTCGATGATGAACGTGTCCCCAGGCTGGTTCGGATCGCTCGTGTAGAACCGAATGACGGTGCCGGTCAGCTCGTCGATCCCGGCGCCAGCCTGCTCCATCACGAACCGCTGGATCGGACGGCCGAGGCCCGTGTTGGCCACGTTGTACGCCTCGACGGAGACCGCGCACTGGTCGGGATCGCCCGCGAGAGCGGCTTCCGCGGCAGCGGCGAAGTCCGCGTAGGACGTCGTCGCGTAGTACCCGTAGATCCGCTGCGTGATGTTGCCCAGCCCGAAGATCGTCGGGCCACCGTACTCGAACACGCACTCGTTCGGGCCGTCGGCGAACAGGAAGGGGATCATCCGGACGTCGTCGGACGGGTCGTTGGCCGCGCCCGGGGGCGTGAGGCCGATGTCCCAGACCTCGAACGGCACCGGGATCACGTTGTCCGTCGAGAACCCGTAGACCGCGTACCCACCGGCGTCGGTGAACCGGATCTCGTAGTCGTTCGGCGCGAAGTTGCCGATGCTGAACTCCGGACCGTCACCCTGGTGGTAGCCCACGTAGTCGGCCGTCGAGTTGTACGAGCCGTAGATGAAGTTGCCGAGCGGGCAGCCGCCCGTCGATGCGGCGCCAGCGCCGCACGCGTCGACGCCACCCGGGCCGGTGATCTCCACGAACGCCGGGTCGGCGCCCGGCGCCGAGAGCGGACCGGGGTCCGGGCCCTGGACGTCGAAGGCGAGGCCGTCGGCGCGGGCCACGTCCGTCATCTGCCGGAGCGGCACGCCGTTCTCCGCGAAGTACTCGGCCCCGTCGAGGATGATCTCGCCGGTGTCCGAGTTGACGATGCGGTAGTTCGTGAACGAGTGACCCTCATCGTCCGTCGACTCGAAGAAGGTGACGCGGTAGGTGTCACCCGTGATCTGCGACGGGTCCACGACGCGAGCCGTGATGACGCCGCCACCGACGTTGCCCTCGGCCGCCTGGACGGCGATCGAGCTGCCGGCCGAGGACCGGAGGACCGTGCCGTCGTTGCGGACGGCCACCTGCGACGGGCGGGCTGAGACGCGCGTCACCGGCGCGGAGAAGATCCGGTTCGGCGAGGAGAACTCGTTGTACGCGTACGGCTGGACGCCGAAGTAGTACGTCGTGTTGTTCCGAAGCTCGTTGCCCGTGTAGGCATCGTTCTGGATCAGGATCGAGGTCGGCGTGTTGGTCGCCGTGCCGCTGTTGTTGCCCTGGGCCACCACGTTGTTCACGATGGCGCCGGTGGCGCAGTCGAGGCCCTCGTCGATGACCGTCGTGACCGAGTTGTTGAGGTCGAAGGTCCCGATGAGGGTCCCCTCCGTGTCCTGGGCGTCGCGGTACTGGAAGACCTTGAAGCCTTCGAAGTCGTACGTCTCGTCCGGAGCGCCGGAGATGGCGAACGGGCTCTGCACCGAGTAGGTGAAGATGTCGTTGTTGTCCCCGGTCACGCTGTCCCACTGGAGGACGATCTCCTGGTCGAGCGGCGTCGCCTGGACCGTGACGGCCGGCGGCGGGCTCGGGAGGTTGAAGTCGGCGTTGAAGGCACCCTGGACGGTGATGTCGTCGAACTTCAGCTGCTGGAGCGAGGCGATCTGCGGCGTCGCCGTGGCCGCGCAGGCCTGCGGGGCCTGGGCCCACACGATGCCGAACACGAGCTCCTGGATGTCACCCGGCTTGAAGGTGAACGGACCCGTCACGACGCCGAAGCGGCGGTCGTCCGGGAGGTTCGCCCGGCCGAGGCCGTTCGAGTTGTACTCCGACCAGTAGGACGGCGGGTCGTCCGGGAAGGCGAAGTTGGTGAAGTCCGTGCTCCCCGGGTTGTAGCCGTCGCCACCGCGGGTGAACGGGACGCCGTCCTTCCAGAGGGCCTGCATGAGACGGTACGACACGAGGCCGCGGTCCTCACTGGCCGACGGGTCGCCCGTCGGGCCCCCCTGGTTGGTGAAGTAGTAGAACGTCTCGACCTGGAGCCGCTCGTTCTCCTCATCGATGAGGCCGTCGCCGTCGTTGTCGATCCCGTCGTTGTAGTCCGAGCCCTCGCCGTCGCCGACGAGCGGGCCCTGGAAGAAGTCGTAGCCGAGGGCCGGCGGGAGCGCGCCGTAGCCGGCCGCGCCTTCGTCGACGCTGTCGCCGTTGTAGACGAAGCCGAGGCCGAGGGCCGGGTCACTGCCGACGTAGTCGTCGGTGTACTGCCCGAGGTCCGGGTCGGACCAGAGCGAGACGTACGTGTCCTCGATGTTCTGCGAGTTCCGCGAGATGAACTGGTAGCGGTAGAACGTCGTGTTGTTGAGGGCGTCGGCCGTCGAGAAGGCGAACGCCTGGGCGCGCACCTCGACCTGGAGCGGCGCCTTGCCACTCCAACCGTGGGTGTTGCCGTTGTCGTTCATGACCCACCACACAGCCTGCTCGCCGATGAGGTCGGGCCGGAAGCCCGCGGCGAGGTCGAGCGTGGCGCCGCCGCCACGCGTGACGCTATAGCCGTCGTCGCCGAGGTCGAGCTCGAGGCGGGGCTCGTCGGGGTCGCGCCGGTTGTTCCCGTTCGTGTCACGGAAGTACGGGGCGCCCTGGGCGATGGGCCACGTCAGGAGGTCTCGGTTGGTCGTGGCCGTCTCACCGTTGGCGGAGTAGTCCTCGAGGTCGCTCAGGTTGACCTTCCAGAGCTTGTCGAAGTTGGCGCACCGCTGGGTCGTGGTCTGGCCGCTCTCGTCGAGCGGGCCGGGCCAGAACTCCCAGTTGCTGTAGGTCGAGCCCGCGAAGCGGAGGTCGTTCTCGTTGCCGTTCTGAAGGCCGGCGATCCAGATGCCCGAGGCGAAGATCGAGTTCGGGCCCGGGGTCGGGGAGTCCGGGTTGTACGGCACCTCGTACTGGGCGCCGCCACCGCGCCAGAACAGGCCGCCGATGTTGTAGATCTTGGCGCGGACGTTGTTGACGTTGAGGTCGACCTCGGCGGCGCCGAGCGAGCACTCGGCGGCGCCGGCCGCGGCGGTGGCCTCGGCCGCGGCCGCGCTCAGCTGCGCGGGCGGGGCGTCGAACCCCTCGGGGAGCGCCTTCTGGGCGCTGACGCCCGCCGAGAGCAGGACGGCGCCCAGGAGGGCCACGACCGTTCGGCGAGCGAGGGTGGTAAGGGTAGTCATGTTCAGGGAGAAGTCGGAGTCGGGGACCGGAGCTCCCGCCCGCGGGCGCCGAAGCGCGCCGCGGGCGGGACGAACTCGGGGGGTCTAGAAGTCGAGGGTCACGCCGAGACGGATCCGGCGCGGCGGGCTGTAGAAGCTGCCGCCGGAGGTCTTGTAGCCACCCGGGGTCACGGGGCCACCCACGTACTCAGAGTAGAGGAACCGGTAGGCGTCACGCTGGATCTGGCTGCCCAGGTTGGCGATGACGTCGGGGTCCGTCGAGAGGTACCCGTCGGTGTCCGGGTTGCCGGTCGTCCGGTAGACGCCGACCACGTTGTCCGTGTCGAGGAGGTTCTGGATCCAGAGGTAGCCGCGGAGGTTGGCACCGCCGAGGTTGAACCCGCGGTCGAGCTTGAGGTCGAGGCGCGTCGTCGCCGGGATGACCACCTCGTTCGGCTCGCCCGTGATCTGGAGACCGATGTTCTGGGCGTAGTCCGACGTGAACGCCCCCTCGTCGAGCTGCGTGTAGCGGTTGCCGCTCTTGAACACGCCGAGGACGTTGAGACCGAACCCGGCGAACGGACGGACACCGCCGATCATCGGGCCTTCGCCCTGACCGAGCCGGTAGTCCACCGAGACGTTCACGTTGTGGCGCTGGTCGTAGGCCAGCGGCGAGAGCGTCTCCGGGAAGATGAACGTCGTGGTCCGGAACGAGAGGAGGTTGGCCGACTGCGCGTCGGAGCCGGTCCCCTCCGCGAACTGGAGGGTGTAGTTCGCGTTGACCTGGAGGTTGCGCGTCCGACGGAGGTCGAAGGCGAACTCGACGCCCTTGGTCGTGCTGAAGTCCTGGTTCGTGTAGGCCGTGTACCCGGAGGGGAAGGCCTGGTTGAAGGTCCGGAGCGTGATCTTGTTACGCTGGGTCCGGTAGAACCCCGAGACCGTGAGGGCGGCCCGGTCGAGGACGCTCTGGCGGAAGCCGAGCTCGTACTGGGTCGTCGTCTCCGGCTTGAGGTCCGCGTTGTTCAGGGTGCCGCCGCTCTCCGAGGCGTAGGCGAAGTCCTGGATCGAGGCGAACGCGTTCTCGCTCGGGCGCTGGCTCGTCACGTTGTAGGACGCGAAGAACAGGGCCCGGTTGGTGACCGGGAACGTCACGCCGATGCGCGGCATGACGGTCAGCTGCGGCTCGTAGTCGCGGAAGGCGTCGACCGTGAGCTGGCCGCCCGACGTCTCGTCGATCGCCGGCGAGCCGCCGGCCGTCGAGAGGATCCGGTCGGCCGTGACCGCGCCACCCTGCGTGTTGTAAAAGTTGCCGTTGAGGTCGCGGTAGCCCACGACGTTCTGCCCGCTCACGTAGACGGCGTAGTCGCCCTCGATGTTGGACGGGAGGTTGTTGATCGGGTTGATCCCCTGGACGCCCGAGAGCACGTCGTCGACGCGGTAGATGTCGACGAGCGCGAACGGGTCGCGGAGCACGCGCGTGTTGTTGTCGAACACGTCGAGCCGGAGCCCGAGGTCGAGAACGAGGTCGCGGTACTCGATCCGGTCCCGGACGTAGCCGCCGTAGTAGAGCGGCTTGTACGGGGCCACGTTCCGGCTCTGGTTCGACGTGTAGGCGTCGACGTCGTCCGTGTCGACCTCTTCGAGGCCGAGGTAGTTGTAGCCATAGTAGCGGACCCGAGCGCGCGGGTTATCGAACCCGATGCTAAACGGGAGTTGCTCGTAGCTCGTCACGCCGGCGTCGTTGTTTCCGTCGCCGTCCGTGTCGATGCACGCGAGCTCGACGCTGCCGTCGTCGTAGCACTCGGCCAGATCGCGCGCGAACGCACCGCCGATCGACCAGGAGCGCTGGGTCTGCGTCTCGTACTCGCCACCGAAGGAGAGCTCGTGGACGCCGACCTGCGTCTGGGCGGAACCGAAGACGCGGAACTGGTCCTGGCTGAACTTCGAGTAGCCGGTCAGCGGCGTGCCCGGGGCGCTGAAGCCGATGCCCTGGTTCGCGCCGACCGGGCTGATGGCCCCGTCGCTGTAGGTCGGGGTGTACGTCCCCGTGCCCGCGTTGTAGTTGTAGTACCGACGGGCGACCGCGTTCTGCTCGGCGTCGATGTCGCCGTAGAACAGGAGGTCGCTCATGTCGCTGCCGAACTCGTCCGGGTAGTTCTGCTGGAACCGGTTGGAGTACTCCGCCTGGATCTGGTAGAACGCCGTGTTCGACAGGACCTGCCGGAGCGAGACGTACCCGCGGGCCACCTCGTCCTCCGTCGTCGAGAACCGGTCGCGGTTGAAGAGCGAGCGGTCGAAGGAGAAGCCGCGGTCCTCGTTGTACGTGTAGGCCCCGCCGACGCGGAGGTTCACGCCGGTGACCGGCCGGAACTCGAGGTTGCCCGAGGTCGCGATCTGGGTGGCCGGGTCGTCCTTGCCCGAACGGCTGAAGAACCGGGAGTCGACGTCATCCGCCGTGAACAGGTCGTAGGCCAGGAACGGGCTGCCGGCGATGAGGCCGGCGTCGATGCCGAGCGCCTCGGCGAGCTCCTCGTCGGTGAAGGCGAGCGTCGCGTCCGGGTCGTTCGGGTCGAAGTCGATCGACGGGTCGACCGAGGCCGGGATCCCGACGTAGTAGAAGTCGTCGTCGGTGAACAGCGTCCCGGTCGGGGCGGCGTCGCCGAAGCCGGCGCGGTCGACGCGGACGACCTGGGGCGACTGCTGGATCGCGTTGTAGACGTCGTCGTTGAGCTGGAGCGTCTCGAGCGCGTAGGGCGAGTCGTCCTCGGAGTACGTCCCCTGGACGGACACGAAGAAGCTCGCGAAGTCCTTCACGATCGGGCCGCCGAGCGTGAGCGCGCCGAGGTTGTAGCCGAACGAGTCGAGGCCGGTCGAGGTAATGGCCTCGAGCGAGCCGAAGAAGTCGTTGCCGCCGGACCGCGTCGAGATCGAGATGATGCCGGCCGTCGCGTCGCCGTACTGGGGCGGGATCGTGCCGATGAGCATCTCCTGCTCGGCGATGGCCTGCTGCGGGACGGCGCGGCCCGCGGCCCCACCGATCACCTTCACGCCGTCGATGTAGTACGTGACCTCCTCGCCGCGACCGCCGCGGATGTTGAGGGTCCCGGAGCCGTCGTTGGAGACGACGCCGGCCTGGATCGAGGCCACGCCCTCGACGCCGCGGACGGGGAGGTTCTGAATGTCCTCACCGGTCACGACCTTCGGGACGCCGATGGCGTCCGCCTGGATGAGCGGCCGCTCATACTCGACGACGACCTCTCCGAGCGACTCGGACGAGAGCTCGACGTCGACCACGCGGGTACGGCCCTGCGAGAGCTCGACGCCCGTGATCAACTCGGACTGGTAGCCCGTGTACGAGTACTGGATGTCGTACTGGCCGACGGGGATGCCGAGGATGGTGTAGTTGCCGTCGATGTCCGTGGCCGCGCCACGCTGGATGTCGGCGAGATACACGTTGGCGCCGATGAGGGGATCGCCGGTATCGGCGTCCGTCACGCGGCCTGACAGCTTGCCGGTGTTCTGCGCCAGTGCCACGCCGGGCAGCGCGAACAGCAGCAAGAGCACGGCGGTGCTCAGTGAACGAAACATTGCTACCTCCTGAAGGGTGGTGTGTGAGCCCGGGCGCCGGTGGCCCGGGATTGGAAGTGCGTCAAGAGACGCCGGTCGGATGATGCCGTGACCCGAGGGCCGGGGCTGTGGGGCGTCCGGGACGAGTCCTAAGCCCCGGGTCTGGGTCGTGGGCCGACCGAGCGGCCCGTGCGACCCCACGGTCGCGTGTCGCCCTGGCGTACCCACGCACGCTTGGCTGCTGGTCCTGGCAAATGGAGGACGGTATCAACCTGAGCGGGTGGGCGGTTCGGTGTAGGGCGTGTTAAGGCGACGGGAGCGAATATACCTGGCCCCGGAAAACCCTGTCAAGGCACCGGGGCGTCCCCCAGTCGGTGGACCGGCTGCGGCCCGCTCGGCGGGTCAGGCTCGCTCCTCACGAGGTTAAGGCCATTTCGGGATCGACCTAAGAGGGAGACAACATGAAGAGCCCGCGCGGTCGCCCCGGCGCCGGCGCCGGCGACGAGCCTCGTACCTTCCACCCCCGCCCCTCCCCCACCATGTCCGAGTACGCCCACCCCGAGGTCCTCGTCTCCACCGACTGGGTCGCCAAGCACCTCGCCGACACCGAGCGCGTCCGCGTGATCGAGTCGAACGAGGACGTCCTGCTCTACGCCACCGGCCACCTCCACAACGCCGTCCACGTCGACTGGCAGACGGACCTCCAGGACCCTGACGTCCGCGACTACATCGGCCAGAAGCCGTTCGAGGCCCTCTGCTCCCGCCTCGGCATCCGCCCCGACACGACGCTCGTGTTCTACGGCGACAAGTCGAACTGGTGGGCCACCTACGCCTTCTGGACGTTCAAGATGTTCGGCCACGCGGACTGCCGCGTCATGGACGGCGGCCGGGCCAAGTGGGAGGCCGAGGGCCGGACGCTCACGACCGAGGTCCCGAAGTACGACTCCACCGACTACTCGGCCGAGAAGCCGGACCCCTCGATCCGCGCCTTCCGCGACGACGTCCTCGCCCACATGCAGGACGGCGGGGCCCTCGTCGACGTCCGGAGCCCGGCGGAGTACATCGGCGAGATCTCGCACGCCCCGCACGACCCGGCCTCCGAGGCGGCCCTCCGCGCCGGCCACATCCCGGGCGCCTCGAACGTGCCCTGGAGCCGCGCGGCCAACGCCGACGGGACGTTCAAGAGCCGCGAGGACCTCGAGGCGATCTACCTCGAGGAGCAGGACCTCGACCCGAAGGCCGAGACGATCGCGTACTGCCGGATCGGCGAGCGCTCCAGCCACACGTGGTTCGTGCTGAAGTACCTCCTCGGCTTCAAGGACGTCCGCAACTACGACGGCTCGTGGACCGAGTGGGGCAACCTCGTCGGCGTGCCCGTCGAGAAGGGCGAGCCCGACGACGACGGCGACCTCGACGACTAACGCGACGATCTCGCCACTCGGAATGAACGCCCGCCTCCAAGAGATCGCCGACGAGTTGGCGTCGGTCCCGCGCGACCTCCAGGTGGAGTTGCTCCTCGAGCACGCCCGCCAGTTCCCGCCCCTCCCCGACCGCTACCAGGCGGCCCGCGACGCCGGCCTGGGGCGCGTCCACGAGTGCCAGGCGGAGGTCTACTTCTTCCCCGAGGTCACCGAGGCCGAGGGGGCCCGGGTCGTCCGCCTCCACGCCGACATCCCGGGCCACGCGCCGACGCAGCGGGCGCTCGTCGGCATCCTGATCGACGCGTACGACGGGGCGACGCCCGGCGAGGTCGCGGCCATCCCCGACGACCTCCTCCGGCAACTCGGCGTGTCCCAGCTCCTTGGGCCGCAGCGCCAACGCGGCTTCGCGGGCGTCCTCGCCCGCCTCAAGCACGGCGTCGCCGAGGCCGCGGGCTCGTGACGCGCCTCGCCCTCGTCCTGCTGGCGCTCGTCGTCGGCGCGTGCGGCTCGCCGCGCCCGCTCGGGCTGGAGGAGCGGCCGGCCGACCGGGTCCGCACGCCGGTCTCGTCGGTCCACTACCGCGACTACGACTCGGCGGCGGAGCTCGCCTCGGCGCTCCGGTGGACGGCGTCGGCGCCGGTCCTCGTCTCGGCGCACCGCGGCGGGCCGCAGCGGGCGCTCCCCGAGAACGCGGTCGAGACGTTCGAGTACGCGCTCAACCACGCGCCGGCCCTCATCGAGACCGACGTCCGACGGACGGCCGACGGCGTCCTGGTCCTCATGCACGACGAGACGCTCGACCGGACGACGACCGGCACGGGCCGCGTCGACCAGACGACGTTCGCGCAGATCCGCCGCCTCCGCCTCGTCACGGAGGACTCCCTCCTCACGACGTTCCGCGTGCCGACGCTGCTGGAAGCCCTCGCCTGGGCCGACGGCCGGGCCGTCCTCCTGCTCGACGTCAAGCCGGACGTGCCCTACGAGGAGCTCGTCGCGTCCATCCGCCAGCACGACGCGGCCGACCGCGTGGCCGTCATCACGTACTCCCTGGAGGACCACGAGCGGCTGTTCGCGATCGCCCCGGACCTCGTCGTCTCCGCGACCGCCGAGACGCCGGCCGAGGTGGACGCCCTGCTCGCCTCCCCCGTCGACCTGGGACGCGTGATCGCCTGGACCGGGGTCGGCGTCCCGAACCCGACCGTCGTCGACCGGCTCCACGCGGTGGGCATCCGGGCGCAGGCGGGGGCGTTCGGCGCCATCGACGCCGCGGCCCGCGCAGCGTCCTCGCCCGAGCCGTACGACGCGATCCTCGCGACGGGCGCCGACGTGCTCTCGACCGACCAGGTCCCGCTCGCCGCGCTGGCGGCGCGCGAAGCCAACCTTATTCAGTAAGGTCGGCGACGAACCGGGTGAGCGCGCCGAGGTCGCCGGGGCGGAAGGGAATGGCGCCCACGCCGAGGCTCCCGAGGCTCGTCCACAGGCGGGATCGGAAGAATGCGTCGTCGGCCGTGCCTGGAAACAGGGCGGCAGCGATCTCGACGGGCGGCCCCTCGACGATGGCGTCGCGATAGCGGTGGAGCGTGCCGAGCGCGTCCTCGGGTGGCCCCGCCGCGCCGTGCCGGCGGCGGTACGCGGCGGAGTCGTCGCGACGGTACTTCGCGTCGAGCACGACGCGTCGGGTCGTACCGCCGTGGCGGATCGTGACGAGGAGGTCCGGCCGCTGGGTGAGCAGCGCGGGTGGCGCCGGGAAGCGTGGGTTGTTGACGATCTCGACGTCCATCCCGCGGCCTTGGAGGCGGACGCCGTGGCTCCGCCCCCGCCGCAGCCTCACGTCGGTCCCCACTGCGTCGACGCCGAACGGACGGGCAGGCGGCTCCGCTCCGAGCACGTCGGCGAACACGCGGACGACGGCGAGCGCGACCCAGGTCTCGAAGAGGACCGCGAGGTCTTGGGTCGCCACGTCGAGGCTCCCGGACCGGAGGTCGATCCCGCGGTCGAGCTGGCGGAGCGCGTCGTAGGCGGCGGCGTACACCGGATGCCGCCGGAGCACGAGGGGCGGGACCGAGGGCGCCCGTGCTCCGACCGTTTCCATCAGCGTCCCTTTCCGGAGCGAATCGACTTCGGCCAACAAGGCTCTGAGGTCGCGAGCCACACGCTCTCGCCGGGCACTCGACCGGCGTGCTCCCTCGTGCCGGAGCAGGACCCGGAGACGGTGTGCGACCACACCGAGGCGGGCGGCCAGCCAGCGGTGCGCGGGCGTGTCAGACGAGAGGTGGGCCGGTCGTGCCGGGAGCGTCGGCCCCGCCAGCCCCCGTCGCCGCGCCGCCCGCCAGGTCTCCGCCGAGGGGCGCCGGATTCGCCCGGGTCGCTGCCCAGAGACCGAACGCGCGGCGTCGAGCACCGGCCGTCGGTCGATCTCCCGCACCGCCTCGGCCAGCCGCTCGACGGACTGGCCGAGGGCGGCGAGCCAGACTGGCACCGACGGCACCTCGCCCCCCCGCTCGACCGCGACGGTCGTCGGACGGAGCGCAGCGACCGCCAGACCCGCGGCCGCCGCCTCCACCTCGGACCGCATCGCCGACACCTCCGCACCGTTCAACTTTGTCGGGAGCACGTCCATCTCAAGTCGAAACAGAGTTGTGCTCCCGGATCGGACATCGAAGCGGATTCTCCCCGCTTGCGACCCGACTCGGATGCGCCCGTGGAGCACGCGACCCTCATTCGCCGACGCCAGTCCAGAGGTGACGACGGGGTCCCGGTGCTCCAGCACGACGGCTTGGTCGTCTCGGCCCTCGACAAGGACGAGGTACGTCGTCTCTTCCTCCAACGCGATGGCATGCGAGCCACCGGCCGTCGTCACTCGGAGGTCCTCGGCGGCGAGGACGGTGACGGCCATGGGGGCCACGGCCGGGGGAGCCGGGCGGGGGCCGCTCCACGTCAGGCGGACGCGGGCGGAGTCGACGGTGAACAGGGTCTCCACGCCGTATGCTACCGCCCCTACGACGCCGTGCCATGTCCACTCCGCCCGTCCTCCGGCTGACGCTCCGAGACGGGCGCCCCGTCGTCCTCCGCCCGGTCGTCGCGGCTGACAAGGACCGACTCGCGGCCGGCTTCGACGAGCTCTCGGCCGACTCGCGCCGGCTCCGCTTTCTCGGGTCGGTCTCCACCCTCAGCGACGCCCACCTCCGCTACCTCACCGAGGTCGACGGGCACGATCACGTGGCGTGGGGCGCCCTCGACCTCCAGGCCCCCGACGCGCCCGGCTTCGGCGTCGGCCGGTTCATCCGGCTCAAGGAAGCGCCGTCGATCGCGGAGTTCTCCCTGACGGTGCTCGACACGGCGCAGGGCCACGGGGTGGGGCAACTGCTGCTGGCGGTCCTCGCCGTCGTCGCTCCGAGCGTCGGCGTGCAGACGCTCCGTGGCGTCGTCGGGCGCGAAAACGAACGGATGACGTACTGGCTCCATCGCCTCGGGGCCACCTCCTCGGGCAGCGACCAGGATCTCGTGATGGACCTCCACCTCCCCGTCGACCCCGCGGTCAGCGAGTCGGCCGCCGATTTCGTGGAGACGGCCGACCAGATCCGACGAGCGATGCGAAGGGGTGGGACGTCAGAGGGCCGGCCTTCCCGATCCGCCCGTTCCTGACGCTCACGCCTAGCCCCAGAACGAGGCGACTCCGTCGTCGAGCGCGCCTTCGACGATCCGGGCGAGGCGGGCGGCGGTCCGAGGGAAGCGCGCGTCCGGGAGGGCCTCCGGTCGGCCGTCGGTGATCCAGTCGTCGACGATCCGTTCGGCGTCCCGGGCGTCGGCGGTGGAGCCATCGAGGGTCCAGCCGAGCAGGCCGTAGGCCGCCGAGCGAGCGGCCGAGCGGGCGCCATCCAGGCGAGGCACCAGCTTCGTCAGAAGCGCCAGGTCGAGCGGGTCGACGGGCGCCTCCGCCTCGTCCCGGAACGCGCCCGGCGCCTCCGCCGCGTGCAGCACGAACAGCGCCGCCTCGTCGCGCGTCCGGTAGCCCACGCCGAGGCCGGACGGGGCGAGAACGTGGCCCGCCTCGGTGACGGCACCGACCGTGCGGGCGACCGACGCGTGCTCGTCGCCGGTCAGACCGGTCAGCTCGCCGAGGCGGACGGCCCGCGGCGTCCATGCCTCGGCCGGCCACCGGTCGGTGGACTCCTCGACGGACGCGCTCTGCCAGTCGCCGAGGTCCCTCGCGACGAGCTCGATCACGAACGCGCGGTCGAGCACCTTCCGGCTGAACGCGTGCGCGCTCTCGTCCACGTTGACGGTCCCGACGAGACCGAGCGTCGGCGGCAGGCGGACGGCCTGCCAGAGGGCATCGCCGGCCTGAAGCGTCTCGGTCAAGAGCGGAGGGCTCTCGTAGCCACCGGGCGCCGGAGCACGCTGTTCGATTCGGCTCAGCACCTCGGCGAGATAGTGCTCCGGACGCCCAAGATTCATCTCATCGAACACGAGCGTGTGGAACCGATCGGGGTCCTCGGCGGCCCCGTGCGCCGCACGGAGCACAGCACCGGGACGAAACCGTCCACCGAGATCTACGAACCCCATTGTCTCGGCCGGATCGGTCCAGTCGGGACGGACGGGGAGCACTGTCGACGTGCCGCCCGTCGCCTCCGCGACGAGGACGGGCAGGCGGCTCTTCCCGACTCCGGTCACGCCGGCCAACAGGACGAACGGCTTGGTGCGGAGGGCGGTCACGTAAGCGGCCACGGCCCACGGGGCGTAGCGGTAGCCCCTCGACGCGAGATCGCCCAGCAACCGCTCCATCGCCGCTGCTCGGTCGAAATCCTCCGGAGCGACGTAGCCCACCGAGGCTTCGGCCACGACCGAGGCGGGCGCAGGCTCCGCCGCCTCGGGGGGGCGACGGGACGCGTCGAGCGCCTCGGCCCGCGCCTGGCGGACCGCCTCGACGGCCCCCATGAGCGCGTCGGGATCGGTGCCGAGGCGGGCCTGGACGACGAACGACAGGACCGTCCCGTCGATGCGCGGGAGCGGGTGCAGCACCTGTTGCACGACGCGCCGGAACCGCGTCTCCGGTGCGTGCTCCGAGTACTCCTCCAGGACCCGGAGGTCGTCGGCGACACCGTCCCGCGGGACCCACAACTCTTCTGGGAGCACGGCGACCGGACGCACGCGGAGCCGGTGCGGAAGGTGGCGACCTGGGGCGAGCGCCGTGGCGTCCTCGAACGGTGGCCCGATCGCTTCAAACTCCCCGGCGATGACCTGCCGGCCCGGGAGGTACGCGAAGATCCGGTCCCCGGGGCGGACCTCCTCGAGCCGCGCGCGCCCCTGACGCCACAGCGCGAACGTCCCCGCGCGGAGGGCCGCCGGGTACACGTCGGGCGGCACGGACCAGAGCCAGTACGTCACGGCGCAGAGCGAGGGGCGAGAGAAGGTAACGGCGCCCCGGCGTCGGCCGGCCGCCGTGGCCTCGAGAGGCCCGAACCGCCCCGGCGGGGCCGAGGATTCCCCTTAACACCGTTCACCCCACACGTAGATTCGGGGCCGCGTCCACCGATCCCCCCATGCCCCGCCTTTCGCTCTTCGCCCTCGCCCTCGCGGCGCTCGCCCTCACGTCCTGCGACTCGTCCGAGCCCGAGGGCCCGCTCGCCGACGTGGCCCCCGGCGAATGGACGTTCGTCGAGGTCGAGGGCTCCGTCTGCCGCGACGGCTCGCCGACCGGTATCGGCGTTCGCCTTCAAGAGGACTCCGACGACCTGATGATTTACCTCGAGGGAGGCGGCGCCTGCTTCAACGGCGCGACGTGCTCGACGAACCCGTCGTCGTTCGGCGCCACCGACTTCGCCGGCCTCGTGGCCCAGGCGGGCGAGGCCGGCGTGTTCAGCACGTCCGCCGCCAACCCGGTCGGCGACTGGAACGTGGTCTACGTGCCGTACTGCACGGGCGACGTCCACGCCGGGAGCTTCCCGAACAACACGCTGCTCCAGGCGGCCGGCGTCGACGGCACGCAGCAGTTCGTGGGCCACCAGAACGTCAAGCGGGCGCTGGCCCTCCTCGAGGACGGCCTCGGCACGCAGAGCCGCGTGCTCCTCGCCGGCTCGTCGGCCGGCGGCCTCGGAACGCTGTTCAACTTCGACGCCGTGGCCCAGACGTTCGACGACGCCGACCTCTTCCTCGTCGACGACTCGGGCCCGCTGTTCTTCGCCGACAACGTCCTGAGCCCGCAGCTCGTGACGCAGGTCGTCACGCTCTACAACGGCTCGGCCGCGCTCCCGTCCGCCCCCCAGCTCTTCCAGCCCGACGCGCTCCCGGGCGTCTATGACTACTACGCGACGCGCTACCCGGACGCCACGTTCGGCCTCGCCAGCCACCTCGGCGACGACGTGTTCCAGCAGTTCTACGGCTTCGGCCAGGCCCCGGGCGACCCCATCACCGATGAGGAGTTCGCGGCCGGCCTCCGCGACGTCCGCGCCCAGCTTCCCGAGTCGTGGGGGACGTTCTTCGCCGAAGGCGACGCGCACACGTTCCTCCGTGCTCGGTACACGCTAGTCTCGGCGGGCGTCTCGTTCGACGCCTGGCTCGCGGGCCTCCTCGCCGGGACCCCGACCGACGTGGACCCGGGCACCGCCCGCCTCGTCGCGGCGCGCTAGCCCGTTCGGCTCCGGCCCTCGCGCCCCGCTCTGGTCCGCCGAAGCGGGGCGCGTCCGGTCCGCCTAGAACCGCACGAACACGCCCGCCTCGGCGGCGCCGCGGGAGAGGTCGCCGTCGGCCGTGTAGCCGGCGCCGAGCGTGACGCCGACCGGCCCCGACAGCGACCGTTGGAGCCGTCCGGCCACGGCCCACGACCCGCGGACGGCCGTCCGCCCCGTCGACTCGACGACGGCCTCTTCCCCGCGCGCCAGCGAGAGCTCCCAGAACGACCCGAACGCGCCGCCCTCTCCATCGCCGAGGTGGCGCACGAGGAGGCGCGTGGAGACCGGCACGCGGTCGCCGTCGGGGACCGCCGCGAGCTGGCCGCGGACGTACCACGGGCCGACGTAGCGCGCGCCGCTTGCCGTCGCGATCCACACGTCGCGGTCGGCGAAGGCGAGGCGCCGGCCGCCGGCCGAGGCCTCCCAGCCCCTTCCGAGGGCGACGAACGCCTCGGCGCCGAGGTCGAGCCGGGCCGTCACGTCGGAGCCCGGCGACCAGCGCGCGCGGACGTTGCCGTAGGCGCCGTCGGCGA